>NZ_CP097151.1:0-300000 GCF_023370075.1 Deinococcus sp. QL22
GTTGACCAGGAAAGGAACTGGCTCAGTCAGATCTGCAAGACAGCACCTTGCTGCGGTTGAAGCGAGTGTTGACACCCAAAGATTGACTTAAATGCCGGGAATGTCAGAGCAAAGCTGGTTGGGCGGAGTGAAGGTTTTTGCCGTTACACAAGGTTTTTGGGATCACGCCCTACAGCGCTAGGCTGAATACCTGTCAGACCAAAGTGCCGGCAAGGAGCTGGACGGGGGCAGGAGCAAATACCAGCGTCGGCCCGCGCCTTCCTTCACGCCCAGCAAGAGTGAGAGTACCGCGAGAGCGGCCCTCATCTGCTCCCGCTGGGCCGGCCTTCATCCGGACAACGCTACGGGGTCGGCGATCACCACGTGCCACCGCAGCAGGGCGAACCGAAATCGCCCTGCTGCTCCGCTTCCCTGAACTCATCTCGCATCACCAGTCCCGGCGCTTGGGTGTGCAGGAGGCTGGAGAGATTGTCGGCCAGCAAGTGCAGAAGCCGCGCTTCGGGGTTGTCGCCAATGGATCAGGCCTCGTCCATCCCTGCCGCCGGATTGATCCAGTGAGCGCCTTCACCACCACAGACTCACGCACCGGGATCCAGTGTGTCAGGAGTCAGCGGCATTGCTCTTGGGATCGGCAAGGAAGAAAAAGGACTGAGAGGCACCACCGCCTTCAGGTCGATGGTGCTCAGGTGCAGGAAGCTTCCGCCTTCTAGGGCAATGGTCGGCAGGCGAGGTGGCAGGCCCACCAGGTGTGGGTAGATCAGGTGCAGATTCCGCACCGCTTGCCCCCGCTGAAACACCGCGCCGTAGGCCAGCATCTGATAGGCATCTGCATTCGCTATGTCGAAAGTCGGGGCCTTGTCAGGTTTGAGCCGCTTCCATTTGGTGTCGGCCACGATCACTTCGCCTGACGGCAGGGTAATCAGCAGGTCGGGGCGCAGCCGGAAGGCAGGGGTCGTTCCGACGTTGCCCAAAGCGCGGTCGGTGACCTGTGTCTGCACCCGCCACTCGGGATGCTGGAGCCGCAGCAAGTGCGCCACATACGCTTCGTAGACCTTGTTCATGTCGAACAAGACCGCCTGTGCCCGTGCTGTCATGCCTCCGACCAGCGGGTTGAGCTCGTACAGCACCATGCGGCACAGGCCCTCCAGCGCCACAAAGTGCGCGTGCCCCCGCTCCAGGCGCCAGGCAGCAAAATCACGCCGAATGTCACGGCTGGGCGGCACGTTCTCCAGAACGACCAACAGCTCCCGCGCCAGCTGCTTGGTGGACGCAGCGCGCGTTACGCGGGCCACCCGCTCCACCGTCAACCGGGTAAGGCGCGTCTCAGGGCGATCCGGTAGAAACTCGTCATACACAACGTTCAGCCGGTGGGCGCGGTGAGGTGGTTGCCGTACCTGCCGGGGCAAGTCCAGCCTGCCGCGTAGGGAAGCCCGCTCTTCGGAGACCGCGACATACGCATGGGGAATGCCGCGCCGCACCGCTGCCTTGATGCCGTCAAGCACCGAGCGAAGCAGGATCTCGAAGAGCGGCATCCGGGCCGTATCCAAGTCCGCAGGAGGCGCTGTTCGGAAGCGTTCGTCAGTGGCCACCAACATGCGCATCAACAGGGCGCGGCTGCCGTGCAAGGACGCCTCAGGATCAAGCTGCCGTGTGCCGGGCCGCTCGTGGGTCTTGGGTAAAATCTCGATGGTGGTTCCGTCTGGCGTGCGAATCAATCCCACCCACTGCGACAGCTTCAGGGCGTTTTGCCGGGCCAGCTTGGTCGGTGCCGCTACAGAAGCTAATTCACTGCCCTGCCCCAGCACGAGGGCTTCCACCGCATCGAAGGCTTCCGCACTGAGGGTGGTTACGTTCTGCTCCCCTAGGGCGCTGGCCTCCCCACGCACGAGGAAATCATGTTCACGGGCGCTGAGGTGAACGGTCATGGCTTAAACGGGAAGGCGTCGTCGTTCATGCGGCTGTAGACCAGTGTGAACGCCTCAACCTCTCGAAACGCCGACTCATTGACACGGTACCGAACGCCGTCTTCCACCTTGTCCTGCTGCACGAACTGTAGGTGCCGTTCTTTCCCTGCGTCGGCCAGAACCTCACGGATTTTCGACCAGTCATCGAAGAAGTGCTCTTCCAATTGCGGCAGGATGCGTTCTCGCAGGGCGCTGGCCACGCCAGCCAGGGTGGCGGGCAGGCCCAACAGGTAGGCGTGCCCGATCACCTGCTCCCGGCTGAGCAACCGCTCGATGCGGTCGTTGATGGCATACAGGAATTTCCGGAGATCCAAGGCTTGCCCGTCGATCTGCACGACCTGAAGCAAGCTCGGCTCCGGCCAGACCGGATGGAACACGAAGCGGCGGCGCAGCGCGGTATCCAGCTGGGTCAGGCTGCGGTCGGCAGTGTTCATGGTGCCGATCACGTACAGGGAGTCCGGCACACTCAGGGCGCGGCGGCTCAGGGGCAACTTGACCGTCAGGGCTTCCGGGCCGCCTGCCCGCTTCTCGGTCTCCAGCAGGGTAATCAGTTCGCCGAAAATCTTGGCGACATTGCCCCGGTTGATCTCATCGATGATCAGCACATGGGGGCGCGTCCCCGCTTCTTGCTCTGCTTCGTCCGCAGGGTGAGACTGCGAAAGCCCCAGGCGCTGCACAATCTCCGCGGCGGTTGCTCCGGCCACCCGCTGCAAAGTGGGCGGCGCGAACCTGCGGCCCGTGATGGCCTGGGCACCCACTTTCAAGTCTGTAGCCAGCCAACGAACAGACCGGGCATGCGCGTAATTCAGGGCAAAAATAGGGTCGCTTCCCGGATTGAAGTGGTACTCGCCGTCCACAACGCCTACGGCCCCGATCTGGTCTGAATTGGTCGCCAGCAGAATCAGGTCGCCCACTCTCATCCCGTCCCGGAACAGGACTTGCGATGGATTGAGTTCCTCGCTGCTGATGAGGGTAAGGTCTTGTGGGGGCTTGTTCCAGCTGCCCACCCGCACTTCGCCCCGTTCCAGACACCGCTCGCGCAGTTGACTGCTGGGTGCTGCGCCGTCGATGTAGATCCGCCACACCTGAGCGGCAGCGGGCGGGCCTTGCGGCGCTTGTACCGCAGATTGACTTTCCTCTTCTTTTTCTGCTGGAGCCAACTGACCCCCGGCAGCCCGCACGGCTTCCAAAAAGATGCCGTCTTCAATGCGGTACTTCAGTTGGCTGCCTTCCATGACGGGTTTGATGCCCTCAACAAAATCCTCGTACCCGAACGACTGGTGGAAGGTGACGAACGACACGGCCCCCGCTGTCACGAAGTCATCGTAGCGGGCTTTGAGTGCCGCGCGGTTTTGCAGGAATTCAGCCAAGAAGGCGGGATCAAGGACGGCCAGAGCGCGTTCCACCACTTGAAACGTTTTGCCTGTGCCCGGAGGACCGTACAGGATTTGATTCAGAGGAACCCGCGCAGTCGTGACCACATCAGCAAGAATCTCTTCGCGGTGCCCGTGCGCTTCCAGCATGCCAGTCTCCTCGCTGGCTGTTTGGGTTAGGCCGAGCCGCGCCTGTCTGACTTGAGGCGGAATCTTGGACGTTATCCCCATCCATTTTCCGTAGCTGACCTCTTGACCCTGTGAATCGGTGAAAATCCAAAGAGAATTTTCGAACCCCCGACGCAGCAGTATTACGCCACTGGCAGCAGCCGCACCCTTAAAAGTTGTATCGACGATAAATTCCAGCAGATCCGAGTCCGGTTTTTCTACAAGCGCCCCTTGCGCTATGAGGTGCTCTTTAAGTTCCACAACGTCTCTGTCCATCTTGTCAGAGACACCTTGCATAGCTTCACTGCCTGTCAGAACCACAAACTCGCCTTTTTGCATTTGCGCGTATGCCTTCAGCTGGTCGGTTTTTAAAGTGAAAATTGGCGTGTCCTGCCCGCTCCGAACCTGAGTCAGCCAATCCGCATGGGACTGCTTGGCTCCATCTGGAGCTTGAACGAACCAGTCACGAATGCCGTTGACCATCCGCCCGGCCACGACACAGCCTGCTTCCGTACTGCCATTGAATGCCTCGTCACGCATAAACTGCAACTCGCCTGTAACTTGATCGTGTTGCAGTACGCCTTCAGCAATCAGCCGCTCGCGGTGCGCTCTATAGCCAGCTGGAACGTTGCGTTCATAACTGTCTACCACTTCGGCCCGCGCCTGGCTGCCTGCCAGCACCACAAAGCGCCCGCCACGCGGTTGGGCCGTAGCACGAATCCCCACCGATTGAAGAAAGAAGGTCGGCGGGTCAGAGGGTTGTGTCATGGCCCTAATGTAAAGCGCCCCAGGCGTGAGCGGAGGCTGGAATCCACGAATGTTAGGGGGCTGGGTGCTCTGCAGTGATTGTGGTTTCCATTGCGTTAACTAGATCAGCGTAAGTGCTTTTGGTTTGCTCAACAGCACATGCCGAGCCCCTCCCACCAACACGGTTGGGCAGAGTTTGTTTAAGACCTAATGTCAACTGCTTGATTTTCCTACTCCAACAGTGCTTTGAACAGGGCGTCGCGGGCATCCGTGTAATACAGCACCGTCAGCTTGGCCGCCACCTCATCGCTCAGGTCATTGAGTTGCCGCCGGGCACTGATAGGCAGCAGGAGTGCGGCCGCCCGCTTCTCTGCGGCCAGTTCCGCCAGGTCAATGGCGTTGTGCACCGGATCAATGCCGCCGCCCAAATTCAGGTGTCCGGCAGCAATCAGGCCGCCGCGTAAACTTTTGCCCAACAGGGCGCTGCACAGGGCCAGCAGAGCAGGCAGGCCCAGTCCACTCCCGCTGCGGGCCGAGTCGAAAGCCCGCAGCTGAATGCTGAATTCATGCTGGCGGGGGTCACGCTCGCCCACCAGGGCCAGCGCCTGCGCATACAGGTTTTGCTCTGCAAAGCGGACGCTTTCTTGAAAGGGCCGGGGCACCGGATTGTTCAGCACCCGCACGCCGCTGCCCGGCCCCTCGTTCACGTCAATGCGATAGAGGCCCGCGTGCTCGTCGGTCATGCTGGAACCCAGCGCCCACACCTGACCGGGGGGCAATGGATCGGTGCCGATGGCGTCGTCACTTTGCAGTTCTGGCGTGGTCACAAACTGTTCGATGCCGTCCTCGCCCAGTTGATAACTGAAATGCGTGTTGCGGAACTCGGCGCTGCCGATGCGCTTTTGCTGTTCCTTGACGCGGCGGCGAACCTCGAGGGCGAGGCGCACGGCCCAGTCCAGATCCGCGTCGTCAATCTCTGCTGCCTCGTCGGGAGAGATCAGCTTGAGCAGCCCGCTCAGCGTGCGCTGCACCGCCGTGGTGTCCCGTCCACTCAGCGCTCCGCCCAACCGAACCCGGTGGGCCACCCGGTTCCAGCGGCCTTCGAAACGCAGTTGATGCCAGCACTCTGCGAGGAAATCGCTCACCAGCCCAAAGTGATTGGTGAACAGACCCGCATGCAGTTTCGGCACGTCCCACCCAGGCAGGTAGGCATGAATCCGGTCCATCAGCGCCGTGTCGTCGCGCATCTCGGCCGGCATAGGGCCGAACAGATGGCCGATTCGCTGCTGGTGGGCCACATCCACGTCGAAGTTGCCTACCATGATCACGCCGCCGTCGGCCCGAATGCTTTCGCGGCCCCGCGAAAACTCGCCGCTTTCCATGTAGCCCTTCATGATGTTCACGCCGTCTTTTTGGTCGAAGGACACGCCGGACACCTCATCGAAGCACACCACGTCGTACTGCGTGACCAGGCCGCGTTGACCGCTGGCATTGTTGACGAACATCCGGGCCACGCTGGCCTTGCCGCCTGACACCAGATGCGAGTACGGGGAGACCTGCTGGTACAGGTGGGATTTCCCGGTGCCGCGTGGCCCCAATTCCACAGCATTGTAGTTGCGCTCCACAAACGGCACCATTCTGAGCAGCAGCACGTCTTGGGCACGGGTTGATAAGGTGTCCGGCTCAAAGCCCACGCTCCGCAGCAGGAGAGCCTTCCACTGAGCCGTGGTAAAGGCAGATCGCCCCTGGGCCATCTCTGAGAGTGCCGAGCGCTTGGAGAGCTGAATGGGCCGCAGCGACGCCACACCAAAGGGTCGTCCGCTTTTTTCACCGGCAATCACGGCGTCGTATTCCAGTTCCAGCTCCGCGTAAAAGCCGCCAGTCAGCATGCGTTCATGCTCCTGCACCAGTTCCGGCGAAATACGGACATCTTTGAGTTGCAGGCTGGGCAACTCGACCAGGTAAGCATCGGTCTTCGCGTCAAGACGGGCGGTGACCAGATCGATCAGCTTCACGCTGCCCCGTTCGCGGGCCCGGGCCTTGAACAGTTCCTGCGTGCCTGCCCGCACCGTGCGCTCGTTCATCATGCGCTGCACGACTTCCAGACCTTCACGGATCTCTTCTTCGTCGGTGCTGGCACAGTAGCGGCCCAGCAAGAATTCACCCACATAGGTCGGCACCGGGTACTGCCCCTTGAAGGTCTTGGCCAGGTCTTTGCGGACGGTATAGCCCTCAAAAGAGGCAGCCACCAATTGGTCGAGCGCGTCCAAGGTCATGCGTTTTCTCCCACCGTGACGGGTTTTTGCCGGATGGGCTTGTTCTCTTGAAGGGCCACCAGAACAGCGGCCGTGCCGTCCGTGTCATCGCCTGCGACCAACAGGGACACGTTACCGTCTGCGCCCACCTCTTTCGCTGCCGTCAGGAGCGAACTGCCTGCGTCGTTGGCCCGGCGGCGCAGATCCAGAGTCAGGCCCGCTCCACCGCTGACCTTGACCCGGCAGCGGTTGCCCGTCCAGCGCACCGACTCGAACTCTACAGGCATGACCCCGCCCTGCGCCCGCACCGTCAGCACCGGAATGACGCACTCCTGCAGGCTCAGGCCGCCGTGCGTGTACACCTCGCCCGCCTCAAAGGAATGCACACCGGGAGCCAGCGTGATCTGCACGTCCGCATCCCACGTCCACGGCAGGGAAGGATACGAACTGGCGTTCAGCACTTTGAGGACAGCACAGCGGCCTTTTTTAAACAACGTCAGGGGCCCCGGAAGCTCTGCTTTGGGGAGGCCCCCCGGCATCAGGAGCCAACCGTGGTCGGTGATGATCCGTACCTCCTGAAATCCGGCGTCGAGGAAGCCCTGCACCCGGTCTCGGAGGCGTCTTACCTCGGCGGGCAAGAGTCCGGCAAGCCCCACACCCTGACCGTGCCCAAGACTGTCCAAGTTACCGGTCTCCATCCAGACGGCCCCGCCCGAATCGCCTTTGACTGGGATGCGCACGGCCTTGAAGCCGCGCTGCGTCAAGAGGTCGCGCAGCAGCGCAGCATTCAGGCTGCGGCCCAAGTGCCCCAGAGTGAGCTTCTCGCCGCTCAGCACGTCCAGAGCACCTGCAACGGGCGCGGCGGCAGGCTTGGCGGTCGCGGTGATCGAAGGCAGGGCAGAAAATTGCCACGACAACTGGGCCGAGTGGGGAGCAAGCTGTTTTGCCAGCGAGGCCGCCACATCAAACCGCAAGCCGTCGACAAAAATAACCGCCAGTCCGGGGACAGATTGCCAAGAGGACGATGTAGGTTTTGGCAGGCTGTTTGCGGCCAACGTGACGGCGGCAAACCGCTCGTTCACTCGGGTCAGCCACTCCAGATAAGGGATCCGTAGCACGCCCCCTACCAACTCAAGGTCTGCGTCGGCCTGCACGGCCCCGAGCGCGCCCATAGCCTCTTGATCCGTGCGGTAACCGCCAGCGGCATAGGCGGCGGCCAACTCCGGCGCCGTGTCGCCGATCAGCGGGACTGCCGACAGGGTGGTGAGGTGGGCCAAATGCTGCAGGGCACAGGCCAGGGGCGACTCCCCCAACCTCCCCCAGACGCTGACGCGCCGGAAAGCGTGCTGCTGATCCAACTCCAACAGACCGGCCCGCACAGCCACTGCAGGCTGGTCTTGCAAAGCCTGCAACGCTGTCCGCAGGGCCTGCTCTGCAGCCGAATTGCTTTGCGGCCACACCTCAGCTTGCTCCGCCGTCCAAGTTGCGCCCGCTGCCGGGCCTGCGGTCGTTAGAGCGGTTCGAACGCCGGGGTACAGGTCGGGATTCGCTGCATACCGTTCCCAGATACCGCCCAGAGCCCCCTGGCGCGTCGTAAGCCGCGTAGCCGCTACCGCGACGCCCTCAGACACCTCCAGACCGTACTCCGACCCGAAGGCTTCCACGAGGGCTTGTGGCAAAACCAGCTGGGGATCAGACAGCCAGGTCAGCAGTTGGCCCGGCAGGTCAGGAAAGGCCAACCGACTCAGGGCAGGTAAGGTCAGGGGCGCCCGCGCTCTCAACTCGCTGATGGGTTGCCCCAGCAAGGTTCCCAGATGGCCCACCAATGCAGGGCGCGCACTGTCCGCCACGTCTATTCGGAGGTCTTTGGCCTCCTTAAAAAACGACGCGACAGACCAGGCCTTTTTCCTTGGCCCCAGGAACACTGCGCCACGGAACTGCAGGTCAACCAGAGGTCTGACGCCCTCAGAGGCCACCTCGCCGCGCAGGTCGTCTCGGCCCAGACCCAGCAGATACACGATGGTCGGTTCAGGCAAGACAGGTTGCCTGTCCAACACCGTGCGAATCCAGATGGCTGGCCCGGTGAGGCGGGCTGGATCGTAGTGGCCCAGCGTCAACAAGGATCGGCGCTGTCTCAGCAGGGCCGCCGCTTCCTGCCATTCGCCCGCCGGATCAGGCCACAAAATGCAATTGGGCGCGAGCACTTCGCCCCGCTGATGCCCACCCGCTGCGAGCAGGGCACGTTCAAGGGCGTCCAGAACTGTCGTCATTGGGTTACAGGATAAAGGCTGGGTGTAGGACATGAGGCGCAGTTGACGCAAGTGAGGCAAGAACGCGTCGCCAGAGCGGGCATAGTGAGGAATGCCCTCACAACTCAATCCACTGGTGTTGGATCTGTACTTCCGCTCTCCGGGCGGCGAATTGGCGACCGCATACTTTGCCGAATTGCCAGAGTTTGCGGCACGGATGCAGCATGAGTGGCCGCGCTACGGAGTCACCGACTATGTCGGGAGCCATGAGGAAGGCTCGGAAATAGAGTGGGAAGATGAGGCCCTGAACGACGACGCCGTGCGCGTCGTGCAGGCCGTTCAGAGTTTTGCCAGCCAGCATCCGGCTGCCTCTCCAGAGCAGGTGCAGGCGCTCTTGACTGCCCTCGTCACCAGCGGCCAAGTGTCTTTGTCTGGAGATGCCGACGATGTGCTGAACGTCAAGTGGGCCATGGAAGACGTGCACCTGGTCAGCTTAGGGCTGCACCTCGCGCACCCAGACATATTTGTGCCTTATGGATTCAAGAGCATGGAGGTCCCCTCACTTCACCAAGAGCTGCTGCAGATCGCTGCGGCCTTTGACATTGCTCTGCCCGCTGTGGCCGCCAAAAACGACACTTTAGGCCGCTGGCTTTACTTGGGTCAATTCAGCGCGGCACTCCAAGAGTTCAGGCAGCGCCATGACCTGACGGTGGCCGGGTTGTTGGCCGTCCTGTACCACTTTGGCCCGGCCTATGTCGCTTGCGAGCCTAGAGACGAACTGCCTGCGCCCCGCCACGCCTGGCTGCTGGTGGGCGGCGGCGAACAGGACGGCGATTACGGCTTTTTAGAAGAGATTTCGCCAGAACACGTCACCCACTGGCAGGGCAGCCTCGACATGCAGCGCGGCGACGTGTGTGTGATGTACATCCGCTCGCCTGTCAAAGAGATACATTCCCTGCTGCGCGTCGTGGAGGACGCCTACGTCGATCCGTTCTTTCATTACAAGCACGCGGTGCAGATCGGCGGCATCGTGCGCGTGCCCCGCGTTCCTTTTCAGGCCCTGAAGGCAGACGCTGTGTTTGGGGCCAGCACCCACATTGGCCGCAACCTGCAGGGCACCAGTGGGCAGATGCTCAGTGCCGCCGAATACAACGCTGTCCTTCAGATGTTGGCCGAGCGGGGCCTAGATCTCTCCAGCGTGCCGCACCTGCCGGAACAAGCTGAAGTCGATCTGGCTGATCTGGCCAACGAACGCGACGTGGAACTCCAACTGGTTGAGCCTCTGCTGCACCGACTCGGCCTGACCGAAAACGACTGGGTGCGGCAACTTCCGGTTCGCATGGGCCGGGGAGAACGCAATTATCCGGACTACGCCATTGGCGTGACGGGGACGCATCCAGAGCAGCGCGTGCATGCCCTGATCGAGGTCAAGTACCGGGCGTCCGGTGACCTCGCTTGGAAAGACGCCTTTTATCAGGCCAAGTCGTATGGCCTACGGCTGGGTGCACAGGCTCTACTGCTAGCAGCTGCGGACGGTGTAAGGCTCTACCAAAGACATCAAGACGACTTTATCTTCGAGCGTGGAGAGCCTTCTGACTGGAGGGACTTACACGATGACAATCTGCTCCAAATGAAGCGTTTGTTAATGCCTAGACGGTGACACTTTGCCTCATATCGAATCTAGGGTGCTCGATCTCGCCGCGTAATGGTGTAATGGCTTTGTTTGGGAACTTGATCAAAATGGAGTGACCATGAACTTAGAAGACGAAGCGGCACAACTCCGACAAGACCTTGAAGAGGCGGATCGGGCAGAGGTTCGGGTCGCTGTATTCGGCCAGCCTGGCGCCGGGAAATCATCTCTCGTTAACGCCATCCTTGGAGTAGATGAAGCGGTGGTTGGGGTGCATACAGATACCACGACAGGAATGAGTAGCCACTCTACCGCTACTGTTCCTGGCGTGGAGTTCTGTGACCTTCCCGGATATGGTACGGCGCGCTTTCCAAAAGAAACGTATTTCAAAGAATTTAAAGTGGATTCCTTTGATGTGTACCTTTGTGTTAGCAGTGGGAAGATCGTTCAATCAGATGCGGAATTCTTTCGTTATCTTATAACCCACAGCCAGCCGTGCGTGTTCGTAGTTAACCAACACGATCAACTCTGGCAGAAAGGGAAAACCACAGAGCAACTTGAAGAAGAGAAAATTGCTGATATCCAGAAACAGGTTGGTCTTGGTATACGGGTCATTTTCACGAGCTGCCGTCCAGATCGTGATGACAATCTGAAGGGAATAGACGAAGTGAAGGATGCCGTGCTTGCGCTTCTGGATGATGTGAAAGCTGATCGTTGGCGACGATCAATGCAGGCGAAGACAGAGGCTTCGCTGGAAGCCAAAAAGGCAGCTAGCAAGCGTCGTGTCTTGAAAGCCTCCATGCTTGCAGTTGTGAACGGAGCACTAAACATTATTCCTGGCCTTGATATTGCTGTTGACATGACCGTCATTCGCAATATGTACAAGGAGATACGGCGGGATTACGGTTTGACAGAAAAAGATTTAGATGGACTGGGTGACTACGGGGGATCAGAAGCGGAATTTCTTCAGGCTCTTCTGAGGGCTGCCTTCAAAGCTGCAGGAACGACGGCAGCATTCAAAATTCCGTTGAAATTTGTTCCGATTGTTGGGAATATTGTCAGTGGTACTCTGTCATTGGGTGCATGTGTCACATCCGGCAACGCTTACGTTGATGCCTGTCATGATCTGGCTTCCAAGAGACTCACTGAACGCCTGAGACGCTGAGATGTGGTGGTTCCTCGTCTTTCCTGTGGTTAAGCTCATTATTGGTGTCGTGGACGCGGTAGCAAGTGAAGCAACGCCAACTGCACCAACCAAGCCATCAACTTCTGACTTCAACTCAGGAATTGAAGTGGAAACGATACTGACAAGTAATCTGTGCCGTCTGCAGACTGAGCTTCGTAACTCATCGCTCCGCAAAATCGCCTTCATAGGTCAACCTGGTGCAGGGAAGTCCACTGCCCTAGATAATCTGACGGACGAATGCCTGCAGCCCAGGCCAGGTATTGGTGTCAGCACAGATATGACGGATTGGTCTGTAGAACGAGACGTGACCCTCTACTCATCATTCAAAGACTTTATTTTCGTGGATGCACCTGGATACGGCACAATACGGCATCCGACTGACACCTACCTCAGGCTCTTTCCCTTCGACCTGTTCGATGAAATCTTTGTTTTCTTGAACGGTAAGCTGCTGGATTCTGACGAGCGGCTTGTTCAATACGCCAGAAATCAGAAGCGGAAAATCACGGTTGTCCAAACACATGCACACAGGTTCAGCGTCTTAGAGCAGGAGATACGGCATCACGATCTGCGTGCACGACTCGGCGTAGAAGATCACCAGATTCTATACCTCGAGAACAGGACTGGGAGTGGAATTGCTGAGCTCAAGAGTGCTGTGTTTGGACATGGCGCTGCCAACTCGGTCTAATGTAATCTGCCTGTTCTGTCAGAACAAAGATGGTTGGGCAGCGCCTGAATTTCGCTTATTTCCTAATGCATCTAGGAAAGCCTGCTGCCCAGCGAGTGCCTCTGTCCAAATACCTGCCTGGCGCAGGCCTAGGCGCATAGCCGCACACCGCGCCTGACAGGCTGACGATTTTTGCGGATTAAAGGCGATGTCTGTGAAGCCTGCATAACCTTCCAGCGCGGCCAGATGCTCTGGATGCTGCGCCAACGCCTGGAGATACAGCCAGTCGTAAAATGCGGTCATAGGCTGCCTCGGCCACACTTCACCGAAAAAATCGAACTGCTGAATGTCCGGGCGCCCTTTCACACGCTCATCCAGCTTGGCGTCGCGGCTGCTGGCCCGGTACAGGTCAGGAAAGTGGTCGCCATTCTGGAAGACTTTGCTGCCTTGATAGGCCGACTCTACCGAAAGCCGCTGCCCAGTCGGAGCTTCAAACGTGAGGTTGAAGGCGCTGAGCTTGATCCCCAGCGGGTCGCTGCCCTTCGACGAGATCTCCAGCAACGGGCTAACTGCTTGAGCGGCAGCCGAGGTATGCAGCTCAGCAATCGAACGCTGAGCCTGAGCGCGCGAGAGGCCCGCATGCCACTTGAAGCTGACGGTTTTCTCCTGCACAAAAGGGGAAGTGGAAGAAGGGAGGAAGACAGGACGCTCAGCCATACCTAGAACCGTACCGGATTTTGCCAATGGACATAGTCCTGGCGAGCCTCAAACAACTTGGGCCTCTGTAGCACGGCGATAGAACGCCCCTGCCCATCTTCAACCTGATGAACGTTGGGCACGAAATTGACGTGGATTTCACGGATAAACCGCGTCGAAATGGCTTCAAAAACCAACACTTCCGCTTGGGGATCAGTAGGAAAATGCTCTGGCAACCGCAGTTGAGTTCGGATTGGCACATTGCCAAACATTCCTTCCAGTGCTGCCGCGCCTTTAAGAGTGGCCTCATCCCGCTGGGGAATTCCTGCACTGGCCGCGTTGATTTCCACAAATCCGCAATCCAGTTCCCAAAGCAATGAAGGCTCCAGTACCAGCACCGCCCATTTCACCTGTGGATGTTCTTGACGGTAACGGTAGAACATCCTGTAATTGGGATGGCTGATGCTCAGGCAGGTGGCATGCTCACGTTGGTCGAGGCGAAGCGCATCGTTCCAATGAAAGGCCGTCTGAGCCAGATCACGGCGGCTCAGAATGCCCTGACGCACAATGCCGGGCAAATTGTCTAAGCGGGTAAAGTGAACCAGTTGCTTGATCTGCCGCTCGTGTAGCAGCGTTCGGATAGCTGCTGAAGTTTCGTTGAATTTCGGCTGAACAAAAGTCCGCTGTGCCGATTGAGCTTCTAATAGGAGATTGGGCGGTAGGGTTTTAGACTCCCCCCAGTTTGCGTAGGTGGCGATCAAATCCACCCGTTCTGCTGGACGGTAATGGGCTAGCCAACCCTGAGTGTCGAGCCATTGTGCAACGGTTTGGATATCAAAAGGAATACTGGACGTTTCGCTCATTACCTGCCGGCTTAGGACAGAAGTCCGGAGGGTTTCACTTAGTGCTTGACGGAAGATACTGACTTGATAGGAAGCGGTAAAGGCTAACGGCTGCCCACATACCACGCCGCCGCCAACTTCAAAGACATACATGAGCTGCTGCGTTGAGAGGGGGGCTACGTCCCTTTTTGTAGCTTGCCGCACTCCACTGGTTGGCAAAAATTTGTGGTAGATCTCCTCAAACTCTTCAAGCGCCCGCAGATCAAGGCTCCACTTCTCGACCACTTTTCTGATCCAGTCGGTGGCCAGTCTGAGGCTGAACGGCTTGGCTTGATGGCCTTTTGACACAGGCAAGCTTGTCACGCTCACTTTGAGCACTTCGCTCACAGCTTGCTGCAAAGCTTGTGCCTGAGCAGGATTAGAGAAGCTCAGCGCACAGTCACACACCACCGACCCACCCAACTGGAGGATGACAACGTGACGCGAGTCAGCAAGCACTTCTAGATTTAATGGCTCCGGTGAATCTATGTAATCATCTACCACAATTGTGACTTCATCTTCTATGGCTAGTTCGCTCTCTGAAGAATCGCTGTCTTCATTCAAATCCTCATCGAGAATGTCGATGTACTGCATAGATTCAAATGGCGTTCCTTGCATCTGCTCATACTCACGCTCATATTCCATGTCATGAAATGCTCTTAAACTGGACCGGGAGAATGGGTATTCTTCTCTGTAGAAAAGATCAGGCTCACATCCAGCAACTCCATGACCTGTAAAAATATAAGAATCAAAGTCCTGACGTGAAACTTTAGATTGGTCTGTAGCCCATGCATCCGGTGGCCAAACCAATTCTCGTAAAGACACATCAGGGCAGTTGTCTTGAACAATATGGCCAGGCTTGACCAGATAAACCATGTTTTTATCGAGCCAAGCATCGACTTGCACCGAGCTAAAGATGGGTGGGTTTTGAATACACCATCCTCGCTGTACAGCTGAAGCTCTTGCGCCAGTCAAATTTCCAAGCCGACGTACGAGCCTCTCAACGTCTCTTCTGGTTTCAAAAAGAAATGGCGTCGCACCCACCAGACGCCCATTCAATAAGATGGCGTACTGTTGGGCTTGCTCTGATATCCCTGATTTAGGTTCTTCACTCTTGTTGATGCCCTCGGGCTGAGTGAATGATACAGACGAAACTTGACTCGGCTGATCAGGGTCACCGACTTCACTTTCAACCGATTCAAAGACCTCGTCTTGTCCCGCTAAATCAGGGCGTGCTTCTGCTCCCTGACCGACCTTCGCTGCAGTTTGCGAAGGCAAGGGTGGCAAGGGGTAAGTACGCTCTACACGCTTGACCTGCGTCCTCTCGAATTCGGCATATTCGCTGTAAAAGGCAAAGGGGCGGAGCTGATCCGGCGACAGGAGGCCCAACAGGCAGCAGCCAAAGAGGGTGGGCTTGAGAGAAGTCAGCCCCTGCTGCGCCAACCACTGCGCCAGATCCACCGGTTCCAGTTCCCGGCTGTAGTCACTGTCGCCGGTATAACGGACGAAATAGACCTGTTCTTTACTGAGCCGCGTCAGTAGGATTTGAAGCCCAACTAAATGCCGGAAGCTCTGAAAGCGGTAAGCCGTCGCATTGACGACTTGCCCATTGATGAGCAGGACATAGGTGAGGGGGACGGAGGAAGACGGGATTGGGGCGTTATTCAGACCGCTTTCGCTCACGCTTGCCCTATCTCCGTTTTCCCAGCTTCAGCCTTCTCCGCCAAAGTAAAGTGCAGGTCGTTGTGCCGCTCGTTGCTGAGGTGTTTTTCGATGTCCGTTTGCGGCCCCTTTTCACCGAAATCCTGCTTGCCGGGATCGTTGCCCCGGTCTTTGCCCCACTTCACGTTCACCTTGCCCCGCAGCACGCCCGCTTCCACAAAGGGACGGATATTCAGGCGCACGCCGTCATTCAAGTCAGGGTTCCAGCCCTGCGGTTGCCCCGCCAAGTCCTTCCAGCGCACGTAGATGTCGTAGGGTGGCTCGCCCAGCAAGATCGCCTCTAGCTTGCGCTGTAGCCCCAGCGCCGCCGCCAGCCGTTCCTGCGCTCCCTTCTCGCCCGCTGCACTGGCCGCCCGTTGCCCGTCTATCCACGCGCCCAAGTACGTATAGGTCAGCTTTTCCAGCCGCGCCCGGTCGAGCAGATGGTAATTGACCACCGCCCCAAAGCCGTCTTTGCGCCCGTCCCAAATGTGCCACAGGAAGGGCCGATGATGAAACAGCTTGGTGTGCCCCTCAAAAAACCCGGATTGCAGCCAACCCTCCAGCGATTCTGCGCCCACCTGTGCCAGCAGTTCGCGCAGTTTGGCGGCGTTCCAGCTTGCGCCGTACACGCTCGCCAACGTGTCCATCAGGCGTTCGTAGGCGGGGCGGGCCGCACGCAGTCCCGGCAGGGGCAGAATGCCGTCTGGTTCGAGCACGATTCCGTCTTCTATTTGATCCGGCCAACGGTAACCGAGCAAGCGGGCGAGGGCCACATGCAAAGGCTGGGTTGTTTCTGTGACCCTACCCTTAAACAGCCATTGGGTAGGATCATTGCTATACGGTTCGGGCAACCCATTGGGATACTTCTCCGCCGCGACTTGCTGCCAGTAAGGCAGATCAAAGGGTACTTTGACTAAAGTGGCATTCGCTACGGCAAGTTTTTGATCGATTTCTCTTACAGAATCTCTATAAATATCGCTGGATAGAAAGGCGTATAAGGCGGTCAAATTAGTTCTGTCTTTTGGAATAATTGGTGAAGCATTACTATCAAACAAATCTCCCAGAAATACAGCAACTGGAAGATCAGCCATTTGACTTACAGATACTCCCAAGTTACCCCAAGCTTTCATCCCCTGCAATCTACTGATTTCCCGTCCACTACTCTGCCACTTTATAACTGACTCAAGGCCACCATAATCTTTTGAAACATCTATGGTACTTTGAAAAAATTTAAATCCGTCCAAATTTTCTATTTCCCAAAAGTTAAATCTAAAGCGCGCATCATCTCCGGTTTTAATTCCTTGATAGCTGTCTGCATATTCACTCAGCAATGGAATATTTAGAGCCTCTACTAGAGCAACCCTTGAATCAGGATTCCCCTTTTGTCCTTCCTGTCCTAACTTCAAAATTTCCCCAATTAGCAACGCCTCAGATTTTCCATCCGTCGTTTTAGCCTCGCTCACATCAATACCCATCATTTCGTGGGTTCTTAAAGGCATTTGATTCGTCAAAGTTACAAACGAAATATTGAAGTCCCACATTGGCGTAGAGAAGGATTTAACTCCCAGCCTTGCTACCCAGTCCCATTGCTGTTCTTTCAGCAACACCTCACGTAGCTTTTTGTAGCTTCCTAAGAACAGCCAGTTTTGTGGCGTGACTAGGCTATAAGTTCCCCCCGGCTTGGCAAAGGCACGGGCACGTTCCACAAAGGCAGTAGCGAGGTCGGCTTTGGCGGCGGCGTGGCGCTGTTCTATAAACGTTTTTAGCGTGTCTCCCTGATTCCCACGTCCTAGATACGGCACGTTGGTAATCACCAGATGGTAGGTGTCGCCCAACAAACGGGCAGCGCGGGCCACACCCTGCACGGTGTCTCCAAAAATAGCGGCGGCGGGATCGTGGGCCTGCTCGCGGGTCAGCAGGGCGTCTATCACCTCGGGCAAGCCCTCTAACGCCTGCTCGCCAAAAATGCCCAGATTCTTTTGGATGCTCTGGCGCGGGTTGATCAGGCTGCCGAGGTCGGGCGCGTCCCTGAATTCTTCGTGCAAAATGCGGAACACGTTGCGGGTATTGGGGTCGTCGGCCAGACTCAGCCAGTCGTCTATGCCCGCGCCGATGCTCAGGCCACTGCACGCAATCTGGGGCGTGGGAATCGGGCGGTAGCCTCCGGCCTTCCACGCTTCTAACGTCAGATTAAAGGCGGCCAGTTGGGTACAGCGTGGGTCAAGCTCCAAGCCGTGCAGGTTGTCGCGCAGCACGGCTTCGGCGGCTTCTATTTCGCTCAAATTCTCTTCCAGCATCCGCAGGCGGCGCAGCAGGGCAAAGGCCGCCACCAAAAAATGGCCGGAGCCACAGCACGGGTCTATGATTTTCAGGTCGCGGGTGTGGGCAGGCCAACCGGGGAAACTGCCCGCAGCGGGCGTGCCGTCTTCGTTCAGTCTTAAATAGCTTTGGTCGGTGGGCAACGGCTGATTCGGGTTGCGGGCCGTCCACCACGCGCCAATGGTGTTGTGCAGCATAAACTGCACCATGTAATGCTCGGTAAACAGCTGCGTGACCGGGCTAATGTCTGCGCCCGAAATCTTGCGCCCGCTGGCATTCACCTGCTGTTTGCGGGCCGTCTGCCAGAACTGGTACACCCACCCGAGGCTGTCGTCGGCCACAAAGGCGGGCTTGGGAATGCCTTCAATCAGGGCTTCTAATTTCTGGCGGTATTCGGGGGCAAAGCGCACCCTCAGCAGCGGGTCGGTGGGCCTAAAAATACCGGGCAGCATCCTGGCGGCGTAGCGAGCAGCGGCGGCGTAAGCATCCGCGTCGCCTTCTTCCTGCGCCAGTTCGTCCAAGTCGTCCATGCTCACGCTCACGCCGTGTTCCGGGTGCATCAGCAGATCGCTGGCTTCCAGAAAGCGGGCGAACAACATGGCGTGCCACTGCTCGTAGGCGCACTCGCGGGTCAGGGCGTCGCGGCTGCCCAGTTGGCTCTGTTTTGCCAGCAGCATCTCCCGTAGCGTCAACTCGTCTGAGGTCAGGTAGCTGGGCGCGGTGGGGCCGTCCCCAATCAATCGGGCCAGGGCAGCGGCGGCGGCAGACTCGGCAGTCTCCCGCGCCTCGATGACTTTCTTTTCCAGAATCTTGCGCAGGGGGGTTTCAAGGGCAGGCATAGGTACTCCAAAAGATGGGAAAGGGGCGGAGATAAACAGTAAATAGCAACTGGAAAGCGGAGCCTATTCCCCCTGCACGATCACGGGCTGGCCGCCGTCCACGATCTTCAGCAGTTGCGTCCGCAGGGCATTCACATAGGCGTCCACGTCGCCTGTGGTTTTGAGGGTCGCACTGGGAGGACGCAGCCATTTCGCAGCGGGTTCCAGGCTTTTCAGGAACGCTTGCCGCACCCGGTCTACCCGGCTGGGCACCAATTCGGTGGCGTCTTGCCATGCTTTCAGGCTTTGCTGCTCCAGGGCACTGACAATCTCGTTGATGCCGCCCAGCTTGTCCTCGGTCGGCGCAGTCAGACTCTCTCGGCGCAGCCAGGTGGACTGCTCGGAAGCGGTCAGGGCGGTCCACTGAGGCAGTGTATCGAGGCCCTGCACACTGCTGGTGTAGGCCGCAGCGTAGGCGGCCCGGGCCGCTTGCAGGTCGCTGCGGAGGCTGTTCATCAGGGCGGTTCGCAGCGGCTCCATCGGGTCGGGTTCGGCCAGCAGCAGGCGGCCTGCTTTAATTGCCCCGGCTTGGCCTCTTAAGTCAGTGTCGGAGGTGTGGCGCAGCAGCGTCTGAAGCTTTTGCCAGTGGTCCAGCCGCTTCTTGATCAGTTCGGCGCGGTCGTCGGCGGCCTTACGAAGGGCCAACAGCTCAGGATTGGCCTGGGCCAATTGCAACAGCAGTTCCGGCCCGGCGAGGCCCTGCAAGCCCAGCAAAGGAGCATTCCCCAAGCGCTCAGGGAGGGGCGCGTCTCCCCCTGAAGCATTGATTTTCTCGTTCAGCAGTTTGAGGTAGGCCGAGGCTTGCGCGGCTTCCTGCCCGGCGTCCCCTTTCAGACCAATGTCCTGGTACAGCTTGCGAACCATCAGGAGTTGCCCTTTGGTCAGCGTGACGTTCTCCAGCCGGAATTCAGCCTTACTGAGCGTAGAGGCGTCCAGTTGCTTGGCCTGCACGGGCGAGCCGTTCACCGTGGCCCGCAGATGTCCAGTCAGGGTCAGCAGGGTCAGGGCGGTGTCTACGGCGTCTTGCGGCCAGCCTGTGGGGACGCCCGTCAACAGTTTGCGCAGGTCGCTTCCCTTTTTTCCGGCCCCGATTTCGCCCTGCACGGCCCGTACCACGGGATGTTTCAGGAGGTCATCGTGAAAGCCTACGGCTTCCAGAGCACTGTGGTTCTCCAGCCGGGCCTGCTTGTACGCCGCTTCCCAGCGGGCATGATCGCCGTCGCCAAAGCGGGGGTAGAGACGCGACACCGCAGATTGCAAGGCCGTGGACAGCGCCGCACGGAGGTTGCCGTCCAGTTCCTGTCCGCCGGCCTGAAAGACCTGTGCCCCGTCCACCGCCTGCGCGATCAGCCGCTCTACTTCAGCCAGCGCGATGTTGCGGCGCGTTTGCATGGCCGAGCGGGCCTCCTGGGATTCCAGGGTACTGGCCGTGGGCCGGGCCGTCAGCACTTCCCCGGTCGCCAGCCAAGTCGTCAACTGTTCTTTGAACTCGGCGCGTTTAGGTTCAGGAATGTACACGTACACGGTGGATGCGTCGCTCCCGGCGGCTAGAGCGTCGTCCCGCACCTCCTGCACCGAATCGTTCCAGCCGGGGCGCACCCACACGGGCACGTTGCCGCTACTGATAGGTGCGGTGTAAGTGACCTCAGCCTTTCGGGGAGTTTTGCTGACACCTTGACTGATCGTCAGTTGCCCTTTGGTCACGGTCTCTAAAGCACGGCGGAGCAAAGCGTCCCGCTCTTGAACCTGCCTGACTTCATCGTCTTGCAGGGCATTGAAGGCGCTGCGGTAGCTGCTTTCCCACTCGCCGCCCTCTTTGGTTTGCAGGCGGTATTCCGATCCGGTCTGCATCACTGTGCCTGCATTGATCATGTCTTTCAGCAAGTCAGGCAAGCGGGCCCGCAGGCCGCCGCTCCCAGCGCCCAAATCCTCAATCAGCAGGTCGGCGAGGGTCGCCTCGGTGGCCCGCACACCTAACCGGGAGTCAATCTTAGACAGAATAAACAGCAGTTGGGCCACCCGTTGGCGCAGCCGTCCCGCCTCGGTGTTGTCGTCCAGCCGCTCAATCAGGGTGTAGGTATCGTCCAGCAGCACAGACGTGGAGCGCAGATGCCCCGCCAGCGGGCGATACACAAAATCTGCGCCCACCACATGCCCCACGGCCTGGTTCGCAACCTGCTGGGTCGCCTCGTGCGTAATCCGCAGCTGGCTGCGCAGCTGCCCGGTGCTTCCCGCCCGGTCAATGGCCCGCAGGAACTCCTCCCAGAGGCGGCGGCGGGTGGGCAGGATCGGATAGTCCTGCGTCAGTACGGCCTGGTCGCTGCCTTGCGG
Source organism: Deinococcus sp. QL22 (assembly GCF_023370075.1). NCBI lineage: Bacteria > Thermotogati > Deinococcota > Deinococci > Deinococcales > Deinococcaceae > Deinococcus > Deinococcus sp. QL22. The sequence goes on from NZ_CP097151.1 coordinate 21,046, forward strand.
AGCCAGTTTGGTGCCTGGCAGATGCCGCGCAATCTCCCCACTCGCCCGTTCCAGCGCCTGGGTGATTTCCGGCAAATGTGCGGGGTCTTTTCGTAAAATGACCTTGCGCACCACCTGATCCACGTCCGTGCTACTCAGCTCGATGCCGATTGGGAAGCGGTCTTTGATCTTGGCGAGCTGCGGCGTGGCCCCCATCGCCGACTGCCCAGTGGCGATCAGGATCAGGCGGCCCCCAAAGCGCTTGGTGACGGTTTCAGCGAGGCGGGCCACCTGATCCACGCGCTCCCGGCTGTCCCCGATGTACTGCTGAACTTCATCAAGGATGACCAATGTGCAAGGCAACTTGCCCGGCTTCTGACTCTGAAGGGCCATCAATTCTTCGGCCACGCTGACCAGTTCGTCTTCGCTGATGTCGTCGGTTTTCCGGAATTGCAGGCGCAGCAGTTCCCGGACAGTGGCGTCGTCCTGATACCCCGGGACGTGCAGCCGAATGGCCGCGGCCAAGGGTTGCGACAGGTACATGTTGCCCAGCGCAAAGCGCCAAGTTTCGCTGGAGGCTTCCACTGCGGCTTTCACAGCCTCATAGGCACCCTTTTGCATCAGCCACATCACCAGGCGGCCCTGCTGGTACTCAGCGGGCAGGCCAGCGGCACGCAGCAAAATTCGGGCAAAGGCCAGCCGCACCGCGCCCTCGACCTCGGCCCCCAAGGTGCCAGACGCGGCCCAGAGCCCTCCTTCCCGCCGTCCGGTGGTCGTCAGCTCACGCAGCAGGACACTGACCTCATCGGGCACCGTGACGAGTTCGCGGGCCGTGCTGCCGTCTGGAAAGCGGGTGTCAGCCCAGAGGTGTTCCAGCACCCGCACGAAATGAGACTTCCCGGAGCCGTAAAAGCCGCTGACCCACCAGCCTGGCTGCTCGGCCTCGTTGACCCGGCCCAGATAGGTTTGAAGCAGCCGTTTGAGGCCGTCCGCATACTGGCCTTCGCATACGAAGCTCTCCAGTTCCCACCGCAGGACGCTCCATTCTTTGTCGTCGTCTGGTGCTCTCAGCGTGGTCACGCCGTTGTTGGGAATGATGAAAGTTTGAGGATTGCGGTAGAACACATCGGCATTGGTTAGGTCAGTCGTTCTTACATCAGTCACAGGAACACTCCAAGGGGAAAGAGCACATCAGGGAACCAGCGCGACAGAGTGGTAGTTCCAGCCGTCACGGGCGTTGAACAGGCGGTAGTTGTGGCCATCCAGCGAGCCGGGGAAAAACAGCAGCATGCGGCCCTGGAGAGCGGGGGCGGCGCGTTCGATGACTTTCGAAATGCGGGTCAGGCCAAACAGGGCACCGGCACCTGTTACGCCGACCACGCTGCGCGGGGGTAGGGCCGTCAATGTGGTTCGCAGCTGTTCGAGCAGTTGCTCCTCGAACTCCGGCAGAGTGGAAGACAGCAGTTCAGGTTCCCGGAAATAGTCGTCCCGGTAAGGATGGGCATTCATCCACTGCGCGAAGGCGTCTGTCAGGTCGACGTGTGCCCACTGAACCCCAGCGGCCTCCGTCACCAGCGCAAACTCCGGCAGGGCGGCCCGCATCCGCCTCTCTTCTTCTGGATCATAGACAGCGATCCACACGCGCTCAGTGGCTGATAGGTGCGGAGGCCAGCGCAACTCGAGGTGCGAGCGGTACCTCTGCAGCAACTGCTGAGCAGGGCTCATGCGGGATCTCCGGATGACCGGGCATCCCAGCCGGGAAAGGTGATCTCGACGACGTCGGCCAACCGTTTATAGGAGAGCAGCCGTTCCTGTGAGGCGGCGAAGGCCAGCGCGTCCTGCTGCTCTGCATCTAGACCCAGCAGATGGGCCAGTGGCGTGTCGTAGAGTCCCGCTCCACGCTGGCCCTGCCCATAGGCCGTGTACAGCAACCAGGCGGCGGCTCCCGGTTGCCACTGAACCGCCACGCGCCGCTTGGGGTTCAGGCCCGCCAGCCAGCCCGCCTGAGTCCAGGACGACAGCAGATTGCTGCTGATGCTTGCCAGAGTCTTTTCGCTGTAGGTCACGTTCAACCGCATCAATTCTGTGGCCAAGGCAGGAGCTGTCACCGCCTGCCCTACCAGCTGGGTCATGATCCACGGCGCGCTCAACCGCAACAGGAAATCACGCTCTAGGGTACGCAGCAGGGCCAGTTGGGGCCGGGCCTCTGGCACTGCTTGCCACAGGTACAGGAAGGCACTCATGACGGCAGAGGTGTCTGACAGGCCATAAAGCCGGTTAAGGTAGGTCCAGCTTGCCATGCGTGTGCGAACAGTCGGTTTTCCCAACACGTTTCCTTCCACCACAGCACGGCGCATCCCGGAGCTGCCGGCAACTGCCACGCCGCTGTCTAACACCGTCACAAGGTCACGCAGCATCAGGGTACGTCCGGTGTGTACAGACAGTTGGCCTGCACCCTTCCCACGGCTTTGGCGAGAAGTCTCGTCTACAACACTGTTCATTGGGCTTAGCATAGCGGAGGCCATCATCCATACAGAGCCCGCCCCTTTCCGTGCGCCTCCGCGACGTGGGCCCGCAGCTCAGGCGGCCCCAGCACTTCGACCTCACCGCCCCAGCCCAAAATCCACGGCACGAGTTCCTTCCATCCGCCCACCTGCAGGCACACCCGCGTGTGACCGCTGCTGAGAACCGCCACCTCGGCGGCTGGCCCCAGGTGCACCTCGCGCACCCGTTCCCGCATCTCCGGCGTGAAAAACAGTTCCACGCGCACCGGGTCGCCGGTCATGATGCCCCACGCACCCGACAGGTACTTCATCGGGTGGAAATCCTCGGGAATAGAGCACGCGTCGTTGAGCAGCGTCACGTCATGCATGCGGGCAATGCGGAACACGAAGGGCCGGTCTCCGCCCTTAAGACGGTTCACGCCAATCGCGTAGGCCTGACGGTTCTGTGGATTGAGTTCGATGAAATAGATCACCAGCTCCACCTGCGACGCCTTGACCAGCGAGTGGTAGGTGAATTTCAGGACGCGCCCTTCCAGCCAGGCGCGGGCGACCAGTTCGAAGGTGCGCGTCGTGGCCAGGTCGCTGGAGCCTTTCTTCTGGTGGTAGGCCTCGTTTGCTTGGGCGGCCACGCGCTGGGCTGGGGCAGGCAGCTGTGCGGTCAGCTTTTCCAGCGCTGTCAGGTAATGTTCGTTGTAGTCAGCGGCATGGTGATAGAGCATCCGCGCCGCCGAGTACACCGCCAGGGCCTCCACCGGATTCAGGGACGTGGGTTTGACGGGTCGCCTGTATTTCCCGCTAGAGAGCCGCTCGATGTCTCCACTCAGGGAAAGTTCTTCCAGATCACGCTGGATGCTGCGGAGCTTGTTCTCTGGCAGGCCCAGGCGGCCCGTGAGGTCTCGCGCCGAGCACTCGGCGTGCCCCAGCAGATCCAACACGGCCCGAACGCGCTGCGCTTTTGTTTCCGGGGCACTCACGGCTCAGTTTTCCAGCTGCGCGCGCATGTGCTCACGGAAGCTGCGAACCACGGCCTGCAGGCCGCCCAGATGCCGGTAAAACACGCCCTGCCAGGTCTGGTCTTCGGGAAAGTAGGCGGCCACATCGGCCATCACATTGTCTTCGAGTACCAGAATGCGGCCCACCTTCAGGTGGTTGTGAACGTGGGCCGCCGCCTCATGAACCCGCACCCGCTCGGCCGCGTCTTCGATGGGCCAGAACGGCAAAAACACCAGTTGGAAGTACTGCGCCTCACCGCTTTGCGCGGCCACGTAGTACGCATTCCCCTCGCAGCGGAAGTGCACGTCTCCGTCGTCGTCCATCTTGGGCCGAAAGCCTTCTTCCGAGAGAAATTCAAAGATGGCCTGCGCGTAAGGGGTTGGGGCAGCAGGGGTTGGGGCAAGTTCGGCATCGGTCATAGGGACTCCTTTGAAAACGGCAGAAGGGGAGCGTCAGAGGCCGCGTCACACACGCCCCGAAAGGCACACAGGCGGCAAACAGCTGGCCCCGGTGTCGGCGCGAACTCCAATTGGCTCAGGCGGTCGACCGCTTCCTCAATCCCTTCCCATCCACGCTGCAAATCCTCCGGCGTGAACACATGCAATGTCTGAACCTCAGGCCGCAGGTAGGCCAGAGCGACTTCAGTGGCCCCCAGGTGATGCGCGTAGAGCGCGAGTTGAGTCAGGTGGTGTTCCGGATGCACCGCCCGGTCGGTCTTGTAGTCCAGTACCAGGCTGCTGGCCGGATCAAAGGCATCCACCGTGCCCTCGAACAGGATAGAACCGACCTGCACCTGAATGACCTTCTCCCGCTCGTAGGGCAGGGTGTTCACCGCTGCAAAGGTCTCCGAGGCAAAGCCCTGCACACAGGCCACCACCGTCTGAAGGTCTGGGCCGACCAAGTAAGGAAAGTGCTCGGCCATCTGCGCCGCTGTCCAGCCGTGCTCAAGAGAGCGGTGGACGGCGTCCCCGATTTGCCGGCCGGCTACCCGGCCCTGCGGATTGCCGGCCTCAGCCTCCCGGCGCTCACTCCAGAGGGCTGCCAGCGGCTGACGGTTTTCCAGATGGCGGTAGGCAAAGCTGCGCGGGCACTGCCGGTAGGTCGCGAGGCTGGTGGCGGGGAGGCTGCCGGGCAGCATGACGCCAGGGCCGCTGCGCACCTTGAGGGTAGGACGCGCCCCACCCTGCTCTAGGACGAGAGGCTGCACCGAGGGCACCTCTGCCGCGCTCAGGTAATGCCGCTCCACGCCCGCCTCCGGCAGGTGGCCGGCAAAGGCGGCGAAGCGTTCCTGAGCTTTTCCTGTTTCGCTGGCCGGGGCGCTCAGGATCAGCAGGTCTGCCGCTCGCGTGAAGGCAACGTAGGCCACCCGCTCGGCTTCGCTGAGTTCCTGCTCGCGGGCCACTGCCTCCAGCGCGTCCCACTGCGGCAGATCGTCGTCCTGCAGCGGCAGGCGCAGGGCTACACCCAGGCGGGCATCGAAGCGCACCTTCGGGGGCGGCCCGCCTCCCTGCCGCAGTGCGTCGGCCACGATGACGACTGGGAATTCCAGGCCTTTGCTGCCGTGAATGGTCATCAGCTGCACAGCGTCCGGGTGGGGGCTGAGGGCTTCAGCCTCCTGCGCCCCCAGGCGCGCGAGGCTGGCGAGGTGATCGGCCACGCCCACCACATCGCGGATCCCCTGCACGGCCCAGCCCCGCAGCAGGGCCTGAAAGCGGCGAAGATTCTCGACCCGGCGCAGGCCGTCCGGTTGCGCAGCATGCACCAGCAGGGTGCCTGTCCGGGCGTCCGCTTCAGCCAGCAGCGCCGAGGCACTCAGGCTCACGCTGGCTTCGCGCAGCTCCCGCAGCAGGGTCACGGCAGCCTGCACCTGTGGGCGGCCATTGCGGCCCGCCGCGGCCCAGAGGCTCTCCCCTGTCCCTCGCTCCTGGGCGATTTCCAGGAGCACGTCATCAGTCAGGTGCGCGTGTGGGCCACGCAGCACGGCGGCCAACGCCACATCGACCGTGGGGTCGGCCACTGCCCCCAACAGGCTCACGGCATCCTGCACTTCAGGGCGGTCATACAGACCCCGGCCGCCGTACACCACATAAGGCAGCCCCGCCCGCACGAGCGCGTTTTCGTAGATTTTCAAGTCGGTTCGGGCCCGGAACAGCAGGGCGATGTCCGACAAGCGCAGGGGCCGCCCCTCTGAACGGCTGCGGTCATGCACCAAGCCGCCCGCCAGCAGCAACGCTTGGATGCGCCCCGCCAGCAGCGTGGCTTCCGCGGCCCGCAGACTGGCGGTATCCTCCTCTCCGGCCAGGGCATACAGCTCCACACTGGGCGCGTCCTCCCCGAAGGGATGGGCCGTCCGGTGGGCGCTCAGGGCCTCGAAGCGGGCCGCCGTGGGCCGTGCCAACTCCGGCCCCCCCATCAGGCTGCGGAAGAAAGCATTGACGGTCTCGACCAGGCGGTGATGTGTGCGGAACGACGTGCCCATCGGCACGAGTTCCCCGCCGCGTGCCAGCACGTCGGCCTGGGCCGCCCGGAACACGGTCACGTCCGCCCGCCGGAAGGCATAGATGGACTGCTTCTCGTCGCCCACCACCGTGAGGTTGACCCCCTCTCCGGCCAGTGCCGAAAGAATGCGCCACTGCACCGGGTTGGTGTCCTGCGCCTCATCGAGCAGCAGGTGCGTCCAGCGCGCAGCGTAATAGGCCCGCACCTGCGGCTGGGCCAGCGCCCGGTCGGCGGAAGTCTCGAGATCGGCAAAAGTCAGGCACTCCTGCTCGGCCTTGAGTTCAGTCAGGCGGCGGGTGACGTGACTGAAGATGTCTCTCAGCGCCAGCACGGCTGCTCCGTGTGCTACGGCGTCGGGCGTAGCTTCGCCCAACAGGTCGTCCCGGCCGGCCAGCGCCTTGAGGCTCTGCAGCGCCGCATGCACGGCAACCTTGTCGTCTTTGGCCCAGCCTTTGCCGATGCTGCCTTTGTGTGGAGCGAGAGCGGTGCGCACACCGTACAGGACGGGAGCGAGAGCAGGGGCAGGCACGGCAGCGGCCAGCACCTCCCGGCGAATTTGCTCCAGGCTGTCGCCTTCTGGCCCCCGGAGACCGGTCAGCACCTCCAGCGCCGCGTTCCAGTCGGCGGCCACGGTCGGCCACACTCCCAGGGCTCGGGTGGCCGGGTCGAGGGCCGCAGCGTTCGCGGCCACCTCCAGAGCCTGAGCGGCGGTGGTAGGGTCATCCAGCAGGGTCTCCAGCACGTCGGCACGGATCTTGCTCGGCACCGCCAGCAAGGTGGCCGCAGGCAGTTCGGCCAGGACGCCAGGCAGATGTTCACCCAACCAGGCCTGGGCCTCCAATTCATCGAGGACTTCGAAGCCCAGGCCTGCTCCACTTTCGGCAGGATGCTCACGGGCCACCCGTCCGCACAGGCCGTGGATGGTGCTGACCTGCATCAGCGGCAGGGCCGAGAGCAGCTCGGGCCAGACGCCGCCCTCCTCCGCCCGCGCTTCCACCACGCCCGTGATCCGTTCGCGCAGTTCGGCAGCCGCCGCTTCGGTAAAGGTCACGGCCACGATCTGTCCAGGCCGCACTCCTGTGCCCAGCAGGTGCAGGATGCGCTCGGCCAGCACGCGGGTCTTGCCGCTGCCCGCCCCGGCAGAGATCGCCACGCTGCCGGAAGCGAAGATGGCCTGCTGCTGCGCGGGTGTAAAGGGACTGGCGGCCTGGGTGTTCAATTCGGTCATGGCTGCCCCTCCAGAACAGGTTGCCCCCGGTCTCTACACACTGGTTTCAGGTTGCAGTAGGCACACGCTTCACGCTTGTCGTCCGGGCTGGGGGCTACGTCGCCCCGCGTCAGCGCGTCGCCCAACCCAACCAAAAAGTCGGTCACCCGGGTCTGATGTTCTCCCCAGCTGTACTTCTTGCGCGGGCCCTCGGCGCCCGGCCCGGCCCCTGGCGGCAGAGGGCGGCCCTGTTCGATGCTAAGGTAGCGGCCCCCGGTGGCTCCAGTTGCCGCCATATACAGCGGCAACTGGATTTCCAGATTCATGACGCCGCCGTGCACCACCTTGCTGACGTAGGAGCCGGTCTTGTAGTCGGTCACGGTTAACCCGTCCGGGGTCTGGTCGACCCGGTCAATCACGCCCACCAGCGAGAAGGTATGTGGCCCGGCCTGCACCTCAAACTCGCGGCGTGCTTCCAAATGCAATGGCCTCCAGCCTTCCGGCACGAAACTGGAACTTTGGACGGCACGTACCGCAGTTCGGCGGATCTCCTCGCGCACAACGGGCCAGAGGGGGCCAGGACGCAGTTCACCGCTGGCCCGTGACAGGCGGTCTTGGCGAGTCAGGGCAGTCTCAGCGCGGCGAACCCGGTCGGCCGTGGTGTCACTGGGTGCTTCGCCCTGCAAGGCTCCTTCCAGGGCCGCGTGCAGCAGCGTGCCCACCACCCGGCGGTCTTCGCCCTGATCGGGGTCAGTCGGTTCATCCAGCCGCAGCAGCTTCTGGGCAAACCAGCGGTAGCGGCAAGCGCCTGCCGAGTGAAGTTGTGTGGGACTCCAACGCCATCCACTGACCGCAACAGGGGTCTGAAGCTGTCCGGCGTGTGCTCCCGGCAGGCCTGCGTCCCGGTCACGCTCGACGGCCACCTTGATGTCAAGGCCATCTGGCAGCCGCCCACCCTGCAGGGCCAGGGCCAAGTGCCGCTCACTTTCCGAGCCCAGCGGCGAGGCCCTCTCTGCCGGGTTGACGTCACCCAGCCTGCTCCAGAAGCGGCTGGGACGCAGTTCCCGGCCATCGGCCCCGCGCCGCGGACGGCTCACCACCAGATCAATCCCTGCGCCCGCGACCGCTCCCAAGAAGAGCGCTTCTTCCACACTGGCCAGCGTAGACGCGTCGGGCACGGTCACGCCCTGCTCAGTCCAGCGGGCCCGGATGACACTGTCGATCAGGGGATGATCCACTGTCCGGGCTGGGAACAGCGTATCGGCCAGGCCCAGCACCCAGACATAGTCGAACTGGCGGCCCAGTGCCGCGAGGGGCGTGGCCACCCGCACGCCGCTGCGCCCCAGCAGCACCGGCACCGTCACCGTCTCGAGGGCATGCTCAATCAGGTTCAACACGGCTCCCTGAGAACACGAACCTTCCCAGCGCGACTCGGCCTGCAGGCGGTCGAGGAGCAGGCTCAGCGCCACGTTCAGGGCTGGGTCGTTTTTGCAGCGCGCCAAGACACCCAACTCGGCCATCAGGCGCTGCAAGAGACCGAGGCCCCCGCGCCAGGTGGTTTCTTCCGGCACCTCCAACCAGCCCAGGTCAGGATGCCAGGCAGTCAGCCCTGCAGGACAACCTGGTTGCAATGCCCGGCCTCGCGCCAGGGCGTCAAAGGACAGCGCGAGCAGCGGATGGCTGAGCAGGCGGCGAACCGCGCTGTAGCGCCACTCTTTGGTGTGGGCCTCTACCCAGGCCTGAATGAGCCCACCCAAGGGCGTGTGCAGCAGCGGCACCTGCTGGCCACTCACCAGCGGGAGCCCGTACTCCCGCGCCACGTCCATCAGGGTGCCCAGATAGGTCTGCTCGCTGCGGACGATGACGGCCAGCCGCTCAGGGGCCGTTCCTTTCGCCACCCAGTCCCGCACCTGCCGCAGACAGGCCCGGACTTCACTTTCGATGTCGGGAAACGTTTCTTTGTGCAGGCTTGTGGGCGCCGCGTGAGCACCCACGTAGGCGGCCATCACCTGATCCCCCGTCAGGCGGGCCGGGCCGTCCAGCGGCGTGACCTCAAAACCCAGCCGGGTCAACGCCTCCAGCGTCGCCTGCGTTCGGCCCAGTCCGCGGACACCCGCCGTAAACGGCAGCGTGATCAATGAACCGGGAGCCAACAACCGGTCGAGCAGCGCCACTTGCGCCGCGTCGAAATAGGCGAAGCCATAGACCAGGGTGGGCCGGGCCGGCAGGAGCGAAGCCGTCAGCCGCGCCGCAAAGAACTCACTGCCCGCGCTGTCGTAAGTTTTCGTTGCCTCGCAGCGGGCCAGCAGCGCCGCGTAGGTTTGAGCCACGTCCTGCTCGCGTCCGGGGGCGGCCACGCGCAGCAGGGCATCGGGCTGCACATTCGAGCGCATGAGTTCCCCCATCAAGCGCTGCAGGCTGCGCAAGGTGCCGCCCCGAAGCTGCAGTGGCTCCAAATAGCTCAGGGGCACGTCAGCCAAAATCTGCCTGAAGAAGGCGTCGCGAGCCCCGGGACTCAGGAGCGTCCAACCCGCAGTGCGCAGGGCTTCGCGGGCCACTTGGGTGAGGGTGACGGCCTGGCCCGCCCCGCGCAGTGCCCCCCGCAGGTCGCGCCCAGCCTGCACATTGGGCACCACCACCTGCAAGTGGGGAACAAAGCGGGCGGCCACCGCTGCCCGCAGGACGCTGGGATACGGGTGGGTGAGCAGCAGCCGGGTCACGCCCTCAGCCTAGCGGCTGAGGGTGACACGCAATGACGCAGATGCGGCAACGGTTCGCTGCACCACAGGTCTTCGCTGGGGGGGGGAGGGGGCCAGCGCAGGCGGTAGACGGTGATGAGCAGGCCGTCTTGGATGAGAAAGCGCATGTCCTGCAGCGCGTAAAGCCGGGCATGGCCGGGGCGAACCGACACGAAGCGGGCGCGGCGCAGCAACCGCCGCAGGCGCTCTTGGGCACCGTTCCAGCTGAGATTGCCGGCGAACCGCTCCTGAAACCTCTCTACAGCATGTGCCGTCATCATCACGTCATTCATGGGTCTGGCCTCCTGAGAGCAGTGTCGCAGTGAGGGACGGCAGTGGCTGACAGCTGGAAAGGAGAGGCGGCGCGTCACCCAGTGACGTGAACTCAACCAACTCCCCCGCAACCCTTGACCTGAATGGAGATCGAGCGGAGGCAACTGCTCAAAAACACCTCCGTGCAGACAATTTTTACCGGCCACAACACACCTGCTGTTCTCAATCCCTCAGCGCTGTGGCAGGAGAAGGTCGATGGTGACAGACTTCAGTGCTGTCACTATCACGCCCATAGAAGCTGGAAGAGGATACGTTGGTAACCCAGCACTGACGTTTTGGGGATTCAGGGATTGAGCTGTATCTGAAGACCTACATCGGCATGACCATGATAGCGTTTCTCCGTCTGAGAACCCATTTTCCAGCTCACCTTGCACCACCCTGTATTCCCAAGAACCAACCTGTGTCGGCCCGGTTGTGGTCAAATTGTCGTCACCTTTGCCACCATAGCCTTCGGCCTGGACGCTGTTGTGCGTTGTAATTAGGAAACACGACCTGCCAGCCCACCATCTCGCCGTGGCCTACGACGTGTTCTAGCCTTAACACGTCCTGCCGTCGTGCAACGGCCCCGCAGCACGCTGTGGATCAACTTCGCCCGACTGACTCAACTCGCCTATGCTGAGGCATGTTCGACCCTATTGAGCTTCTCGACCAGGAGCACATCACACTGGCCAGTCTGCGGCAAATCCCCGCGCTGCAGTTTCAGACCGCCCGTGCCGTCAACCTGGACGCGACCCGGCTCGCTGCCTTGACGAATGCGATCACCCATATCTGGGAAGCGCGGCAAAGTACGTTCCGGTCTGGAGGAAAGAGCGCTCTGCCAGCAGCCTGCCGCCGCCTGCCCCTCTCGCTCAGCAGCGGAACTGAGTCATTTGGTGTGGATCTACAGCATGATTACCCTTGCTTTGGCAGTGGACTTGCCTTCAGGGCAGGCTAGAAGCCATCAGGAAGGAACGACGGTCTACCAATACCCTATGCAAGCTAGGACAGGGTCTTCCGCGCGAAGCGGGACAGGTCTGAGAGCTGCTGTGCAGGCGTTCGACTAGGTGTTCATCACGCTTGAAACGTTTTTCACACATGACGACGGGTGGGAATCTGAGATCCGCTGCTGCGTGTGATCACCCAGATTGCCTTAAAGGTGTTGCGGCCTTACGCACTCAAACCTCTGCCTGGGACGACGTCGGGTCCCTATCATCTCGGGCTAGACGACGGCAGTCATCATCGCGCTTCTCCCCGAACCAACCGAGAAAGTGAGGGTGCGTCACCCTACCTCTGCTCTAATGAGGCCTCGGCGTAAAGCACTCCATATCTCCCTCGGATCGTGCAAGCTCATATCAGGCATCTCCCCTTCAGAAAGATGTGGCGACATGGGGAACTGATCGGCTAGAAAACGTGACGAAACCGGGAGCCAGTCGCTGAACCTGTAAATTCCTTGGAGCTGTAGGAACCGTTGCAGGGCATTGACCTCGTCTCCCCCAAAGGACAACCCCAAGCCCTTCAATTCAGGATCAAAGACATCTTGTTTCGCCATCAAAAAACTTTTGAACGCCAGATAGAGTGAAATCTCTTCATATGGTCGCAGGTCTCGTATGCTTTCTGCAGTCGACGGTGCATTTGAATGAAAATGCATGTACAAATCAAGTTTCACCATATGAGCCAGCAGCACGCACAGGTGACGGCTGTCGCTCCCTCCCAAAGCTGCCAGGCCCTGCAGATCGGCCAGCAGCACCTCATCCAGCCGTGTCCTGAACTCTTGATTGCCAACAATCTTGGTATATCGGTACCCTCGCCCTCGACTCAGGAACAATAGGTCTGCCACTTTCACTTCACGCCAAGACCGCGTATGAACGATCAGATTCGACCTCTGAAGCGCCCGTTCGAGCATCAACGCGACCGGTTTGGTGGTAGGAACAGCCTGAAGATGGTTCAGAACGTCAAGCACACCCTCCTCCAACTGAAGAGATGTAGCCCGGTCGTTGGTGAAGGTGCGCAGAGCGAGGAGCATGAACTCTGCAAAGGTGGCTGGCTTGTACGAGAGGGGCTGCAGACCATAATGCGCCATGATGTTCAGAACGGCGCGTGCGGCAGTCTGACTGTTCTTGATCCGGAGTGGGTCGAGAGTCACTTCCGGCCCTTAGACACAGCAACAGGTTGACTCACCAGGTTACGCCCCATGAGTCTCTCGTTGGGCCACGCCAGCTGGTTTGACGAGAGCGTCTCAGAGCTTGTGTCCGTAATGAAGCAGTGCCAGCTGCTGGATGTCATGGACGGCCAAGCGGCCTAGGACCTCCAATGATTGAGGCTCGACCCCCACGATATGGAGCGCACTTTCTTGGAACTCCAAATCCTGATGGGCAATGTCCTCGGCTAGGCTGCCATCGACGGAGACTACCCTTAGAATTTCTCCTCTGGCCAGCAGCGGCAAAGGCTCGGACTGGGCAGCAAACCGGACTATCCAGTCCCGCCCCTCCACCTGCAGTCCCGTCAACTGCAGAACCTGCACTTCACCACTGGAAAGATCATGCAAAGTCAACACCTGTTCGAGAACCTCCGCAGCTTCTTCGGGAAAGGCATCGTCTGCAAGCAAGGCATCTACTGCCTCTGCATTCTCCTGACGCATCACGAACGCTGTGCTGGAGGATAATTCGTCCATGCCCGCGTAAAGTTCCTGTAAGTGGTCGAGGAGCGTCTGCCAGGCTTGCAGATACGTCGTCACAGGACTGCCTGGTGGAATCGTCATCGGGGAGAGACTCCGGTCATCCAAAGCCTGCTGGAACCGCCGCACCTCCGCTACAGGTGGCGTGAGATTTGGTGTGTCCATCATGCCCCGTGTAGCGTCCTGTGCTCCTGCGGGAGTGTCGAAGCTGTAGACCCTCAGCACCTCGGCAACCAGACTGGCTGAAGCTGCAAGCTCGCGTAACAGAGTGTCTAACTCCTGCGCAAGCTCTACTTTTTCCGCATTGATCTGCGCAGACCGTGAAGGAGACGGATTCACGAGTGACCGCGCCGTCGTGAGCCGTTGGCGCTCCTTTTGCACCAGCAGACAGACCCGGTCGATTCGGGCGAGCAGTGGGTCTGAACCGTCCTCAGGACTGACGTATTCTCCGGCGACGGCCAAGAACAACCCCGCCTGCATTCGCTGCGCCGCCAGCTCCTCTTTCCAAAATTCCTCGTTCATATTTACCACCCTGGTTGCCCGATCGACTTCATTTCATCAGCATCCCGCACAGAGCTGCATCGTCCTGAAAAGAGGGAAATCCTATCAGTAGTTGACTGCCCAGCTGTGGACCCGTTCAGTTCCCGATGTCATCCGCTTACGGATAGGTTTCCCGCAGATGTCGCGGTACCTGATCGGCGCGCCACTGACCCATCAGGTAGTACACCGTATTCATCCTGACAGCTTCAGGTAACTGCCCTGCCTGGAGCGTCTCAAATGTTGCCGTTACGACCTGACGATACGCCGGGTAGTGCGGATCACCGCTCCGCTGCCGGTAAGTCACGATTTTGCGGTGTACTGCGGACACATTCGGTCTGAAAAAATCCATCCAGGCCTGATACTCGATCTGGTCGGCTTCCAACCGAAGGCGAACTTGTGGCGTTACCTCTCCCTGAAGAACTGGCCCCGCGGTTCCCGCTACGACGGCCCAGGAGAGGCTGACGGGATCCTGCGTCTCCAAATCTCTGACCAGACTGAGTCCGTAAGCCAAGGTGTCATCCTCACGCCGGTACAGGCTCACTATTCCGAACCCACGAATACCGAGGGGGACGGAACTGGTCTGCACACGGTGGATCAAGGCCGGGGGCAGGGCCACCCATACGTGCATTGCTTTTCTACTCTCTGGTTTTTGAGGGAGTGAACGGCCATTGACTGCGATGGGTTGCAGGCACAGGTAGGGCGTCCCACGAATCGTTCGCAGGTTGCTCCGTCTTGGGGAGAGACAAACAGTCTGGGCCTCGAAATAAATTCTTTTGCCTACAAGAGGCTGCAGTGCGATGCGTTCTGGCATGACGGTGACGATTCTAGAGGGCCACAAACTTCAGAAGTTGTTGCGGGCTTTGAGAGGCCTGTTCTTGAACAGCCTGGCATCTCGGAAATACCTTCCCGGAGATTTCCCTCTTTTCAGTGCCCCTGCCCTAAGCCGTTCATGCTGCACCTCGCTGGAACGCGCGGGTTGCCGCCCTACACCAGTCTCTAGATTTCAGGGAGAAATGCATGCCTAAGACCAGAACCTACCTTGTGTCATCTAACCCCTTCGGAGTGGAGCCAGGTGTCTATGAAGCGGTTTACGACGAAAGCCTGCGCCTTACCTTCCGGTCTAACCCGAGGCTCTGCAAACGTGTGACGTCCACGAATGCAGAGGAATCAAAGGCGCGCCGCCTCACGCTACAGAAGGCCGCCGCCCTGGGGTACCGCTGTTGGTACTGTGGTCAGGCCATGAATCCGCTGACTATCGGCGCGCCTGAGAGCGTCGAGATCGAGCATCAGATCCCCAGATCAAGCGGCCGTTCAGAGGTAGAACGCTTGGAAAATATGGTCGCAGCGTGTCGGCGCTGTAACAACGGGGCTTATCCCGGCAAAGGGGAACAGGACGTTGAAGGGTTCCGTATGATTCTGGCCGACTACCACGAGGCCGGGAGGGTCGTATTTTTCGGCGAAGTGCTCCGTTGGGTGCGCGACCACGCTGCGCAGCTGCACCTGAATCTTCCGTTGACAGCACACGACGCTCAGAGAGCGCTCGGCTGGTACAGAGAAGGCTCCTGCGTCAAGCTTCACAGCTGGAACGACGACGCGGACTATCTGCAGGGCCTGTGCCTTGCTCTCCCCGCGGACGGCTTCCTGTTTCCACTGGGAGTCCCAGCTCAATACTGGAAACCGACGCAACGGACTTCTACCGAAGCCAATGCGCTGCCAAGGGCGAGAAGTGCGTGAATCGTTCCTCTCGCTTCCTTATTCTCCAGCGCTGCACATTCGCCAACACGACAGACCTCAATCCCCTAAGTTAGGCTACACGTCTCATTCCGCAGTATTTAAAGGAGTTCTATGACCAATGATCCCCAAGCTTCTGCCTTATTCAGCCAGTTCCTCAACGTCACAGCGGATGGGCTGACTTCTGAAGCTATGGATAAGTTTCAAGCACAGCTGCACACACAATTCCCCAAGGCATTTGATCTCCACTTCATTTTGATTGAGCTGATCGCCTCGAAAGAAGATGACTCTGCAAACGAGCATCTCCCAATTTTACGCCGTGCTCTCCGTCGGCAGCATGCGCAGATGCATGGGCGTCCAAAAACGTATCTCGGGCATGCACGTAGGCTTGGAATGCAATACATCCAAGACCGGGCTTTGCACCTCGCCGCTCCAGTATTGGAAGAGGTATCGAGTGTTTCACGCCATCACGCTCCTAGCGAGTGGTTATCTGACCTCGTCAACCTGGCCACATTGCAGAAGGAACTGCAGCATTTCGAGAAGTCCATCGCTACCCACCGGGAAGTTTTAGAACTTCTGGGTGGCGAGCGCGAAGCTACGCCTGTACACGCGAATGCCTGGCACAGCTTAGGTCAGGTGTACGGATCGTTGAAACAATACCCTCAAGCTGTTGAGAGCTATACCCAAGCTCTCAAGGTGTACCGCGCTTCACGCGCTGCTGAGAACAATGACATTGCGGATGTTTTGAACGACTTGGGAACCGTCTACCGTGACCAGGGCCGTCTGGCTGATGCATTCAGGGTTCACCGTGAAGGCCTTGACCTTCAGAAGGCCGCAGCCAGACCGAACCACGCCGCAATCGCTCTCAGCCTCAACAACCTGGGAAACCTTCACTTCGACCGGGACGAACTCGACGAAGCTGAGGCTTTCTACCAGGAAGCCTTCCCGTTGGCACGTCGATACTCCACGGCGGCCGATCAGGCGCTGGCCATTACCAACAATAATCTGGCGCAAGTAAGGTCTAGAAGAGGGGACACCGAGAAAGCAGTGCGGCTGATGGAAGAAGCAGTGCAGCTTCGCCGTATTTCCCACTCCTCTCACCACTCTGACCTAGCGGAGACGTTGCGCAACCTTGCCAATGCCTACTCCAAAGCCAGACAGTGGAATCAGGCAGTGACTGTCGCCAGTGAAGCCTTCGACATAGAGATTGCCAATGAGCAATTTCCTGTCAGCAGTAAGCATCTGAACGCTGACGAGCGACGGGCAGAAAAAGGTCTTGAGCTTTTACTACATCTCATGTTCCCTCTGGTACAGGTGGGAGAGGCACGGGATTGGACGAATCAGGTGACTGCTCTCCTGACTTACAAGGGAAATGCGGAAATCGAGCAAGGACTTGCCAGCATTCTTCATGCTGCAGCCAGCGGTGAGCTCGAGGACATTCTTGAACGTCGTCAACACCTCCAAGGAGCCATCGCTCAGGCACGTTACGGCGAACAACGCAGCGACGGCGCAGTCGATCAATGGATGCAAGAACTTCAGAGCTTGGACCTTTCTCTCGAGAAGCACCCGGAAGCCCGCCGGTTGGCAGATGAATTGCGACTTCGGAAGATCCAACCAGCAAGTGTCACCGACGCCCTCCAGAGCGGCGAAGCACTGTTGAATTACCTTGTCGTCGGCGAGAAGTTGTTCGCTCAGATCCTGCATCAGGACGGAGAGCATCACTTCGTGTACTTTGATGCCACTGGCGTCAAAGAGTGGGTCGGGGAGCTGCAGCATATTCTCCGCAGTCAGGCAAGCGAACAACTGTACCTTTCTCATCCAGAGTTACAGCGAGTGTTGCGGCATCTCTACGACGTTCTGCTGGCTCCGATGGAGCAGATGCTGCGCCTCGGCACCAGACTCGACAGTCTCGTGATCAGCGGTGACAGTTACCTGTATGGCCTCCCCTGGGATCTGCTGCTGCGAGAGCACGAATCTGGCTCCGTCGCACTCATCGAACAGGTGAGCATCCGCCTGATTCCGACCCCCAGAGACCTCGTTCGCCTGCACCGTCTGGAGGAACTCCAAGCGGCCGAGCTCAGTTCAGCGCTCCTTCTCGGCGTGCAGACCTTTGAGACGGGGACTGATGAGAGCGGGGAAACCGGCGACCGGGCTGCAGAGCTCGACTTTCCAACCCGGGCTGGCCTGGGCGGACCAGGGAGCCTGGGGCTTCCCCGGTACCGAAATCTGGCGGGCACCCGGCTCGAGGTGGAACTGCTCACCGAAACCCTGCAGCAGCACGGGCTGAAGGTTCAGGCACTCCTGAGCCCGCGAGCGACTGAACAAACGTTGCTTCATCTCTCCCCCGCCCCTTCCGTGCTTCACTTCGCCACACATTCCGACGTGTGGACTCCAGAAACAGCGCAGGCCCATTACGTCACCTCGGCTGCAGTCAATGACGTACGGCTGAACCCGGCGCACCCATTCTCGAGAGCAGTCGTAATTCTCGACGGGTATAACGGGAAGTCGTTCCGAGGTGTACTGCGCGGTTGGGAACTGGCCAGTCTTCACCTCTCCGGGACTCAGATGGTCATGTTTTCCTCGTGTGACTCCGGCCTCGGTGATATGACCGCTGGTCGCAGTGTCGCCGGGTTATCCCAGGCTGCCTTCCTGGCTGGCGCCAGGAGGACAATTACGACGCTTTGGCCTGTCTCGGATGCCGAAGCACCTCAATGGATAGCGGATCTTTACCAGCGTCGGCTTGAGGGAGCCTCGTGGCAAGAGGCAGTACGGTCGAGTAAGTTGACGATGTTGGAGGATGAGCACCCTCTGGGATCGTGGGCTCCGTTCGTCCTGAACGGTTTGGCTTGAAAGCACTTGACGTGACGCAGTCAACACGGTAGCTCCTCTTCAGGCGAGCCGGGAACGTCTTTAGGGGCGATGGAGGGCAGTTCTCGGATACCTGCCATCGGCAAGTTGTTGGCGCGATGGGGTGACCTAATGAGGTCATGCAATGAAATAAAACTAAAACGTCCTCTTGGGAGCCAAATGGATAAGAAAAATAGGCACAGGAAATTTCAGCCATTTCAATCAGATCAATTTCAAAAATCTATAGAGAACTACCCACGTTCCACGAGAACAACCCCGGACTACAGCTCAATCCGGGCAACCGCCATTGATATCGGTTTAGCTTGGGAAGAAAGAGATGGTGGTGTACCGATATGTGTGTTCGCCCCAGACACTCGAATGCCATTAAAGGACAACTGGGAACGTGGCCCGTGGCAGGATATGCACCGCAAAGTGCTGCACGCTGTTGAGGTCTGTGAACAGTGCCAGTTCGACCTGGGCGCCTTACTAGAATCGTCTCCCTGGGGCCCAGGCGAAACGATCATAAGTCTCCAAGATCTTGCCACACACTCATCGTCGCAAGGACGGTTGGCTCAGCGCGTCGTTTCGACGTTGCTGGCTCCTCCGGCGGAAACCGGCGAGGAATTAACTGGCCCTGAACGGCTCTACCAGCAAGCGGCCTTTGATCTGCTGTGGGGACTGGCTGTCGAGGCGTGGGGAACCCAATCACAGTACTTACGTCGTCCCGGCCTTATAGGAGGGAGCACAATAAAGGTGGGGAGAAGCTCTCAAGTTCACCTGATTGATGACGGTATACGAGTGTATTACGGACGGCCTAGAGACCCAGAAGACGATTACACCTCCAGCTTACGGATCCTGTTTCCCGTGGATCGCCGTTTACTCCCCAGCCTCGATACATGGCGGGAGAATTTGCCAATTACTGGCAAAGAAGAGCCTGACATACACTGGGAGTCCGACTATTGACAACGCTGTCCTCCGACGGTCGCGTTGTCTTGACTTGGCCTGCGGCAGACGGACTGCAGGGGTAGCCTCAAGTTCGAGCCATCCCTGCTGCGACCGTAGACCACGTCTGGAACGCTCGATTCTGATTGTTTCTTCTGATCGTGGCAGGAATGATGATGGAGATTCTCAATTCGAGCGTGCAGTTCCAGAAATTTTTGCCCTCGTTTTCTTCGCGTGAGCCCCTGCTACTGTCGCTCTTGACGCCGTGTAGAGCGGTGGGACTGTAGGGTCATAGTGTTACAGCGCGCTGTACAGGTTACCTGTTGGTGATCGACGGATGCCAGGCTCGGGCACGGAACAATGAGGCCGACGCGCTCTACTGCGAGGGGCAGGTACCACCGGGCACGGACGTCATCTAACTCCTGTGGAACATCTCCTGCAAAATCACTTGCAGGAAGCCTGCCTGGTTCTGCGGGAGGCCCTGCAGATGACGGAGGAACTCGGTGCACGTGGACGGGAATCCATCTTGCTAGCCCTGCTGAGCCGTCTCCATCCAAGCGTCTGCTTAGGAAAGCCTGTGTGCCGCTTCGGTCTCGCGGTGCCGATCAACGAGGGTACCCTGCACGAAGCCATTCCCGTCGGCCACGCGCCGTCTGGACGCCGACCACACCCGCACAGACCTTGTCCAAGTCCCACCGGGAGCAGGGGGCAGGATTCCCGGTGGCGCAGGTCTTCTGCGAAGAGGGGTTCGAAGTTGATATGCCAGATTCGCGCCAGGCTTCATGACTGACCTCAATACCGCGCGGGTGCAGCAACTTCTCGACCATCTTGGGCGCTCAGTGGAAACGGTGGCGGGAGGGCTCGAAGTCGGTCACGGCGGGTCAGACTCCCCTGACCCAGTTGAGGCGACACGATCCAGAACCGTCCTGATTACGGCAGGCGGGTCATCATCTCGGCGAAGAACCCGACGCTCTGGTCCCCGGGCGTGCCGATCACCAGACCGCGGTCGAGCATGGTGTTGAACTCTTCGCAACTCGTTTCGGCAATCAAGGTGCAGCTGTGGCAGGCAGCGAGGTTCAGGCTGTTCGGACCCTGCAGGCACTCCATGCACACCGGATCGTTGCTGCACCAACGGGCGTTCTGCAGCGCATTGAGCAGCGTGCGCTCGAAGCGTTCAGGTTCACCCTGGCGCACCAGGCCGCCCAGGGAGCCGTCGCTGTCACCACTGGCGGTGTAGATCAGTAGGCCGGACGAGACGCTCCAGCTCATCGGAGAGGCGCTCGCCCTGCCTGACCTTCCAGAGCGCTGGCACCGCTTCCTGGCCATTACGCGGGTCAACACGCTTCATATGTACAGCCGCCACGATCAGGCCCCGACAGACCTCTGGTCCATAGCTTGCGCTGCATGGCTTCCAGGCCGCTGATCCACAGGCGGGCGGCCTCATTGTTGGACTGGGCTTCTTTTTTCTCTTCTCCTCTCAGGTCACCCTCTAGCGCGGCGTCGGGCTTCTCGCGGTAACAGTGGTGGGCTTCATCTGCAGAGCGTTCGTGAAGAGGCTCAAACGCGCTAGACAGAGGTGCAACGCCAGCAGGTCAGCATACAGACCGTAGAGCAGGCTCTTGAAACGCTCCGTGCAGGCATGGCGAGACGCCAAGACGAGTTGCAGCGGCGGCAGACCGACACGCCTACGCTGGTTCATGACTTACAGGCAGTGGTTCAAACGCACCGCCTACAGCAAGGCGAACTGATGGCGCCGAAAGAAGCGCGTTGGGGAAGTGACGCTGCCAAGCTCAGGGAAGAACTCAAAGACCCACTCGCTCAACTCCAAGTTGAGGTACGGCGGCAAGGAGCTGCACAGCTCACCTTCAGTCATGATTTGCAAGCTCAAGAACAACGGCTACAACGATTCTTCGAAGCAGGGTTGACCTTGTCGCAAGGGCGCCACGAGCAAGACACTGCCCGCCTTCAGAACGAACTGGAGACGGTTCGAAAAGATTTGGAGCAGCTGCTGACGTCGTCCAAACAGCACTTCACCGATCAAGCGGCCGCCCTGGGGGCAGTGGAAAAACAGGCCCACGCCACCGACCACGGCCTGCAGCGCTTCCTGACTTGGTTTTCAGAGGCAGGGGCCATGATCCGGATGCGGGGCAAACCATGAGGTCTGTGCCAACTCCATATCAACGAAATATAGACAGGCTTAGGCCGGTCTTGACCTAAGACTCTCAGAGTCACCTATTTTCGCCTTCTGATCCCGCAGACCCGTGATATTCATAAGTCTCACCATCAACGTCATAACAGAGTCGTGAGGCACACTGCCGGGGCGACGCTGTGGCAGGAGCAGAGCCTTGGCAGGATTTATCCGCAGCAATCTGACCGATATCAAATTCCTCCGCAACCTGTTCAATTCTGAAACCAATGATCTGCTGGTTTTGAAGGAGATCATTCAGAACGCCGATGACAGCAAAGCCAATTTTGTCGTCATCGGTTGCACCGAAGGCATCGCTGACGCCGAGCATCCCCTCCTGCGGGCACCGGCCCTCTTCGCAGTCAATGACGGCCCGCTGAGCCAGGAGGACGCTAAAGCCATCATCAGTCTGGGGCTCAGTACCAAAGGCGGCGATGCCAGTACTGTCGGCAAGTTTGGTCTGGGACTCAAAAGCGTGTTTTACCTCTCTGAGGCACTGTTCTTTCTGGACGCACGGGTGCCACCAGAAGACGTCTGGCCCCACGCCCATTTCGACATTCTTTCGCCGTGGTTGGGCGGTGAGAATCCGTTCCGGCCTGAATGGGCGGCGTTTGGCGCGGCAGACAGAACCCGCATCCTGGCTCGACTCCAGCAGCTCAGCTTGCCGGACGGCTTCGTAATCTGGGTGCCGCTGCGGCGCAAATTGGATTGTCAGGTCGCTGGCAATGAGCGCTTGGCCCCGATCATTCCGAACTACCCAGGAGACGAGCCTTTTCACATCACGCCAGACACCGTGCGGGATGTAGGGGCCTTGTTGCCCATGATGGGCCACGTGCAGCGCATCAGCCTCAAGCCGCGCCCAGCCGCGACCACGCCACTGATGAAGTTTGAACGCTTGGGCAGCACACGGACGGCCAAGTTCAAGCAGCAGGCCTTTGAACGGAGCTTTAGCGGATTCATTCAGAAAGATCAGGCCGAGGCCGCGGTGTACCTCGGTACAGAAGTGCTGATGGAGGATCCTGCCCTCATTGCCCTCAATACCAGCGAGTATTGGCCGACGACCGAAGTCACGACGCCGTTCGGAGACGTGCAGGAGAAAGATCCTTCGGTGCCCCACGGCGCCGCCCTCTGGCAGCGGATCACGGGTAAACCAGGCACTACAGCAGAGTTGCGAGGACAGTGGTCGGTCTTTTTGCCGGTCGAGCAGGCTTTTGAGCCTCAAGTCCTCGAAGGCCCGGACTCGTACACCCTGACCCTACACGGCTACTTTTTTCTGAAACCCGACCGCAAATCGGTGTACACCTGGACGAGTGGCCTACTGGGAGAACAGCCCGATAGTGAAGAGCGCATGCGGCAGCACTGGAACGGCCAACTGGCCACCAAAGCCACCCTGCCTTTTGTTCTAGACGGGCTCTCCAAAATCACGCTGGATGTGGCCGACAGGTGGGTTGGTGAGTTGACTGCCCGGCTTAGGAATTCACCGCTGGGTCAAGACCACCTCGAAGCGCTTACCTCCAAACACCAGTGGGCCCGCATCTGGCAAGAAGGTGCGTTTCGTTGGACGCTGGTGAACCCGCAGGTGAGGTTCTTACCCCTGCCCGATGAACCTGATCTGCTTGCTTGGCTGCCCAGTCTTCCGGAGCTGGCCCAAGAGTATGCCCTGCGGGATGACAGCAGTGCCAATTTTATCCGCCGGGAAAACCGGCTTCGGTGGCCGTTGGAGCTCACCAAGCAGCTGTTTGAGCAGCTGAATTTCACCGCGTTGCTGGAGCAGCCGGCCCAAATGCGCCTGCTGGGAACCCTGCTGCCCCATCTCCCCAGGCATGATCTCACCGCAGACCTCCTCCTGCACCTGCGCGCCGCGTTTCACACGGCCACTCCAGCCCTCCTCATTCGCCACAAGAGTGAGGTGGCCAACCTGTTGTTGGCTCTCCTGCCCTCCAGAACCATCAACCTTCCCGCTGAAGGCCTATCGCCCGACTTGGTTCAGCGTCTGATGCAGGCCCGGGTGAGTGTCTTGCTCGTTCCGAATGGATACGCGGCCCAACCCGATCCCAAACGATTGACAGGCACAGACGCTCAAGTGCTACTGGACTGTATTCGGGACGCCGAAGATATTGCGCCGGTCTTGCGCTTTTTGTCGCGCCAGATGCAAGATCCCGCGACTCTCGAGCAACTGACCGAAGACCGGCCCTTATTGCCGACGCTGCTGGGTTCAGCAGGAACCGGACCGTGGCTCACGCCTCGACAAGCCAAAGTTTACGCCGAGCAGGCCCGCATCTTCCGGCAACAGCGGGATGACGCCGCCCTGCTCAGTCACCTGCAAGACGTTCTTGGGGACGAGCCGTTGTATTTGGTCGAAAGCCGCGTAGTAGACGCCTTAGAGTTGGAAAGCATTCCCAGGTTATCTACGGCCGCCGCTCTGCTGACCGTACGGCAAGCCAAAACTTTAGGCCCGGTGTCCTCCAGGCTGGCTCTGCTGCAGCGCTTGATGGAAGCGTCGACGACCATCACCGACCGGGTAGAAAACCGCGAGGTGTTACGGCTCCTGCTGCATGGAGAGGTCTCGCATACCAGTGATTTGGATACACCGCTGCTGATCGGCGACGGCAAGAAGGATGTCTGGTGGCGGGTCGCGTCCCTGACCAGCGCGTATTCCCCGCTCGGATGGTCGGTGGTCACCGAGCGTGTGGATTTCTTAACGCCCCGCAGCATGGCCCAGTTGCGGGTGGTGCGGAGCGACGCCTCGAGTTTGACCACCCTGCTTGCGGCGGCGCCGCACACCTTTCCGGGGAGTGTCCTGACAGCTGATGAGCGGCGACAAGTGATCTTGGAACTGGACGACTCACTCCTCAAACAGCTGCCCGTGTTTGAAACCCAGACCCGGCAACTGATTTCCATTTCGCCGGGTGTGCATGTTGCGGGTGGATTTTCGGTCAGTGAAGCGCTTGAGCAGTGGGTCACCCTGCTAGCCTTGCCCGAAGATGACCACGTGCTGCGGCGGCGCCTTGAGAGACTGGCCCCGCCCCTGAGTCCAGTGCATGTCTGGGAGTACCTTCAGAACGAGCCGCAGCCCTGGGAACACTGGCAGGCCCTCGGTGAAGCGCTGCGTGCCTACCGGGGCGGTGTGCTCCCACACCGGGCGGCGGAACTGCCCTGGTGGCCCCTAAAAGAAGGAGGGGGCGTGGCCCCCAAAGACCTGCTGTTCTTGGTCAAACACCCAGAGAGTCGGGGTGAAATACAGCGGCTGCGCCAGGCCAGTGGCAAAGACCTGCGGGTCCAAGACGACTTGTTGCCGGAGTTTGTTGAGGTCTTAGGCGCAGATGTCAGCCGGCTATTGGCCGCGGAAGACCGGCAACGGGAGCGGCTGGCTGAGCTGGCCACCTCGGCCAAGCCGTATTTTGTGGGCAGCGTTTCTGAATCTGCGCAGACCTGGTTGCGGGCGTTTGATGGCATCCCCCCAGAAGACCTGC
Organism: Deinococcus sp. QL22; assembly: GCF_023370075.1. Taxonomy (NCBI): domain Bacteria; kingdom Thermotogati; phylum Deinococcota; class Deinococci; order Deinococcales; family Deinococcaceae; genus Deinococcus; species Deinococcus sp. QL22. The sequence goes on from NZ_CP097151.1 coordinate 45,670, forward strand.
CCCTAGTTGGATTACTGCGGGCCTTTGCTGGATCCCGTGAAATGCAGGAGCTGCTCCTGCAGAGCGCGGCGCGGCCAGTCTCCGCTCCGCAAGTCGTGCGTCAACTGAGGTTTCTCTATCAGCAGGCTGTGGGTGCGGACGACCCAGACATTCGAGCGGCGGCTGTGGCGGTGTTCCCGGCGCTCCTGGCCGACGTCAGAGATCAGCGGCAGTCCGCGGCGATGCTGACGTCCCTGCACCTCCTGAATGCCAGTGGCGAGTGGCGCAAGGTCGACGATCTCACGCGCCACGGAGCTCAACTTGATCCTCATTTCGTCCTGTGTGCCGAGCACACGGTGGCGCTCTACGGGCCAGACGCACAGGAACAGGGACAGCTGCCGGTGCAGACTAGCCCGCCGGGCCAGGCGCCGCCCATGACGGCGCTGGTGAACGGCGTTCAGGCCCTACGCAGTCACCTGCGAGACTGGGAAAATACGGCCGTTCCCCGCGAGCAGCTCGGTGCATTCCTAGGTCTGCTTGACGGCAATCCCAAACTGCATGCGGCAGCGGAAGGCTACCTGGCCAACTTCAACCTAGACGTGCTGCGCGAGCAGGCTCTGCGGGACGTTCCACGGGATAAGTTGCCTCACGGGTTCGATTCGTATCAGGAGATGCTGGGCCGCACGCGCCTTCTGATTACCATGTCTAAGGGCGAGCACCGAACCGTCCCCAATCTGCTGGGCGACCCGTTGCAGGTGCCCTTTAAAGACGACGCAGGCCTCACGAGCATCTTTACCAAAAAGCATGACGCCCGGCCCTTTCAGTTTGAAGGTGCCTTTATCTACCCAGTCGATCTGAAGCCGGTTGACCTCAAGCGGCCAGATCTGGATCTGTCGACCCTGCTGTTTGAATCACTGAAATGGGTGCTGGAGCAGTACCACCGTTTCACGCCCCCACACCTCCATCAGGAGTTTAGCCGCGTGGTGGACAGCAGCCAGACCACCGTGGCTGCCACCCAGCAGCGCCTGATTAAAGCGGCCTCTCAAACCTGGGGCAGACAACTGGGGATAGACCGCACGAGTCGGGTGCGGGACATTCTCAATGCCATTGATCAAGCCGACCGCACGGCGGAGCAGGCCCGCGCCCTGCGCACAGGTGAAACTGAACGTATAGCAGAACGCCAGATCCGGGCCCTGCAAGACGAACTCAAGGGGCTGGTGGAATCCGATCCCGTCACCCAGCGCGCCCTGCTGAGCGGCGTCTGTAAAAAAGTGGCTGAGATGCAGTACGTGCCTGACAGCGTGCCCTTCGAGCTGCTGCAAAATGCCGATGACGCCCTCCAAGAATGGCAAGAGATGGTGGGCGACATTGACGAACGCCGGCAGACCTTCACGCTCGACCTTTCCAGCAAAACCCTGCGCGTCTCCCATTGGGGCCGGCCCGTCAACTTCTTTTCATTCGGCGACTTTGATGGCAAGAGGCGGGGATTTGACGGCGACCTCGAAAAGATGCTGACCTTGATGTCGTCTGATAAGGAAGCAGGGGTCACGGGAAAATTCGGTTTGGGGTTCAAGAGCGTCTTTTTGCTCAGCGAGCAGCCCACGGTTAAGAGTGGCCGCCTGGCCTTTACGGTCAAAGGCGGGGTCTACCCAGTCGTGCCAGACGAGGAACACGTACAAAAGATGCGGGCCTACCTTGAGCGCGTGTCTCCGCCAGGTGTGCTGGACGGCACCTTGGTCGAGTTGCCGCTGGCCACCTCAGAAGCGGCTGCCGCCGCTGTCCAGCGGTTTATTGATCTGGCTCCTCTGGCGCTGGCCTTCACCCGGGCCATTCGGAAGTTCCAGATTATTGAAGGCAGCAAAAAGCAGCGGGTGGTGTGGCATGAAACCCCACTGTCAGATCACGTCTCGGCTGTTCAATCTCAGGTGAGCAATGGCAAGGGATTCCGGGCGCTGGCCCTGCATTCACCAGCAGTGAAACTGCTCATTCCGCTGGACGAGCAGGGGTTTACCACACTTCCTGCGGGCACACCGAACATTTGGGTGACGGGGCCGACAGGTGAGGTGTTGGGCCTGCCATTTCTGGTCAATGCAGCCTTTCCACTTGATCCCGGCCGGGCCCAGCTCGCCCGCAACGAGAGCTTGGTCAGCGCGCTGATTCAAACGCTGATCCCAGGGCTGCATGCTGCTTTTGTCTCTCTGCTGAACGAATCTATCCCACCCGAACATCTCTCCTCTACGGTGGGCGCCGCCATTTCGACCAAAGCCTCACTCGTGAGAGAGCTCTGGAGTGCTTTGGCCCTCCCCTTGGCCCGGGACAATGACGCCCCCGCGTACCTGACCCTGCGCTCGCTGCTGTGGGGCACTTCCGGCGCGTACGGCGCCCTGACGCTGCAAGATGAGGTGGTGCCCTCCGGATTGCCAGGTGCGTACCAGACCCTCATTCGGGTCGGCAATCTCAACTTGAGCACTGTGGACTTTCCCAGCTCCACCCTCGCGCTCCTGAGCAAGCAGTCTGCTTTTCGAAAAGCGTTTCCCCCCGGCACCTTGGTGGCCAAAGACGTCTCCCGTACCCTGCAGGCCCTGGGCCTGCCTGCCCCCCAACGCACCGTGACGCTGCTCCAGGTGCTGCAACTACTGTTGGCAGATCAAAGGATCACGCCGGCGGCAGCACCTTGGCTGCCAGCGGTGTTGACCGATGATGTCCTCAAAACTCTGCGGGAAGACGAGTCCACCGACGAGTGGCTGGACGCCTTGGCGTTCCTGGCCCAGGACAACCACTACTATCCTGCCCAGACATTATTGATTGGCTCCAGTCAGCAGGCGTCAGACGAGGCTGCGCGCTTCCCTTTCGCGCCAGAATCCGCCAAGCTATCGGACAGCTATAGCCCTGCAGCATTGCCGCTGTTTCGCCGCTTGCGCGGAGACGCGCCCGCTGCCCAAACGGTGCCTTGGATCCTCTCGGCACAGGGCAGTGCCAGGCTGGCGGCCCTTCAGTACATCGCAGCCTTGGGGGCATCTCAGCCTGTCTCCATCAGTTTGAGGGAAAAGATGGCAGGCAGTTGGCTTGAGTACAGCCGCTTACTGGTTACCGAAGAATGGGGGCAGTTGGGAGAAGATCAGCAGACCGATGTGCTCAATGTGCTGCGTCAGCTTAAAAAAGCCGCGCCGATGATTGCGGAAACGGTGGCCGATTTTGGTGTAGACGACGAGGCGGAGTTCGAAGAGTTTATCGCGCCAGCTGCAATGCCCACTGACACGCTGCAGCGCCTGAGCGAATGGTGGCGCCGAGAAGGCCCCGTGGCCGTGCGCCGGTACAACGAGCGCCTCTATCCCGGCGGAGTGCCTTTTGTCAGCAGCAGTGATTTTGATGCCGAAGACCCCACCCAGCGGCAGCGTTGGTTGTCGCTCCTTATGCTGGGCAGCTTTCAGTCGATGGGCCGCACTCAACCTGGAGCCCACCGCAACTTTTTGCGCCTTTGTCAAGACCAAGGCTGGCTTGAACGCTTCAGTCAAGACGGGGCCACAGACGAACACTGGATGGCCACGGTGCGCGAGTATTTGGGGGGGAATCCAGAAGTCCTTCAGTATTACCAGTGGATGCGCGGCTTCATCGGGTTTTATCAGTTGGGCCAGTGGCTGCCCGAGTATGTCGAAGTGTTGTTGGGACTGAACCGCCTGCGGGACGGGCAAACGTTGCGAACCATTTTGGCACCCAATGTCAATCCTGCCCTGCAGGGCAGCGGCCTCAGTGCGCCGCCTCTCACGCGAACCTTGGGGATCGGGGGGCCTTTTGTGATCCGTGAACTGCTGCGCCACCAGGTGCTGACCCATGAAAGCCTCCATTGCCTGGCCTATGTGCCGACCCGGCGGGTGCGGCTGATGATGGGCGAACTGATGGGGCTCACCTTCCCTGACGAGGCCCATGAGGAAAATTCACGGGCCATCCACGCTCACTTGGTACAGCGCCTGGGCTCTAAGGCTGCCATCTTTGGCGGTGACTTCGACCTGCCGCTGCAGGCCTTGGCTGGAACCGGCCGAGATGACGTCGAGGCGGCCGCGCTGCAGCGCACCTTGTTGGGCCGTCCCTTGTTCGGGAGCCACGTGTGAATCTGAAGCGGGGAGACCAGGTCGCGCACCGGGAGCATGGGGTTGGGCAAGTCATGATGGTGGAAGACACTACCGCAGTGGTGCGCTTCGACACGGTTATTCACGAAGTGCTGCTTACTGAACTCAATCTGCGGCGGACGGCCTTACAAGCGTTGCAATTGGGGGTCGTTGCCCCAGCGGCCGAAACGCAGCTGCGGGTGCAAGCGGAGCTGATCGCTAGCCTGAACGACGCCTGGGGCGTCTTTTCACGGTCGAGGATTGCGCTGCTGCCGCACCAGCTGTGGGTGTGTCATCAGGTACTGAACACCTGGCCTCCGCGCTGGCTGATTGCCGACGATGTGGGGCTGGGCAAAACCATTGAGGCCGGCCTGATTCTGTGGCCGCTGCTGAGCCGCAGGCAGGTCACGCGCCTGCTGATCATCGCGCCCGCGGCCCTAACGGCGCAGTGGCAGGAGCGGATGAAAGCCATGTTCGACATCCGGCTGACGATCTATGACCCAGGTCAAGACCGCCCCAACGCCAAGGCAGGCACGACGTATTGGGACATCCATCAACAGGTAATCGCGTCTCTACAAACCCTGCGGGATGACCGAGACGACAAGCACGCCCGCCTGTTGGCGGCCGATGGGTGGGATCTGGTGCTCGTGGATGAGGCGCATCACCTCAACGTTGATGAGGTGACGGGTGCAACGCTCGGTTACCAATTGCTGCGGAAACTGCAGGACGCAGGCAAAATCAATGGGCTGGTCTTCTTCACCGCCACGCCGCACCGGGGGAAGGATTACGGCTTCTTGTCTTTGCTCCATCTCCTGCGCAGCGACCTGTTCGATCCCGAACTGGACTTGGGCCCTCAACTGCCCCGGTTGGCTCAAGTGGTAATCCGCAACAACAAGCAGCTCGTCACCGATCTTCAGGGCCGGCGGCTGTTTCAGCCTCCCATCGTGGCCAGCGAGGAGTACAGCTATTCTTCAGAAGAAGCAGAGTTCTATGCCAAATTGACCGAGTTTATTGCGACTGGGCAAGCTTACGCGGCCACCTTGGGCAATACCTCCAACGGTCAGGCGGTTATGCTCGTGCTGATTGCTCTTCAAAAGCTCGCTTCTAGTTCTGTCGCCGCTTTGCGGCGGGCCCTGCGCGGCCGGCAGCAGCGGGTGACCCAGCAAATCAAAAATGCCCAAGCTGGAGCGGCCGCCTACCAAGCGCTGCTGGAAGCTGGAGACGGCGACGCGCTCAGTGCAGCTGAAGAAGCGCTGGGGGACTGGGGGGGCGGCCTGCTCTTGATGGAAAATGAGCGGGTTCACCTTGAGGAGCTACTCATACTGGCCAACCGGGTCAAGGTCGAGACCAAGATTCAAGCGGTGTTGCTGGCCCTAGAAACGCGGTTTCAAGACCGTTCCGTCTTGTTCTTTACGGAATACAAGGCCACACAGTCCCTGCTGCTCGGCGCGCTCACCGAACGCTACGGTTCGGGCAGCGTGACGTTTATCAATGGAGATGGACGCGCTGAAGACGTGCGGGGGCAGACGCTGACCATGCGGCGAGAGCGGGCGGCGGAACTGTTCAATTCAGGTGAGGTGCGCTTCTTGGTGGCCACTGAAGCGGCGGGTGAAGGCATTGACCTTCAGCAGCACTGTCACACCCTAATTCATGTCGATTTGCCGTGGAATCCCATGCGCCTCCACCAACGGGTGGGTCGGCTCAACCGCTATGGACAGACCAAACAGGTCGAAGTCCTCTCCTTGCGCAATCCCGGCACAGTGGAAGCCCGCATTTGGGACAAACTCAACAACAAGATCAATGCCATCATGCGGGCCTTTGAACATGTGATGGAAGAACCTGAAGACCTGTTGCAATTGGTGCTGGGCATGACTTCACCCAAAGTTTTCCAGACTATGTTCAGTGGCGCTGGACGAGTTGACCGTCAACATTTGGACGGGTGGTTTGACCGCCAGACAGCGCAGTTCGGAGGCAAGGACGTGCTGGAAGTGGTGCAAAATCTCGTCGGACACAGTGCGAGCTTTGATTACGGCCAAGTGAGTGCCCTCATTCCACGGGTCGACCTCCCGGATTTGCTTCCGTTTTTTAGGGCGTCGTTGCGGCACAACCACCGCCTGCTGGAGCAGCAAGGCAACACACTGTCATTCAAAACCCCGGAAGCTTGGCTAGAAGAGCTGGGGGTGCGCCGCAGTTATAAACAGCTGGCCTTTGAGCGCGCCGCTGGAAACGATGATGTGGCGGGTATCGGTCATAAGGTGATTGACGCGGCTGTGGCCCAAGCCCGGCAGTTTCAGGGCAGTGTGGCGGTGGCCCGCTGGACAGGATTGGCAGGGGCACTGTATGTCTACCGGGTTTCCGACCGCGTCACCGCGACACCCAACGTGCGCCGAACCCTGGTCGGGCGATTGATGGGAGAGGAGTGCCGGTGGCTGCGGGACTGGGAACTGTTGAAGCTGCTCAACGAGATGAAGCCAGAACGGAGCGGCGAGCCTCAAGCAGCCAGTGCGCTGAGCACGTTGGCGGCCAGCGTCGAAGCGGAGCAGAGCAAGTTAGCGGATTTCTTGCCCGAGTTGCAGCTCAACTACTCAGCACCTACCATTGAACCTTACGCTGTCTTCGTGCCGCACCTCTCCAGCGCTGAGGGGTAATCTCATTTTCAATCACCGGATCGCTCAGTACCCTCAACAGTGTTGATCCACTCAGTGCGGCTGTTAGAATCGTTCCCGTTCCGCACCCTGATTGGACAGCAGCCTTTTATGCTGGGCCTAGGTAGTTCAACTCCAACCGCGGCACGATCAAAGAATTATGATTCTGACTAAATTCATGATTCAACAGTTCTCGCAAATCCTTCATCCTATTGATAACGGCGAAAGTGGGGAACGCTAGACTGTGGGTGTGACACTTCCTTGAAAGCTGCCTACGAATGGCACCAAGGCCAGTATCGCAAGGTCCCCAACGGCGAACCAGAAACCATTCCGTACATTTCGCATGTGTTGGGGGTGGCGTCCATCGCCCTGGAGTTCGGTGCGACCGAAACGGAAGCCATCGCGGCCCTCCTGCATGACGCCCTGGAGGTCGGTCGCCCCAGGCTGGGATGGGTGGACAGCTCTCCCCTGATCTGCCCAGGAGGGCTCAGCCCCACACCTGCCAGATCGAGTCAGATGATGCCTCGGCACTGTCGGCACCTGATGTGCTGATCACTCCCACATCCTTAACGGAGGCCTTCCTGCTCCGGCTCTGGGGTGTCCATCAGGATCAGTCCGCCAGAAGCTGGGCCTGCCTCTTCCAATCGCCGTGCCCCTGGTCCTCCTTCGGGGTGACCATCATCCCCGTGCGTCTGGTAGAGCTTGATGAACTTCGCGCAGCCGTTATTAACCTGCTCTTTAGTGGCGCCAGGCTTCAGGTACGTCTTGGGCTTGCTGGCAGCCTTCGTCAGGCCCAGCGTGGCCATCGCCTCGTCCCCACACCACAGGAACCGCCTCGGCCTTGACGTCACCGTACTGCCAGCTCTCAGGGGCGTGGGACGCGCCGTGCAGATCGCTGCCGATGGCGCAGACACTGGCGAACGTCGGCAGCGCTGAGGCCGCCTGTAGACTGCCAGCCCAGTACCAGCCGTTCTTGAGTAGCCCTTTGAGCGGCGCTCAAGTTGTCGAGCGGCGCTTGACCGGCGTACTCCCATTGAAGGCAGGTACGTCAGGCAGGCGGATGCTGCGACACGCGTTCAAGGATGCGCTTCCTCCGCGGCCGGCTGGGCTGACGGCATGGCTCTCAGGCCTATTCAAGTGGATGTGACTCTGCATGCAAGCCACCATGTGGGGGTGCTTTATAGTGGCGGGCAATGTCCGACTCTGGCCTCTCGACGCCTGCCACACTGTCGGATGAAGTGATCCGGCTGCGTGAGGCCCTGGCGGCCGCTCAGCAACAGAACGAGGTGCTGTCCACCTTCGTGGCCCTGAGTGAGGCCGCGGCCACCACCGATGACGTGACCGCGCTGGCGCGCCACGTCGGGGGCGTGCTTCGCCGCAACATCCCCAACCTGTTGGCGGTCTACTTCACGTGCCAGGGCGAGCGCTGGGAGGCCGATGTGGTCAGCGACGCGGTCCCCCCTGAGTTCATGGTGCTGCTCCGGTCTGGGCTGCCCCTGGACACGCCGTTCCTGGCCCAGACGGTGGCCGCCCGCACGCCGCAGTTCTTTGACCACTGGAACTCGGCAGAGCAGGGCATGCCGTATGCCGAGCAGTTCCAGGCGGCGGGCGTGGCGCCGTTCTTCCAGGGGCATCAGCCTGCTGCACTGCTCGTGGTGGGCCTGGTGGGTCAGGCCGTGTGGACCGCGCAGCAGCGGCAACTGTTCACGGCGGTGTATCGGGCGCTGTACAGCGCTCAGCAGCGTAAAGCCCTGGGCCAGGAACAGCAGCGCGCCCTGGAAGCGTTCATGACGCTGACCGAGGCCATCGGCCTGGAGACGGACCGGGTCCAACTGGCGGAGCGGGCCAGCGAATTGTTCCTGGCCTCCATGCCGGACTGGTCCACCGGCTACTACGAATGGAACGGCAGGTTGTGGCGGGCGCGGCATACCAACGTGCCCGACCCCGTCCTGCGCGACGCGCTGTTCGCGGGCATACCGGCGTCCACCCGTGGTCTGTCTGAGGCCGTGGAGACCAGGGGGCCAGTGTTCTTTGACCGGTTGGGGGCCCACGACGAGCTCGTCGCGGGGGCCGGGTCCTCCCTTGCGGCGGCCTTTATCCCGTACTTCCGGGACGGTCAGCCAGTGGCCATGTTCGCCATCAGCAGTGAGCAGTATCAGATGTGGCTACCTGAGGACCGGGCCCTGTTCGAGGCTGTCGGCCGCAGTCTGGGGCTGGGGCTGGAACGGGCTTGGCAAGCCCAGGATCTAGAGGAGCAACGCGGCGAGTTGCAGGCGGCCAACGAGGACCTCGAAGCGTTCGCCTACAGCGTTTCGCATGACCTGCGGACTCCCGTGCGGCACGTCAAGGGTTTTACCGAGTTGGGCCGCCGCGCCATGGCCCAGGGGCAACTGGACAAAGTGGAGCGTGCCTTCCAGGTCATGGAGGGGGCCGCCGATCAGATGAACCGCATGATTGACGCGATGCTGGCCCTATCGCACAGCACCCTGCAACCGCTGGCCCAGGCCAAGGTCAACCTAAGCGCACTGGTAGACCAGGCCCGCCAGGATGTCGCAGACGAGAGCGGGGGCCGCCAGATCGAGTGGTATGTGGCGCCGCTGCCGCAGGTCACGGGGGACGCGGCGACCTTACAGCAGGTGCTGACCAACCTGCTGAGCAACGCCGTGAAGTTCACCCGCATCCGTGAGCGGGCGGTCATCGAAATCGGTGCGCAGGCAGGAGATGAGGCGTGGACGGTGTGGGTGCGCGACAACGGGGTGGGCTTCGAGCCAGCGTACGCAGACCGGCTGTTCAGCCCCTTTCAGCGCCTGCACGGGCAGAGCGAGTTCGAGGGCACGGGCGTCGGGCTGGCGACCGTGCGCCGCATCATCGTGCGCCATGGAGGCCGCATCTGGGCGGACAGCGTGCCAGGGCAAGGCACCACGTTCTCATTCACGCTGCCCCACGTCCGCTGAAGCTGGAGGACGGCGAACCCAGCCAAGTCGCGGACTCTTTGGCAGTGGTGGCGCCCTCCGCGTTCGCCTGATGCTGACCCTCGAGCCTGGGCGTGAGCGGCGACGCCAGACATGGAAAAAGCGGCCCGAAGGCCCATCTTTTCCCGTTCGAAGCGCAAAAACCCACCCTCCGCGTTCGGGGGGTGGGTTTTGAATGAAAGTTCAGTCTGCGGAGAGTGCTTCGCTGCTGCCGCCCACTGCGGGAGCTGGTGGGGTGCCTTCTCCGCGCATCTTGGCGAGTACCCGCTCGCGGATTTCTTCGAGCAGGTCTGTCCGCCCTTCCAAGAACGCGACCGCTTTCTCCTTGCCCTGTCCGATGCGCTCCTCCCCGTAAGAGTAGAAGCTGCCGGCTTTCTTGATGACCTCGTAGGTGGTTGCCAGCGTCACCAAGTCGTCCATCGCGTCAAAGCCGTGACCATACTTGATGGTGAGTTCGACTTCCTTGAACGGAGGCGCGACCTTGTTCTTGACGGTCTTGACCTTGACGGTGTGCGACACGGCAACATTATCAACCATGTTGGACTTGCCGCCGACCTTGCGCACGTCCAGACGGACGCTGGCGTAGAACTTCAATGCTTTCCCGCCAGTGGTGGTTTCGGGGTTGCCGTACATCACTCCGATCTTCTCGCGCACCTGGTTGATGAAGATGGCGGCGGTGTTGGTGCGGCTGAGAATGGCGGTGAGCTTGCGCAGGGCTTGAGACATCAAGCGGGCCTGCAGACCGGGCAGGCTATCGCCCATGTCGCCTTCGATTTCGGCCCGCGGCGTTAGGGCGGCCACAGAGTCCACGACCACGACGTCAATCGCGCCGCTGCGGATCAGCAGTTCCATGATTTCGAGGGCCTGTTCGCCGTTGTCGGGCTGAGACACCAGCAGGGCGTCCGTATCGACGCCCAGCGCGCGGGCGTACACCGGATCCAGAGCGTGCTCGGCGTCGATAAAGGCGCAGGTGCCGCCTGCTTTCTGGCTCTGGGCGACGATGCTCAGCGCCAGCGTGGTCTTGCCGCCGGACTCGGGGCCATAGATTTCCGTGACGCGGCCTTTGGGAATGCCGCCTATCCCCAGAGCGACGTCCAAGCTGAGGCTACCGGTGCTGATGGCCTGGATGTCCAGCCGGCTGTCGGCGCCGAGCCTCATGATGGTGCCCTTGCCGAACTGCTTCTCGATCTGACTCATGGCATTTTCGATGGCTTTCTGCCGCCCAGCAGCGTCGGAGGGCACGGTCATTTCTTTGGGGTTGTCTTTGCTCATGGGAACTCCAGGGAATCTGTTGGGAAGGGGATTAGAGGACTGAGGTTATGATTGGAGCGTAATTCTAGCAGATTTCTTAGGCGAGAGGCGCAGGCGATTCGGGGGGAACTTCCAGTTAAGCTGGGGCATGCTGCCTGACGACTTGTCCCCACCCGCGTGGGCGGCTTGGTGCCCGCCCACGGTGTTGAGGGCGCATGCAGCGCTGGGCGAAACGTTTCCGCTGTAGCCGCTGCCAGAGTCACCGGGGGCCCAGCTGAAGTGCCGGAAGCTGTGGTACCGCCTTTCAGACGGTGTGCGGGCGGGCGATCCGGCCTGTGTGGCGCTGGCTGTGAACCTTATTGAAGCGCGCCTGATGACCTCGTATGCCGGGTACGCCCGCGAGCGGTTGGCCCGGGCCCTGCAGAGTGCCGCGCTGAGTGCGGATCAGGCCGCCCGGCTGTCCGCGCACTTCCTGGATCTTCTGGAGCGCGGCGAGCGCACGGCTGAATTCCGCGCGTACCTGAAATGATGGCCGGACGTCATTGTGCCGGTGCATCCGCAGCGCGTGGCGCAGCTGACCGCGGTGATGCATGACCCGCGCCTGAAGTTCCGGCGTGGTTTGGCCGCGTTGGCCGCGCGTTAGGGATAGCTTTCACGGAACGGGGCGACGGACGCGTCCGGCAGGGTCCACGGCACGCGGTAGCGCCGGCCCGAGAGGTCGAGCGCGTCGGCGGCCAGATCGCCCAGCAGCTGGATGACCGCTTCGTTGATGAGCAGCTGCAGACTCTCCCGTTGGAAGTCTCCACGCAGTGCACCGTTAATTCAGCGCAACGACGAGGCCTACGTCCAGGAAATCACGCGCTTTGCACTGACGACCCCGCTTGAGCGAGCCCGCATTGAGGCGTTGACGCTTCTGTCTGGCGTAGCGTGGCCGACCGCGTCCGTCATCCTGCATCTGTATCACCTTGAGCGATATCCCATTCTGGATTTCAGAGCGTTATGGTCTGTTCAAGCCGATCTGAAGCATGCGTACGACTTTGGCTTCTGGATGGCTTACGTTGAGTTCTGCCGGGTGCAGGCCGACGAGGCGAACGTGGACATGCGCACTCTGGATCGAGCCCTTTGGCAATACTCCAAGGAAAAGCAGCCTTGATCCACGCCCGGCTCAACCCCGTTTGAGAGGGCTACTGCTGCTGAGCCGAACCACCGGGTTAGGCCCACTGTGGAGGCACAAATTCTGCAGCCCTGAATCCCACTGGGAGGCGTAAGCGTGAACCGCAGCCTGTTGCCCAGCTCTGTTTTGAGTCACCGCCCGTCCACATTGAGCAGGTGATCGCCGTGCAGAGCGGAGGCCAGGGCGATGACCTCTTTTTCTCCAGACGCCACCGACCCCCGCAGGCCACTGGGGCCATGGCTGTCCTCGTACCAGGGCAACAGCAGCAGGCTCACCGGACGACGCAGGGTCGGCGGATCGTTGACCTCGAACAGCACGTCCGCCCAGCGGCGGTATTTTGCCGTGGGCTTGCGGTACGCCTCAAACCCGAACATTGCGTGACTGAGATCTCCCAGGTGGTAGTCGAGCCCGTACCCCCAGCGGGCAAACTTGTCGGGATTGCGCCGGATATTGGCGATGTTCTTGCTGACCTCATGCGTCTTGCCACGCCGTTCTGCCTTGCCCACATACAGAGGAATGAACGCCTGCTGCTCTCCAACCCCCATCAGGTAGACCAAGCCCGTCCAGGTTGCCTGGGTCAGCCCATCCTCGATCAGCTCGATCATGGCAGCTTCGAACACGCTGGAGTGGGTCAGGATCCGGCGGTCCCCTGCTTTCCCGCGTGGGTGCGTCCGCACCTGGAGGTCATCAGTCTCGAACAGGGGCGCGAACCGCGCGCCTGGAAACGCGTCCAGCCAGCTCTGCAGCACGCTCACCTGGCCTGCCCCTCGTGGTTCAGCAGCCGCAAGGGATAGGCGTCTGCCGCAAGGCCGACAAGCTGATACTCCACCGCGCCTATGGTGGAAGGAAAGCCTGGGAGCGGCGGAAACTGTACCTGGGTCTCCCCCACCACCAGAAGCTCCAGGTCGAAGCGAACGGTCTCGTGGCCTTCGCGCAGGAACCGCTGGCGCCAACGGGCGTAGTTGCCTTCTCCGGCCGCGAGACCTGCGAGATGCTGACTCCACCGGGTTACGGGAGAACGGGTCTTGCCCACGTAGGCAGGCGTGACCTCTTGCGGACGCCGTTCGGTCAGCACGTAGACGTATTCCGGGGCCTTTTGGCGTCCGGCCAGGCTGGTGAGGCGGGCCAACACTGTGCGGCGGTGAATGGCCTCGCCTTGCTGGGCCAGCTGCATGCTGAACGCCCCGTGCTCGGCCATCCAAGCGTCGAACAGCATCCGCTTGCGAAGGGCATCTCCATCTCCAGTCATCACTTCATTCTCCCAGACGGGGCCGCTCCCCGCTCACGGTTTGCCATGATGGGGCATGTCGGGAACCCTAGTGGTCGTGCCGTGTGGAGCGAGCAAGATCTGCTCAAGGGCTTGATCACAGCGTCTACTGCGGAGCGGCCGTGGGAACATCCAGAGCCTTTACGGCCCGTTTGAACATCTGGTAGAGGTGCGGGTACTGGCGGGGCGTGACCCGGACGTAATCGGTCAGGTTCTGTGCGTACTCTACTAGCTCAATCCCAAAGGCGAAGAAGGATTTGACCAGCTGGTCAAATCCTTTGATGGCTTTGATCGTGGCGAGGAGTCGTCGGTCTTCGGGAGACTCATAGGAAGTGCTCTGTAGGCCAGGGTAGTAATGTAACAGACGCGGTGTACGGGTCATGTGCATCCCATTACAGATACGTTAAAAATTTAAAAGACTGGGAATTCACTGGCCGGTTTCATCGGCCAAAATCCGTACCAGAGCAAGACCAAGGCCGCCCGAGCTTTCACTCAGGCGGCCCAGATGACTCGACTTACTTGAACTGGAAGTAGGCGGTCTGGGTTGTGTTGTCGAGGAACTTAACGGTCAGCTGATAACAGGAGCCAACCTTGTAAGCGGTGCTGGTCTTCCACACGTACACGTACTGTCCGGCGGCAGCGTCGTATTGCAATCCGGAAACTGTTGCGGCGGAAATTTCTTCAACGACATCGGTAGTAGCGTTGGTCGCACAGTTGACCATCAAGGCGCTGGGTGACCCTGCCAGGAAGATGTTCGGGCCTTGGTTGCCGCCCAGCTTGAACTTCACAGGAACGGCGCTTCCCACTTTGATGGTGTTGTACACGATATTGGTGCTCGTGCTCATGTCGATGGGCTGGAAGAAGCCGGTGAAGTTGTAGTTCACGGTGATCGTGAAGCTCTTGGTGGTCTTGTTGCCCGCGGCGTCGGTGGAGCTGCAGTTGACAGTGGTCGTACCAACCGACACGTTCAAAGGGCTGTCCTTGTCACAGGTGGCTGTGATTGGGCTGGTGAAGTTGTCCGTAGCTGTCGGCGCGATGAAGCTGACGAGCGCTTGGCTATTGCCCGTGGCATTCACCGTGAGGTTGCCGGAAGTCGTCAGCACGGGGAAGGTTTTGTCCATCTTCACAGCCAGGGTGGCTTCCTTGGTGTTGCCGGCAAGATCCTTACAGGTCGTGTTCACGGTGGTGCCCGCGTTGTCGTTCACGAGGTCAGGAATGGCCGTGCAGGTCACGCCGCCGCTCAGTGCATCGGTGCCAGATGTCTCGAAGCTCACGGCACTCTTGTACCAGCCACTCAGTCCGTTAGGCGCAGCCGGGTTCGGGGTAATGCTGGCGGTCGTGGGGACCGTCTTGTCAATCCGGGCGCTCAGGGTGCGGGTGGTGCTGTTCCCAGCCAGGTCAGTCACCGTGCGGGTCACGACCGTGGGGGTGCTGATGGTGGACTCGGCGCTGGCCGTGAGAGTAAAGGGCGTGTCAGAGGTGTTGGCCAGGCCAGACAGAGCGTCAGTGACGGTGAAGGTCTCGCTCAGGTCGTTGTTGCGCCAAGTGGAGTTCACCATGTCGCTGCCCGAGATCACTGGACTAGTCTTGTCGAGCTTCACGGTGACGATGTTGCTGGTCGCCGTGTTGCCAGCCTGATCGGTCACCGTGTCGCTGACAGGGGTCGTACCCTCCGCGCTGATCAGCTTGCTTGCAGGACAGGAGTCCGTTACGCCTGACATTGCATCCGAGCAGGTGAACGTGACGGTGACATTGTCGCTGTACCAGCCATTGCTATTGGGCGCGCGGTCAGCGGCGGCGCTGATAACCGGGGCGGTCTTGTCAAGCTTGATCGTCAGAACGGCTGGCACGCTGATATTCCCGGCGTTGTCCTTCACTGTTTCACTGATGGCTTTCCCGGTCGTATCAGCAGATACGGTGATTGGCTCGGGGCAAGCGTTCGTGCTGAGGCCAGAGAGGTCGTCAGCGCAGGTGAACTTGACAACGACCGTCTGATTGAACCAACCATTGACGTTCGGGGTGATGGGGGTGGTGCCGTCGGCCGCGAAGGTCGCGGCGCTGATGGTGGGCTTGGTCAGGTCGATCAGGGCACTGACCGTGCGGGTGGTCGTGTTGCCAGACACGTCGGTCACCGTCTTGCTCGCTACGGTTGGTGTGGTGGTGCTGGTCGATTGGGTGCTGACGGACAGGGTGAAAGAGGAATCAGCGGTCATTGCCAGACCAGACAGGGTGTCAGACGCAGCAAATACCTGGGCCAGCGGTTCGTTACGCCAAAGGCTGTCGCTCACGTTTCCAGGCGTCACGGTAGGAGCGGTCTTGTCGAGCTTGACATTGACGCTGTCGGGGAGGCTTTCGTTGCCAGCTTGATCTGTCACGGTAGCGCTCACCAACCGCCCGCCGAAGGGCGTGTCGGAATCGACCACGACAGCTGCTGGGCAGGTGCCCAAAGCGATATTAGAGCCGGGGGTGGCGTCCGTGCAGGTGTAGGACACCATGACATTAGCGTTGTACCAGCCAGCGGAGTTTGGCGCGCGGTCAGCGGTGGCGTTGATGACAGGCCTGGTGGCGTCGCGCTTGACGGTCATCGAGGCGTCGGCAATGTTCCCAGCGATGTCGGAGCAGGTCGTGGTGACAGTGTGGCTGGCCGAGTCGGTACGCAGGGGGGAGACAGTGGTACAGGTGGCTGGGCCGCTCAGAGCATCAGTGTTGGCGCCGACGAAGCTCACGTCCGTCTTGTACCAACCGTTCAGGCCATCCGGCGTGGCAGGAGTGGACGCCAAGCTGGGCGTCGGAGCAGTCTTGTCGAGCTTCACCAGTGCGGAGGCGCTGGCCGTGTTACCGGCACGGTCGGTGACCGTATGACTCACGGTCTGTCCGGCAGTCTCGCTGCTCACGACCACAGGAGCTGGGCAGTCGCCATCCGAACAGGTGAAGATCACTGTTGTGTTGCTGTTGTTCCAGCCAGCAGCGTTCGGCGTGGGAGAAACAGTGGCCGAGATGGTCGGTGCGGTCTTGTCCACTTTCACGGTCAGGCTCTCAAGATCGCTGGTGTTACCGGCGTTGTCTTTAACGGCGCCGCTGACGGTCTGTCCGCTGTCGCCTGTGTCGCTGTTCGCACCCACTGTCACAGCTTCTGGGCAGGCGCCCTCGCCACTGGCGACGATGCCCGAGTGAGCGTCAGTGCAAGTGAACTTGACAACCACCGGCTGTTTGAACCAGCCATTGGCGTTCGGGGTGATGGGGGTGGTGCCGTCGGCCGCGAAGGTCGCGGCGCTGATGGTGGGCTTAGCCAGGTCGATTAGAGCACTGACCGTGCGGGTGGTCGTATTACCAGACACGTCGGTCACCGTCTTGCTCGCCACAGTCGGTGTGGTGGCGTTCGCTGACTGAGCACTGGCGGTCAGGGTAAATGAGGCGTCGGAAGCAACTGCAAGGCCAGAACCGGCGTCGGAAGCCATAAAGGCTTGAGCCAACGGGGTGTTACGCCAAGTGTTCTGCGTAATATTTCCAGGGGTGACGGTCGGCGCGATCGTGTCACTGACGACCACTTGGAAGCTCGCCGGAGTGGTCAGAACCTGATCTGCCGTTCCGTCGGTGCGTCTCCCGCTATCTATGGCTGAACAGGTGATCGTGGTGGAACCTATCGGCAGGTTCAAGCTGCCCTGGTAAGCCTTCGCATCAGCTGGGGTCACGCTGTTGGGAGCATTGACCATAGGAATCGTGGTTGTTCCTACCTTACAGGTTGGGGCGAGGACACCATCTTCTTTGTCGCTGGACAACACCACGAAGCTATAGGGCGTGTTTTGGCCTGTGGCTTCTTTGCTGTCGTTGTTGGGGATGGTTAAGACCGGCGCCGTGTTGGCATCTGCACAACTCGCCACTTTCACGAACACTGTCGCCGTGCCACTTCCCCCATTACCAATTTCCAATGGGTGAGCCCCTGCTGGTGATGGCAGAGGCGTTGCTACCGTCGGCCTTTCGCTAAATGAGCTCCCTGTGTTTACAGGGGCGCCATTGATGACGATCTCAATCGGGACGGAGTATGAGGTCTGGTCATTAGGGTCCGTCTGCGCGGCTACGCTGATTCTTTTCGACGCCTCAGCTCCCCAACTTATCGTGCTACCATTCCATGTCCCAATGAACTTGCTCTTCACCTCGATGCTGTAGCCAGAGCTCTGCCTTCCCTTGACACGGAAGGTCATGGTGCCTGTGGTGGGAGCCGTAGACCCAGAGCAAACAGAAATCGACGTTGTGGCAGAAGCGCCTATCCCGTTCTGATTGTCTTGAACTATTCCCTGTGCCTTTAACGTACCGGATGACACATTTGCCACGTCCGCTACTGACGAGGTGGTCGTCGCCGTGGTGTTAGCCGCTTTCGGCGTTGCATCCTGCGAACAGCCGGCCAACGCGAGCATCGTGAGAATTGGTACCAGAGGGCTGCCTGTCTTCATAAAGGCTCCTTACTGGGCGGGTCTCACCACTCGCTCGCTTTGCCCCAGGTGACCGGATACAGGACAAAGGTCTTCGCGGCCCATCGAATGCCCACAGGGACATCCGAAATGAGGTCGTTCACACCGGGTTTACTTGTGGTTAAAGGTTACTTTAATCCTCTCCTAATAGGGTGGAATTTATCACCTTCACACATTAGACTCACCTTCATTAAGGTCATGGAGCGGGGGAGCCCAGTGTGCAGATCCGTGCCCAACTCCTCACGGCTTTCAAGTGATCTCTACTCATGTCCTCCGGCGTTGTTGCACCAAGGACCTGAATGAAACTCAGCGCCAGACGCTCAGCGATGCGCTGTCGCACGACAGCGAGATCGGCAGTTTTGTCTTTGCCGCCATGAAATACGTCGCCGTGGCTCGGTCGCTGCGGAAAACGAAATTCTCCTTGTTTGAACACCGTTATTTCCGGATGTTCAAAGAAAACGAAACGCTGATTCCCACCGCCACAGAGTGCCTGCAGGGCCTAGTGGACACCACCGTCACCCTCCGCACCGTCCGCCCCCGCCTGTTGCATACGCAGCCTGCGCTCCACGGCAGCGTCGATGTCGACATTGCCCTGAAACTCTTCCAGAACTAGCGGTTCGGTACCGGCTCGCTTCAACACAGTCCTGCTGCAGTTCACATGGGGCTTCACTCCTTGGCCCCCAGACGCCCGCGCCGCTTCTTACCCTGGGGTGCGTGGCGCCCGGCGCTCCTGCCACCTGTGCTCCCTGTGTCCTGGCGGGGATGGGATCACTGTGAACTGAGATTGAAACGGCACAAACGCACCGCCCTTTGCGCTGTCGACCCCTATTTGTAGTGAGAAGCCATACGACATCTATGAAACTAAAACGACATGTTGCTCTAAGAGGGGTTGGGAGGCTGGTTTTCCTGTGTTCGGAGGGTGGACTGTTGCACTCATCATGTCGTTGCAGGTGGAAGACACCATCAGGAGACTGATCAATCCACAAATAACTCGTGCTGGAGAGCGTTAACGCTCTCCAGCACAACGGGCGACATACTCAGTTAGACAACGACAGTTTCACTAGAATTTGACAACCGCTGCCACTGCTGAGCGAGCAGTTGATGAAGCCTGGCACCCACATGCCTCACACGACGGCACCCACAACACTTTGCAGGCGACCCTCCCTGAGCTACCGCACCACCCTGTGGCACACCTCAAAGTTGCCGTGCCAGACAACTGACTGCTTAGGTCAATGGGTTTCAAAATGGGGTTGCGACCGTAAGGCACGAACAAGGCACGCGGCCATCTGGCACTGAGAAACAAAAGAGAAAAACCCCGTCCAGGACGAGGTTTATGGTGGTGCGCCTGAAGGGATTCGAACCCCTGGCCTTCTGATCCGTAGTCAGACCAACTCAAAAAATGGCTTCAGCCCCTCGCGCAGACCCCTGCTACACGTCAAATGTATCACGCCCAGAATACGACAGAAACGCGTGGAGCAACTGATTGACCAAAGCGTGCACTGCATAACGGGATGCATAGGGCACGGGCGAAAGGCCGGCAGAAGAGCGCCCCACCCTTCCACGGGTGGGGCGCTTCAGGCAGGGCGGGCTACTCCAACACACCGTTCCGCACGACCATTGAGAAGAGCTCGTCCTCGCCGTCAGACAGCGCCAACCAGAAGTCTTCCGCGTCCGTCGGCACCCCCGCCTCCCCGTCCGTCATCAGCACTTGCAAGTCATACTCCGAGTCAGCAACCAGCATCTGCATGCCGCCCCCGGTGTCACTGGGATAGAACTCCAGATCATTGGTCAGAGTGCCCCAGTCAATGCCACGCAGGTCAAGCAGAACGGTGTCTTGCTCGTCGCCGGCAAGCTCATAGGCCCGGCAGAGGATGTCTTCTGGCACAGTCATCCCGGCATTCTACGGGTTCAGTGCGCACCAGACATATGTCCGATCGACACCACAACAAGTGCCCCCGCCTGTGCTTCAGGCGGGGGAAGGGTACGCGAGGGCAAGCTGGACGAACTCCAGAGCGCGGTCCTTCCGCGCGGGGTCACCGTTCGTCTCGCTTGGATCAGCACGACAGCCACCGCACGCACCACTGCCGCGCCGCCGTCCACCATCATCAGGCGCGCGAGCCGGGCGGGGGTGAGTGAGGAGTCACTGCTCAACGCGTGCGCGATCTCTGTGCAGCAGTGTCGACGCTCTGGCGGGCCTCTCTTACCTCTGGGGCGCTGAGATCCTGGGTGTCGGTCAGGACACTGAGCCGGGCAGCGAGGTCACCGCCGACCGCCACGAGCCTGGCCTCGGCCGGAGTGTAGTCGTCGGATACCGTTTGTTCGGTTTGGTCTTCCAAGCACATAGGTGGCACACCGTGGGTGGAGACGCCCATGCACACGTGACGCGCCCCGCTCGATCGGCGGGGCGCTGGGGCAGGCGGGGAGGTCAGCTGTAGTCCACGTGTGCTAACGGCCTCCGCAGGGGCGCGGGCGACCCCAGCGCAGCACCCAGGGCGGCGAGCGCGTCCTGCCTACCGATGAGCTACCAGAGCAGCGGCCGACGAGAGACTCGGACGGGCGATTGCAGAGAGAACCTCAATACGCCAGCGCGGCGGTCATGAAGGCGATGATCCGCGCGTCCTGCCGCGCACTCTGAGCCATGTCGGGCTGGGTGTAATAAAGCCAGATGCTCGCCCGCCGCGCCACTGCCCGAACAGCCGGACCGCCGCCACCGAGAGCCAGCAGCTGGGCGAGTTCCTCGGGCGTGATGGGGTTTCGGTCAGAATCAATACCGGACTCCAGTACACGGCACAAGTCCTCCGTCAGACGCTCCATAGTCTGTTCCGCACGCTTGCCGTTGTGAATCGCTAGCTCTTCAACGGACAAGCCCAGAGCCGCAGCTGCGTGCTCCACGGCATCAATAGCGGCACATACACCAGCCAGCTCAGCGCCAGCCAAGACGAGCCGGAGGTGTGCCGGAGACAGAGGTAGAGCAGAGTCAGTGTCGTGGCTTGTCATGCCCACAGACTTGCATGCCACCGGAGCGGAGAACCTCAATACACCAAGGCGGCGGTAATGAACTCAATTCCACGTGCAGCACGCTCTAAGGCCTCTTCCTGATTTGGGCGGGATGGGCACCGACCTGGGCGAGCAGGTCGGCGGCCGGCACGCTGAGCGCGGCTGCCAGCTGAGTGACAGCGTCAACGCGGGCTAGGGCGCCAGCGAGTTCAGCACCCTCAAGCGCGAGCCGCAGGTCCTCCGGAGAGAGCGGTAGGACCGAGGCGATGTCTTGGCTTGTCGTCATGCCATAGGTTCGCACGGCGACCCCCTGAGACATACCTGGGGCGTTCGAGAGGCGGATGCCTACATCGACGCCGATGGTGTCGTGACGATACGCGAGGGGCAGCCACCGAGGCGGAACGCGCACGGTGAAGGTCAATAGCCAGATCGCTTGACCGTCGACATCAATCTGGCAGGTGAGGTCAGCAAACCCGGCGCGGTGAGGCCGGGTCCGCTGTACCGCAGGCTGCCCTGCGCAACGGCAGATCACTGGACCGTGCAGGCGGATCAGGTCGTGCAGTTGGGTAAGAGCAGCGGGGGAACCGGCGGTGTCCGCCGTGCGGATGGTCTCCAGTTGTTGCTGCACGGCACGGAGATGGTCGTTGCCGATGCAGACGAGCGCTTCAGTAAGCCCGAGGGGAACCCGCCACAGGTCAGCTACGATGGGGTCGGGTTGCCCGGTGATATGCACGTGCATATCACCAATAGCCTGGATGTGGAGGTCCAGCGGCAGACTGGGTTCCGAGGTATACGCCGGGTCTTGCGGCCGCTTAAATCGGGTGTGGAATTGAGAAATGACGCTGGGCCAGACCCCAGGCGGAAGGCTGGCTTTCAGCGACGGGGCACATAACTTCAATAAATACTCCACCTCGTCCTGCGTGAGAGCAGGCGCACCGGCCCGGAGAGTGGTGTCGTGCAGGACCATAGTCAAAGCCTGATCTGCCTGAGTGAGCGCGGCCAACCAGGCACGAAAGTGAAAAATCTAGAAAGGATGGAGCCAACACAACAGCAGACAACCGTTAAACGGCTGTTTCGTGTCGGTCATGGTTCCCCTTTGGTTTCTTCGTCTACGTCCACAGGCACGTTTTTATTTGGAGCCATTCGTCTGGATCTGGAGAGCATGGCGTGGCTTCACGACGGCTGAGCCTCCCAAGACGCTGCTCGCGTTGCTCAGGTCTGTGGGACAGGGAACAGCCCCTCTCGCTCTATGTCACGTAAACGCCGTCCACACGGGCATTCTTTTTAAGAGTCAACGGAGTACCAATAAGTCGAGCTGTACCGACCCCGTATCCTCCTTGCCCCTGCCTCGGCATAGGATGACGATCTGATGGTCAACCTCTACGAACTCGCCCTCAGCCAGGAGTGGGAGCGCCTTCGACAGGAAGTCGCCACCCAGAGATACCCAGTCGAAGACTTGACGAACGCACTTGTTCGAGCGGTGTTCTTCCAGAACTTCGATGTGTCAGCGTTTCTCCTCACAGCCGGTGCAGACCCAAATGGCAGTTACGACGGTACTAGATTCCCGCCATTGAGCGCCGCCGTCGAGAACGCCTGGCGAGAGGGTGTGGAACTCCTGCTGGCCCATGGTGCGGATATCAATGTGCGCAAATACGGCGGTTGGACGCCCCTGATTCATGCCGTGGACGTAGAGTACGACGGCGCTGTACAAAGTGACGAACAGCCCAGCCTGGATCTCCTTCAGTTCCTGCTTGAACGTGGCGCCGACCGGAAGTTGCGCGACGATCAAGGCCACACAGCCGCTGACCACGCACGTCTTTACGCCTGGAGCGAAGGCGCTGAATTTCTCTCGTCAGTTTGAAAGTGCGCCTGACGAACAGCCGTCAGCTATAGTTGGGAAAGCTCAGCAAGTCGGCCACGGACCAAACACGTGTGGCGATTCCTCTCGCCAGGGCGGGGGAACGCTGTTGGTCCTGTCTCCTCCCTTGTGGCTCAGGCAGCCTGGTACGAAGCCCGCGCTGCTGGTTACACCAGTTGTAGATCCCCATGCACAGCTGACTCACTGCACGACGCATCAACGGTGTACGGGCAAAGGCCAAGCTGCTCCTGGCGTCAAAGGCGCTCATTCGTCTGGCGGTGCCGTTCTGTCGCTCCACGCGAAGCATTCCGGGTCTGATACCCGAGCTGCTCGACCTCAGCGTCTCCCCTCGACCAACTCATATGGGCGAGTCGTTAAAAAACTTCCACGACTCGCCGTCCTTCCCTTCGCTTTACGATCAACACATGCGCCAGCGTGCGAGGCACAGGGAAGCGAAGCTTCCTGAAGCGCCCCAGTGATCCCTTTTGGGTTGGTCGGTACGGCACCCTGAACACCTCAGGGAAGAGTGACTCGTATACGGCCCAGCCGTTGGAGCACTCCTCAAGTACAATCGTCTCGCTTTTCCGATGGTACACATGCAGTTGCAGGCGATAAGAACTCCTGCCTGAAGGAGTGAATCCATGATGACCCCTCAGCCGCTCCCTAGGCGCACCTCTACACCCCCTCATACCCCCTCCCAGCCCGCAGGTGCAGCCACGCTGGGCCTGAGCGCGACCAGCACCCGTGACCTGCACCAAGCCATCGAACGCGGGCTCCCCACCACCTCCATCAAGACCTTTGCCGAGACGCTCCAACTCACGGTCAAACGCCTGCTGGAACTGCTTGACCTCAACGAAAGCACCTATCACGACAACAGGCGCCGCGGTGGGGTGATCAAAAATGGCCTGGTCAACCGTCACTTGATTGACATGGCCCGGGCTACCGAAGCAGCACGTAGTTACTTCGGTGATCTCCAGGCCGCGCAGCGGTGGCTGACCACCCCCAGCGCGACCTTCGACGGCAAAACGCCGCTGGAGTACGCCCGCTACCCAGGCGGAACGGAATACGTGACTACGGTGCTGGCCCGTCTCGAACACGGCGTCTACACCTGACGGGAGATTCAAGTTGCTTGTTCACCGAATCTGCAAGGCCCGATTTGCCAGTCGTGACCTCGAGCCTTTTGGAATCGGTGCCGCCCGCTATGGTGGCCGTTGGAACTCCGTCAACGAACTGCGGGACCGGCGACTGATCTACACCAGCAGCCAGCTAGCACTCGCCTGCTTGGAAGTGCTGGTGCACACCGGCGGGGTGGGCTTACGCAGTGAAGCCCATGTCCGGCTCACCTTTGAGCTGGACGCAGACGCTGTACAGGAACTGCCCCTCAAGGAGGTTGGCAGCGATTGGCGCAGCTTCTCCGAAACACCGCAAAGCCAGGGCGTGGGCGACGCCTGGTACGACGGGCTGACCAGTCCGGTCCTGCGTGTCCCCAGCATTGTGATGCCCGACGAGCTGTACAGCGCAGAAGTCGGCAATTACCTGATTCACGCCCGGCATCCCCGCGCGGCTCAGACCGTGCGCCTAGTCGACACCGTCCCCTTCGTCGTGGATGACCGCCTTCGGTAGTTGTGCACCGAGCGGGTTGACAGCGAAACCGCGCAGAACGTGGAGTGAATTGGACGTTCTCGACCACCGCAGCCCGACAAAAGCTTTCCCATCTCTATCCGTCAAACTTGACAGACCAAAGTTGACGCTCCACTAGTGGACAGCCACAGGCATGAGATGAGTTAGATTTAGGGATGGGACGCCAGAAGCAGTGGGTCGTGAAGCTGAGTGACGATGAGCGGCAACAGTTGACGGACATGACGCGCAAAGGTGTGCATAGTGCGCGGGTCATGACCCGCGCACGCTTGCTCTTACTGAGCGACCAAGGGCTTCTGGATCAGGATGTGGCGAAGCGTCAAGGTGTCAATGCGGCGACTGTGGCGTCCATTCGCAGGAAGTACGTTGAGGGCGGCCTGCAGGCCGCCCTGTATGAAAAAGCGCGTCCCAAGCAGCCTCCGAAACTGAATGCTCAGCAGACGGCGATCCTAATCGCCGAAGTCTGCTCGAGTCCCGATGGGCGGGAGAAGTGGACGATGCAACTGCTGGCAGATCGGCTGGTGACCTTGGGGGTGGTGGACAGGATCAGTGATGAAACAGTGCGGCGCACACTCAAAAAAACGCGCTCAAACCGTGGCAAGTTCAAAGTTGGTGTGTCGCCCAGGTAGGTGCGGATTTTGTCTGGCGCATGGAAGCTGTCCTAGACACCTATGCCCAACCTTATGACGCGTTGCGGCCAGTGATCTGCTTCGATGAAAAGTCCTATCAATTGCTTGACCACGTTCACGACCCTCTGCCACCCGTGCCGGGACACCCGGCACGGGTGGATCATGAATATAAGCGGTGTGGCACGGTGAATTTCTTTGTGGCCTTCGAACCCCTGACGGGTCAACGCACCGTTACCGTGACCGAACGGCGAGGGAATGCCGAGTTCGCGGCGCAACTCCAGGCGCTGGAGTTGCGCTATCGCAAGGCCGAGAAGATCACGCTCGTCCTAGATCAGCTCTCGACACACAGCCCAGCGGCGTTGTACCAACACCTTGCTGCAGAGGAAGCCCGACGATTGACCCGGCGATTCGAGTGGATGTACACGCCGAAACACGCCAGCTGGCTCAACATGGCTGAACTCGAGTGGTCAGCACTGCAACGTCAGTGTCTTGGACAACGCTTAGCCAGCAAAGAAGCCGTCGAGAATGAGATACACGTCTGGGAAGCCGACCGCAATGCGCGGTCAGTTCGCGTGAATTGGCAATTCGCAACACCGGCGGCTCGGGAGAAGCTCGGGCGGCACTACCCAGCACAAGAATAACTATAGACATGCCTGTGGCTGTCCACCAGGTGATTAGCAGGAATGGACGACGTGGGAGGTTCGTGGCGGGAAGGGTGGGCCCAGGGGAAGCGTCGTCTCAGGTCTATCGGCGGCGCAACAGCTGCGGCCTCAGTAGGTCACCAGCTTCACCCTCCCCCCAGGTCAGCCTGCTGGGCCAGATGGCGTAGCTCCGGGGTGCGCCGCTTGGCGGATGGCGGATGAGCAGTCCGGTCCGTAGACTCTGTTCAACGCCCGGGAGACACTCGAGGCCGACCTGAAGGATGGTGGAAGATTATGACGACGCTCAACTGCAAACCGAATCCCGCAACCCGCACCAATACGGTGAATGGGAACCGCGGCGGTAAGCGCGTCCGAATTCCCACCATGCGAGGACGGCCCGTCACCGGAAGAACACCCGTAACGGCCTGAGCGCCGCAAGACCACAAAGTCTCTTTGGCGCCATTGGGAGCGCAGCTGGCCCTCTTAGTCAGTGGGTTGCAGCTTCGACTCCTGCAAGAGGCACCACTTTTACCGTGCCACGCACAGGTGGCGCAGCTGGTAGCGCATCCGCCTGATATGCGGGAGGTCGTGGGTTCAACTCCCTCCCTGTGCACCACCCGCCCTCTTAGCTCAGCTGGTAGAGCAGCCGCCTTTTAAGCGGCGAGTCGCAGGTTCGAGCCCTGCAGGGGGCACCATCTGCACTGGTAGCTCAGTTGGATAGAGCGCAGGCTTGCGAAGTCTGAGGCCAGAGGTTCAAGTCCTCTTCAGTGCACCACCTCTACCAGGAGGAACGTTCACAGCAGTTCCCACACACCTGTAGCTCAGCTGGATAGAGCGTCCGGCTACGAACCGAAAGACCGGAGGCGGGGGTCCTTCCAGGTACACCACGCAGGGATGATGTAGCGGTTGCATACGGGCTTGCCAGGCTCGGCGCAGGAGTTCGAACCTCCTTCCTTGCTCCAGGTCCGAAGCGGACTTTTCTAGATAGCCCCACGCGCTCTCCACAGCGCACCGCCTTCTTTCCAGTGCGCGCCTGTCGCTCAGCCGGATCTGGAGCAGTTGCCTTCTCAGCAGCGGGTCGGGGGGTCAAATCCCTCCAGGCGCTTTCGACGCGGGGTTGGTGCAGCGGCCAGCATGCCAGGCTTCCAACCTGACGACAAGGGTTCGAGTCCCTTACCCCGCTCCACACGGACGTCGTTCAGCGGTAGAACGCAGCTTTCATACGGCTGATGTCACAGGTTCGACTCCTGTCGTCCGTATCACACGCCTCGTTGGCTCAATCGGTAGAGCGCCTGCCTTGTAAGCAGGGGGTTGGGGGTTCGAGTCCCTCACGAGGCTCCATCTACAGGCGGAGTTCAGCGGTAGAGCGTCGGTGTCACATCCCGAACGTCATGGGTTCAAAACCCTCCGCCTGTACCACTTTTTTGGCCAGTAACTCAGCGGTAGAGTGCCCGCCTGTTAAGCGGAATGTCCCTGGTTCGAGCCCAGGCTGGTCAGCCAAAAGAAAGACACCTGTTCCTGGGTGTCTTTTTTCTAGGACCGTACGGCCTATCTGGCAGGGCTCAACCGGTACCATCACACTGGACAGATCAGTCTGTTGATGGAGACCACCCAGGCCGCTGTTCAGGGCCAAGCACCACGGCACTCACCACCGCTCTGAGTCAGCGTTCAGAAGATGAGATGACTATTCTGTCAACCCTGCCCCTGCAGCGCTCTGCTGGACTGCTGCTCGGCATTGGCGCCAGCCTGCTGCTGTTCAGCAGTGTGGGCATGTTCAAGATTCCATGGCCGCTCGTCTTCATGACTTTGGTCTCAGCCCTGCTCTGGTGGACCAGACCCGCATTTGCGGCCCGGATGTTTCCTGGGCTGCTGATCCTCACGGCACTGTCCGGCTCGAACAACTTCGGCGTGGCGGTGATTCCCTGCGCCGCCCTGATCGTCACCATGCTGCTCAACCATCCACGCGCCGTCTCACAAGCAGTTCAGGCAAGGGAGCATCGGCTCCTGCTGATTCCAACCGGTGAAGGCAACGCAATTGTCATCCTGTGCAGGATGTGTTATGTTGCTAACATAATTAACGAGCAGGATTAGGAGGAAGCATGCTTTACCGCCATGGAGACGTTCTGGTGCAACGCGTCGATTACCTGCCAGCTGGACTGCCACGCCCGGGTACTGTCCTGGCCCGGGGAGAGGTGACCGGCCACAGCCACCGCTTCCGCGATCCCGCGACCGTTCAGCTGTATCAAGCGGGCCTGGACACCTACGTGCGCGTGCTGGCACAGAGCGCTGAACTGATTCACGAGGAACACCGGACCATCACCCTTCCGCGCGGTGACTACCGGGTGTGGATGCAGCGCGAGTACAGTCCGCAGGCCATCCGCCGGGTGATCGACTGATGGCCGGGAGCGTGCCGGACGTCATTCCTGCCCATGAGGCGCGGACGCGGCTGCTGGCAGGCCGCGTCACCGCTCCTCTGTCCTTCCGCGGCAAGCTCGATCTGAGCGGCGAGCTGGGCCTGACCCACCTGCCGGCGGGCCTGCGCGGAGACACCCTTGACGTCAGCGGCACGGGCCTGACCAGCCTGCCCGAGAACCTGCAGGTCGGTGAGCTGATTGCCCAGAATCTGCCGATCACCTGCGTCCCCAGCAGCCTGAAGGTGGTCTTCCGCCTGACTCTGGACGGCTGCACGCACCTGCAGGTCCTCCCGGCCGGACTGTCGGTGGGGGCCCTGAACCTGCAAGACTGCCTGTCGCTGGACCGGCTGCCGGAGGGACTGGACGTCTGCTTCCTGAACCTCAACCGCTGCGACGCGCTGCGCCACTGGCCACAGCAGGGCCAGATCCGCTACGGGCACCTGAGCGTGCGCGACTGCCTGTCTCTGGACCGGCTGCCGGACTGGCTGACGCAGGTGGCCCAGCTGGACGTCTCCGGTTGCCGGGGCATCACGGCCCTGCCGCCCAGCCTGCGGATCAGCGGCTGGCTCGACGTGGCCGGCAGCGGCCTGAGCGCCCTGCCGGACGGGCAGCGCGTTTCGCTGCGCTGGCGGGGCGTGCGCATCGACGAACGGGTGGCCTTCGAACCTGGGTCCCTGAGCGGCGCCGAGATTCTGACGCAGCCCAACACAGAGGTGCGGCGCGTGATGATGGAACGGCTCGGCTACGAACGCTTTCTGCAAGACGTCCGGGCGGAGGTGATCGACCAGGACCTCGATGCGGGCGGGGAGCGGCGGCTGCTGCGGGTCGAATTGCCCGAAGACGAGCCGTTCGTGGCCGTTCAGGTGGCCTGTCCGTCCACCGGCCGGGGGTACGTGCTGCGGGTGCCGCCCACCATCCGGACCGGGCAGGCCGCCTCCGCGTGGCTGGCCGGCTTCGACGACCCGGCGAGGTATCAGCCGGCCGCCGAAGCCTGAGGCCCGGCCATCAACTGCCGGGCCCGTTCCAGGTACGCGGCCGGGTCTGCCCACTGCGGCCCCTCAGGAATCCGGGCCAGCAGGCCGGCGCCGTAGATCTCGGCGGACTGCAGCTGCGGCAGATGAACGTAGCCGATGTGGCACTCGCAGTGGGCCCGGGTGCAGGCGCGCGGCTGCAACATCGCCTCCAGCGACCCGCTGTACAGGTTCCCGAGCGGCCGCTCGAGAAAATGGCAGCGCCGCACCGTGCCGTCTCCGTCCACGCTGATGGCGCTCTCCCCTGCCCCGCACCTCTGCCCCCGGACCGGATAGTGGCGGGTGTTGACCTCAAACAGCGGGTCGATGGCGCTCAGAAAGGCCAAGTCGGCGGCGGTGTAGTAACTGCCCCCCTGCCCTGTGCCCGGTCCGGCGCCTCCCTTGAAGGCATTGACCCACAGGTACACCTGTGCGGGCAGGGCCGAGCGCAACTCGGCCAGAGCGGCAAAATGGCTTTTGTGCCCCACCACGCCCACGCTGTAGCGCACGCCCAACGCGTCAAGCTCCGCGCAGCGCCCCAGGAACCGCTCCAGGCTCACCTCCCCGGGATGGAAGGTAGCCCACAGGCCCACCTTCGAACGGTCGGCGTCCTGCAACCAGTCCAGCCGGCCACTGAGGTTGGTCTGAATCGCCACCTGCTGCAGGTGGGCCAGCCGGCTGAGCCCGCTGATGGCCTGCTGGTAACGGGGGCGCACCAGCGCCTCGCCCCACGGCGTGAACAGCACCGACAGCGCGCAGGTCTGCGCCGCCACCCAGCCGGTGAAGCGGGTCAGGGCCTGGGCGTCGTGGTGATGCTGGGCCGGGCTTTCGGTGTGTTTGGCGAACGGGCAGTACGGACAGGCGTAATTGCAGCTGCTCAGGGGCCCGCGGTACAGGATGCTCAGGGGGGCCGCTAGCGCCATGCG
Organism: Deinococcus sp. QL22; assembly: GCF_023370075.1. Classification (NCBI taxonomy): domain Bacteria; kingdom Thermotogati; phylum Deinococcota; class Deinococci; order Deinococcales; family Deinococcaceae; genus Deinococcus; species Deinococcus sp. QL22. The sequence continues at coordinate 75,646 of NZ_CP097151.1, forward strand.
TAGGCCTCACTGAGGCCCTGTACCGCCGCAGAGTAGAGCCAGGGACCCAGCGCGTCGGAGAGCTCCAGACCTGCGGGCGTCAGGGTCAGCGCCGCGCCGCTCTGGTGGGCCAGGCCCTGCGCGGCCAGTTCCCCGAGTTGGGGATAATCCGCCAGTGCCGAGGAGCCGAACGCCGCCCGGTAGGCGGGAAAACTCAGTCCGGTGACGTGCAGGAGTGACTGCAGCACGAAGCGGCGGCGCTGCTCGTCGGCGTTCAGCCGCGCGCCGTGCGTGGCCAGCTGGAAGTGCCCGTCTGGCCGGGCCACGAAGTCCTGCAGGATGTCCCGGACGCCCACCGCGCCGACGGCGTACTCGCTGGAGTAGTGCAGCCCGCGCGTGTAGGAGCGTGCCCCGCAGCCGAGCCCCACCATGCCGTCCAGCTGGCAGGCGTACTCGGGCTCGCTGCCCAGCGGCAACGCCGCGCGCTGAAACCGCCGCATCGAGGTCTGCACGTAGCCGTGCGCCTGCAAGAAATCGCGGCCCAGCCGGTAGAGTTCCAGCCGCTCGTCATCCCAGGTGCGTCCCAGGCGGCCGATGCCGGTCAGGGGCCGCACATACAGCGGATACAGGAACAGTTCTTCCGGCGACCACTGCAGCGCCTCACGCAGCGAATGCAGCCAGGTGTCCGGCGTCTGGTGCGCCAGACCGTAGATCAGGTCCAGGTTCAGGTTGGCGATGCCAGCCGCGCGGATCTGAGCCAGAGCCGCGTGTACCTCGGCGGTGCGCTGCGCGCGCCCCACGCTGCGCACCTCGCTTTCCACGAAACTCTGAATGCCGATGCTGACGCGGCTGACGCCCCGCTCGGCCAGCACCTGCAGGCGCTCGCGGGTCGCCGTGGCCGGGGACGACTCGACGCTGGTGGGCAGGGTCTCCGGGCGCGCGCCGAACACATCGGACAGCAGGTCGAAGACCCGCTCGAGCTCGCCGGCCTCCAGGAAGGTGGGCGTGCCGCCGCCCAGCGCCATCCGGGAGAACGATGCGTCTCCCAGCGCGCCGCGCACGGCGTGGGCCTGCCGGGTCAGGGCGTCCAGATAGGCGGCCTCCAGGGCCTGCGGCGCGCCTACCAGCGTGAACAGATTGCAAAACCCGCAGCGCATCTCACAAAACGGAACGTGCAGGTACAGAAAGAGGTTGCGCCGGTCCTCGGCGGCCCAGACGTCTTGCAGCGGCACCGGCGGGTCCAGCAGCCGGTAGGCCGTCTTGTGCGGGTACCCGTAGGTGTAGGCCTGATACGGCCCGCCCTGCAGGTGCGCGGTGAGGGTCATGCCTGCCCCCGCAGCAGCAGTTCGGCGTAGGGCACCGTCCACACCAGCGGATGGGCCAGGCGGTGTCCCCAGTAGCCGTCTTCTCCAAAGCAGGTGCCGTGGTCGGCGCACACCACCAGCAGGGCGTCCCCGCGGGCCTGCAGGGCGGCCAGCAGTGGGGGCAGGGCCGCGTCCAGCGTGCGCAGCGCGGCCCGCTGGGTGCTGGGCGAGTCGCGGCGCGCGCCTGGCACGTAAAAATGCGTGGGCGTATGGGTGGCAGACACGTTCAACAACAAGAATACCTTCTCCGGCAGTGCGCGCAGGCGTTCGGCCGCGACCCGCGTCTGGACGGCGGCGGAGCCGGGGTTCTTCACGCCCATCGCCGGGGACCAGTGGGCCTCGTGAAACAGGGCGGGAAGGGCCGCGCCCAGCGCTGTCTGGCCATTAAAGAATCCGGCTCCGCCAACACATACCGTGCGGTAGCCCCGCGCTGCCAGGGCCGCCGGCAGGGTGGCTTCCTCAAAGGCGAAGGTGAGTTCGCGCGTACTCCGGCTGCCCTCAAAGGCGGCGGCAAACAGCCGGGGGTGACGGCCGGGCCGGGCCGGCGTGGGCAAAAAACCGGAGAGAAAGGCGTGGTGCGCGGCGTAGGTAAAACTGGCAGGCGTGTGCCGTTCCTCCCAGCGGCCTCCGGGCAGCAGGGCCGCGAGGTGCGGCGTCTCCCCCGCCTCCAGGGCCGCCAGCGCCACATCATGCCGCAGGCTGTCCAGCGTCAGCAGCACCACGTCCACCTGCCCGATCAGGTCACGCACAGGCAGCATGCTGGTCCTCCTGCAGCGCCTGCAGTTCGGCCTGATAGGTATCCAGCCCGCCGAACAGCACGCCGCGGTGGTAATCCCCGAAGGCATTGACCTCCAGCACCGCCGCGCGCCGGAAGCCGGGAGTCAGCAACAGGTCCACGCCGCCGTACAGCGCTCCTGGAAACGCCGCGAGGGCCTGCTGCGCCACCTGCTGCACCTGCCCCCAGCGGTCTGCTCCCAGCGCGCTGATCAGCGCCGGCAGGTCACCGCGCTCATTGCCCAGGTGCAGGTTGGTGATCGGGCCGCGGGCCGACCGCACCAGGGTGTGCTGGGCCCGGCCGCCGATCACCACCACCCGCAGGTCGATGGTGCGCCCCCCGAAGTCGGCTTTGGGCAGCCAGCGTTCCACCTGCAGGCCCTGACGGGCCAGGGCGTCGATCAGGGCGTGGACTTCCGGCCAGGTGCTGTAACGCACCAGTGCCCGGGAGTTGTACAGCCGGCCTCGCTCCATCCGCACGGTGGTCACGGCGGCGACCCGCGCGCCGCTCCACTGCAGCGCCACCGCGCCGGAGGCACTCGAGCCGTAGGCCAGCTTCACGAACACCCTCGACCAACCGCGGGCCCGCGCCTGTGCCAGCAGGTCTTCTGCGCCGGATACCCGGTGCAGCGCGGGCGGCACCGGCACGCCCGCCGCCTCCAGCCGGGCGTGGGTGGCGGGTTTGTCGAACATGGCCAGGAGGTGCTCGGTGCGCTGCATGCGCCGGTGCGGCGCGCAGGTCTGAAGCTGGGCCTCCAGTTCGCGCAGCGCCCCGGCAAATCCGGCGTACCAGGCGTGCGTGGGGGCCAGCTCGCCGCCCGCGAGGTCTCCGGCCTCTTCGCCGCCGCGCCGGATCAGTTCCTGCTCGGTGTCCAGGTCCTCTCCCGGCGAGTCGAACCGGACCACGGTGCCCGGGCGGACCAGGTCTTCCAGACGCACCTGGCCCCGCAACAGGTCCAAGTAGGGCACCACCCGCACCTCGGGGCCGCCCGGCCCGGCGAGAGAGGCCTGTAAGGCGCGGGCGCGGCGGCCCGTGGGCGGCGCGATCAGCAGCAGATCAGCGGCATTCATTCGCCCAGGGCCACGAAGCGCCAGTCATCGTCCCGGTCCTGGTCGTCCCCAAGGTCCACCTCGGGGCCCAGCTGCTTCAGCTGCGCCGAGAGCTCCGGCGTGCAGTAGTGGTGCCGCAGATCGAGCCGGGTCAGGCGGCGCGTCCGCTGGCTGCCCAGCAGGGCCGAGGCGCCGTCGTCGCTCAGCGTGCCCAACGACAGATCCAGGGTGTGGAGGCTGTCCAGGACTGGCGCGTCCGCGATCAGCTGCGCGATTTCGTCCTGGTGGTCGCTGTTCTTGAGGCCCAGGTAGCGGAGCTTCGGAAACAGGCGGCCGTCCAGCAGCGGCGTGAGGTCTGCGGGGCTGCTGTCGGCGCCGTAATTCTCGGTGCCCAGGTACAGCTCCAGGTGCTCCAGGTTCGGCAGGCGCGCCGTCATCACCTCCCGCACGACACTGACCGGCAGGCCGCCTGCCTGAACGATCAGCGTCTGGAGGTTGCCGGAGTCCAGCTGCCCCAGGCTGAGGTTGTTGCCTCCCCGGACCCCCAGATGCTGCAGGCTGGGATACGCGGCCAGCAGCGGCGACAGGTCCGTGTTCATGATCCACGACACCTCGTTCTCCTCGTAGGTGATGTCGCCGAAAAACAGCGCCTGCAGTCCGGGCAGGCGGGCGTGGGCGCCCACCAGCACTTCGACGACAGCCGTCGGTTCGGTCTCGCTGTCGTCGGTGCTCCACCAGCCCACCACCAGGCCGCGGGTGGCCTCCACGCCCGGCAGCGCCAGAAACGCGCTGAATTTCTCTTCCCAGGACTGGGCCTCATCCCACTCCACACTGAGGCGGCAGATGGTCGTGGCCGGGTCGGGCAGCGGCTCACCCGGCGTCCACGCCACCACATCAAAACCGCCGAACGACGTTAAATGCTCACTGATGGTCATCTATTCTCCCAGGGCGACGTAGCGCCACTCGTCTTCGCTGCCCTGCTGACCAGAGACATCGAGTTCCGTTCCCTGCGCGGCGGCCCAGGCCTGGAGCCGCGCCACCATGCCGTCCGACAGCCAGTGGAAGTGGAGGTCGATGCGGTTCAGGTGGCCGAGCTGGGTGCTGTCCAGCAGCGCCTGTGCCCCCTCGTCCGTCAGGACGCCCATCGACAGGTCCAGCACCTCCAGCTGCCGCACCACTGGCGCTGAAGCCAGAATCTGCGCGATCTGGTCCTGGTGGTCGCTGTTCTTGAGGCCCAGGTAGCGGAGCTCCGGAAACCGTTGGCCGTCCAGCAGCGGCGTCAGGTCCTCTGCCGCGTTGCTCGCGCCGTACTCCTCGGTGCCGAGGTAGAGCTCCAGATGCCTGAGCTCCGGCAGGTCAGCCTGCATCACCTGCCGCACCAGTTCCGCCGATAAGCCGCCCGCCTCGATGATCAGGGTCTGCAGCGACGCTGCCCTCAGGTCCGGCAGTTCCAGCCTGTTGCCTCCCCGGATGCCCAGGTGCGTGAGGTGCGCGAAGGCGTGAACGAGTGGGGTCAGGTTGGCGTTCTCGATCCACGACACCTCACTTTCCTCCGAGGAAATGTCGTTGATCAGCAGCACGCACATGCGGGGCAGGTGCGGCGCGGCGGCCAGGAGGGGCTGCACCAGTTCACTGTCTGGGTCAGCGTCCATCAGAATATCGTTGGACCAGTAACCGACGACCAGTCCCTGCATCTGCGCGGCGCCCGGCTGTTGCAGGTACAGGCCGAGCAGCTCGGCCCAGGTCTGGTCGCCCTCATAGTCCGTGCTCAGGCGGTGAATCTGGGTGTCGGGATCTCCCAGAGGGTCGCCGGGGGTCCACTGCACCACCTCGAACCCACCAAAGGACTCGGTGGTGCCATACCTGCGACTCATTGCGGCCATGGCTGCAGTCTACTGGGCGCCGACACACAGGCGGGCAGCATTCGGGTGGCCACGGGCAAGGTCTACATCCCGCACAGCTGGAGCGTCAGCACAGGTCTGGCCATGGGTTGGTTGACGAACGTCTCAGGAGAACGGGTTTTCGTCCTTATAGAAAAGGGTCTGGGTGGAAAACCAACGGTTTTAACCGTTGGATGCAGAACCCAGCCACCCGTAGGGTGGACAGAGCGGAAGCGCCGCCGTGTTAGTTGCTGCTTGCAGCTGACCCACCCATCTGCCATTCTGTGGTTGTGTCAGACCAGTACAAACACGCCAACACTTCGGTGTACCTGCTGAACTACCACTTCGTGTTCATTCCGAAGCGGCGTCGGAAGGTTTTGGTGGGTGCGGTGGAAGCGCGAGTCAAAGAACTTTTGTTGCAAAAATGTACCGAGTTGAAGTGGGATGTGCTGGCCCTTGAAGTCATGCCAGACCACGTTCATCTGTTCGTGGCCGCCGATCCGAACACGGCCCCCAACCAAATGATGCACGCCCTCAAGGGGTATACGTCGCGGATTTTGCGTCAGGAGTTCCCGCACCTCAGCACCTTGCCCGCCCTCTGGACACGGAGCTATTTCGTGTCTACGGCGGGTGTCATCAGTAGCGCGATGGTTGAACGGTATATCGCCATGCAAAAGACGAGGGACTGAATGCTGAAAGCCTTTCGTTACCGCCTCAGCCCCACCAAGACGCAGGAAGCCGAGTTGCTCAATCAACTCCGGCTGTGCCGTCAGTTGTACAACGGCGCGTTAGAGGAACGGATTGGGGCATTTAAGAAAGCCAAAGTCACCCGGAACTACTATGACCAAGCGAACCTGCTGGGTGAAATCAAGGAGGCGTTGCCCGAATACAAGGGCGTCTATAGCCAAGTCTTGCAAGACGTTCTGAAGCGCCTTGAGAAGGCGTACAAGGCATTCTTCCGCCGCGTCAAGGCTGGGGAGAAAGCGGGTTTCCCTCGCTTTCAGGGCCGAGACAGATACGATTCGTTCACCTATCCCCAATCGGGCTTCTCAGTGGCCGAGGATGGACGCACCGCGTACTTCTCCAAGATCGGCAATCTCCGGCTGCGCCTGAGTCGCCCGCTGGAAGGCAAGCTCAAGACCGCAACCGTCATCCATGACTGCGGGGAGTGGTACGTCAGTTACGTCTGTGAGGTAGACGCTCAACCGCTCCCCAAAACAGGAAGCAGCGTCGGCGTAGACGTGGGAACCATGCACTTTTGCATCACTTCGGACGGTGAGTTCCACGATAACCCCCGCTTTTTTCAGAGCAGCATGAAAAAGTTGCGGGTGGCTCAGCGTTCGGTGTCGCGTAAACCCAACAAGCGCAGCAAGCGCAGAAGAAAAACGGTGCAGCGTGCGGCCAAGTTGCACCGGAAAGTCAGCCGCCAGCGGCTAGACTTCCATCACAAAGTGGCTCTGAAATTGGTTCGGGAGCATGACCTGATTGCCCACGAAGCCCTGAATGTTGGAGGAATGGGGCGGGGCAATTTGGCCCGCAGCATTCATGATGTCGGTTGGGCACAGTTTTTTGGAATCCTCGCTTTCAAGGCAGAATGCGCCGGGAAGCGGGTACAGGCGGTAGACCCCCGGTACACCTCGCAACGCTGCCATGCATGTGGGCATACCGAGAAAGCCAACCGAGTGAGCCAGTCACGCTTTGTATGCTGCAACTGCGGCCACACGGCAAATGCTGACCATAATGCCGCCTTGAACATCTTGGGTCGGGCAGACCCTTTGCCGCTGAACGTAGACGGTTGCGTCATGCGTGCGGCGAGAATCCAACTGCTTTAGCTGTTGGAGTGTCAACGAGAAGACGCCCCGCGTGCGCGTCAGCACCCACCTCTCCGAGGACCGCATGACGGATCACCGCAACTGGGTGGAGGGCTTCAAAGGAGAAAGCGGCGACGACGAGGAGAGCCGCGCCTGGTGCGACGACATGCTGCGCGGGCTGGGCGCCGAGCTGCTCCCTGAAGACGGCGGCCTGACCATCACGCTGACCCTGCCACTTCAGCGCCTGGCCGGCCTCACCGCTGACCTGGTCCATACGGCCCTCGCTGAGGTGCTGGACGAAACCTACTTCACCGTCACGGGCACGGGACACCCGTCAGAACCCCTGACGCCCCACGACATGGGCCAGGTGGCGTCTCAACTGCTGACCGAAATGAAGGAAGTGCTGAACTTCGAGAACGCCCTGAGTCAGGTCAGTACCGCGCTCAGCGAGAAATCCAGAGAACTGCGCATCCAGGGCTACAACGCAGACGCGGATCAGGCCTGTGCCGGTTGGGCCGCAGACGACGGTCCTTTCAAACACGGGCGCTTGAAAGCCTACTGAGCAGAACACCGGGCTGGTCCCTTCCGGCCAGCCCCCCAACAGGTGCCGCTGTTCCGGGCGGCGGGGGCCGTTCTGGTAGGCTGACCGCGTGCTGAAAGACGATATGGCGATTCATGCTGGGATACCCGAGAAGGCCGTGAAGGCCGCATTGCAAAAACTGAGTGAAGGTGAGGGGGACGTGACCTGGGACTTCGGCAAGGCCCGAACTGGCCGTCCAATCAAGGTATACTTCGAAGCGGAAACCATGCCGCAGATTCATTCGGCCAAACGCCGCCTGGAGCAGCTGCTGACCGAAGCAGGGTTTGACCTGTACCCCTGATGGATTCATGGCAGGGCTGCTGCCCGCTGACCAAGTGAACCAGACCAGGCTGCGGCCACCCGGCACCAGGCCCCGAACCTAGTCGTCCCGCACGGCTGACCACTTCAGCACCTGCTCCACAGGGAGCCAGTCGGTCCCGTAACTGTTGTAGTGGGCCACCTCAATGCGGCCGTCCGCACCGATCAGGAATTCAGCGGGCATCCGGAGCAGTTCGCCGTCGCTTTTCAGGGCCCCCACACCCATCATCTTGAAGCCCTGCATCATCGTGGGCAGGTTGCGCAGGTCCAGCGTGCCCGTCAGACTCATGCTCAGGCCGTACCGGTCATAGGTTTCGTCGTGCGGGTCAGCCAGCACCGGGTACGGCAGGCCCAGCGCGCCGATCCCGCTGCTCAGATCAGGTAAGGTGCTGCCCCAGATGCTGACCATCTGCACGCCGCGGGCGGCCAGGGGGCCATGCAGGCTCATGATCTGGGCGTGGTGGGGGTTACACATCGCGCAGGTGCTCTGGCGGTTGAAGGTCAGCCAGACGGGTTTGCCCCGCAGGTCGCTCAGCCGCGTTTCCCCGCCGCCCAGGGCGGGAAGGCAAAAATCAGGAGCGAGTTGCCCGGCCATCAGTTGCGGCGCCGCCTTGCGGGAAACGGCTGTGCCAGCGGGCCGCAGCACGCCCAGACCCTGGAGATGCACCACATTGCGGGTCAACACGTCCCAGCGCTGGCCCAGCCGCTCGGACATCTCGCCCAGGGTCAACCCGCGCAAGGCGGCCGTGTAGACCCGGTGGGCCGGCTCACCCAACCCGCTGGGCAGCGTCCCCAATGGAGAGGCATCAAACCGGTCTGAGGGGCGCAGCGCCCGCTCGGCTGTTCCCAGCTGCTCGGCATGCAGCTGGGCCGCCTGCACGCCCTCGGCGGCGCTGAAGCTGTGCAGCGTGGGCGGCGGCGAAGCGCCCGGAAAGGTTTTGGTCTGCACGGTGCCGTTGCGCCACGCCAGGGGCAGCAGGGCGGACACCACCCGCTGACGGTAGATCGCCGTCACGTCAGCGGAGGTGAGGTACCCCCGCTCGATCAGCAGCGACAGCGCGCCGAACAGGGACTTGGTCTGCTGCTGAACTTCAGCCACGGTGGCGGGATGAACGCCGTGCTGGGTCAGCGACACACTCCATGCGGGCAACAAGGGACTGCGAATGCCCATCACCTGGCCGCCGTAGAGCTGCACCGAGGTGGTGAGTCCTGGATCGGGAAACGCGAGCTGAAGGACAGTGGGTTCGTTTTGTTCGGCGGCCTGAGTGACGGCCTGGAGAGCAGGAACGATTAACACAGCCCAAATTAGGGGGAAATGAGACCCGGCAATTGCAGGGCATCTTGCACACCCCCCGCCGTCTCAGGAAATGTTCAAGGGAACGATCCCAGCCGCTCAAGCGCTCTGACCCGACCACGCCACGCCAGAACTCTCTGGCATCAGAACACGTCAGGCACGTTTCTGAACAACCATCCCTCTGCTCAACGCGCTGCCTCTACAGGAGACCCTCCATGACCCCCCCGATCCCGCAGGCCTCCCGGTTCGTCCTCAAGCTCAGTGCTGATGACGTCACCCAGCGGAACGACGCTGCCGCACTGACCGCCGTGCAACTCACCCGGCACGCCCTGGGGCTGATCGAAGCTGTTCCCAGCAGCGCGGCCCCCTACCGGCACCTGAGTACCCCACTTCAACTGGCGTCGATCCAGTACCGCAACAACGGCACCTTCGAGAACCTCACGCGCCTGGCGGACCTCTGGGGAAGCCTGCTGCTGCCCGCTCCAGAACCCAGGGTTCTGCCGCACCATGAGGCAGGCTCCGCTGTGGCCCGGGCTTCGCAGGCGTACCGTGCTCAGGCAGGCGTGGAAACCATGAGCGCCCTGCGGGATGCCTGGATCCATTACGCAGCGACCTGCACGCACGAATGGGCCTGCTTTCAGGCCGGAACGAACGCCGGAACCTGCAGCGGCGCGCATTTCAGGCGGCTCGACAGCGAGATGAACGGCTTCTGCCCGCACTGCGCGAAATTCAGTCCCGGAACGAACGCCTGAACGCAGCTGAGACGCTGTAGATCATGTGCGGAGCCTGACCTCGCCGCTGGGGTGAAGTTCACCAACAACTGCAGCAGTGCGTACAGCTTCGGCATGTACGCCGACTCGAACAACTTCTCAGTCCCTTCCGTCCACCGGGGAGCGCGGCATGTCACCTCGGCCCCCTGGTCAACGGTTCAGGTTATGGCGCCGTGCACCATTAGGCGTCACTGCGCAGCCAGGCATTCCGGGTGCACCTCCAGACCGGCACGCAGCTCACGGCCATCGAACAACAGGGTCATGCGCTGGCCGCTGACCTTGTCAACCTGCACCTTGAGCCAGCGTGCACGGGTCAGCCGGGCCTGCTGCGCCAGAGCGAACGGATCACGGACGTTCAGCACCCGCGGCCTGTGAACCAGGCTGCCGTCCGCCGCCCGGGGCTGCTGAACCCTGGAAATCCACAGTTCCTCCAGGAACCCGTCGTCCCAGGCGTACGCGACCTGCGGTCCCAGGTTCGCCCGGGCATCCGCTGCAGACCACAGCTCGCCCCGGGCATGAATCAGGATGGAATTGGTCCTGCAGTTGGCTTTTAGGTACGTCTTGCCGGCTGTGTCCGACCGTTCATGAGCAATGATGATCACGCCGGACAGGGGCGTGGTCGCCTGGGCACCGCCGGGGAGGAACAGCACAGCGAGCAGACGGGAAACCATAAGACGCAGCATCGCATGTCGGGATCACCCGGCGACAGGACCGTACCCGGGGTATTTTCGAGTTCCTCATGACCACGCCCCTCACTGAAGATCAGGCCCTCGCGCTGGCGCTGCGCAGCGTGCAGGGCACCCACAGCTGGTGGAGTTGGATGTCCATGTTCACCGCCGTCTCCACGGCTGTCCTGACCGGCAGTGCACTCATGGGGGACAAGACCCTGCTGTTTGCCACCATGGGCTGGGTTCTGCTCTCCACCTGCGCGGCGCTGCTGCTCGCCCCACGCATGCTGCGCCTCTACCCCAGGCCCAGCTGGATCAGTGAAGTGAGGCGGCCAGCGAACTTGACGCCTCTCCCTGTCCTACGCCGGTGCTCGCCGGCCTGAAAGACCGGCTTGAAGACCAGTCTGCCCGCAGCAAGCCGGCCCGCTGGTCTCTCGGTATCCTGCCCATCCTGGCCCTCATCTCCCCGTTCCTCTCGGAGCCGGTCATGGCCGCTGTGCTGCTGGCGTACGGCCTGCTGTGCCTGTCGGACCTGCCACGCCTGCACCAAGAGATCAGCCAGGCGCTGAGCGCCCTGCGTGAAACCCTGCTGCGCCGGAAGGACCGCGACCATCACGGCGGGCCGGTCGTCCGGCCCCGCGCGGCCCTCCCCCGCGCCGCCTGAGACCACCGGCCACCGGCTGAAGAAAACGCCTCACAGAGCACGAACTTCTGAGAGACCGGCATAATGCTGCCGCCTGCCGCCTGAACAGAGTGAGCACCTCAAGACGGGGTTGATCTTCCAGGCGCAAGAAACTTGTGAGCGTCCTCCTCATAGACTCCGGACTCATGGGGAAGACGAACAGCTCTTCACGCCGCACCTCGGGCCGCCCAGATGGAGGCGTACCCGGATGACCACTGCCCTGAATACCCCGTTCCCTGAGGCACCGTTCGATTTCCAGCTGCTGTTCGAGCATGCTGGAGTGGGCCTGCTCGAAATTGCTTTTGACGGCACCATCCGCCGGATCAACCCGGACGGCGCAGCGTTCTTTGGTCTTCCCGCTGACGCGCTGGCTGGACAGAGCGTCCTGAACGTCACCCATCCAGACGACATCACCCGCACCGTGGCCGCCCTTCAATCGGTGATCAGCGGAGAAACGAGGATGGCCGTCCTGGAAAAACGCTATATCCGCCCCTGCGGCGAGATCATCTGGTCGCGGTCCAGAGTCAGCCTGCTGCCCTCCCCCGGCGGCGAGCCCAGTTCGGTGGTGGCCGTCATCGCCGACATCACGGAACTCAAACGCGCCCAGCAGGACCTCGAAGCGCTGAACCTCTCCCTGCAGGCCACCCTCGAGGGCGGCCTGCTGGGCCTGGGGATCGCCTTGGAAGCCCGCGACCTCGAAACGTCCGGGCACACCCTGCGCGTGATGCAGTTCAGCATGCAGCTCGGCGCCGCCCTCGGCCTTCACCCCGAAACACTCGCCCAACTCAAGCACGGCGCCAGCCTGCATGACCTCGGCAAGCTCACCATCCCGGACGCCGTGCTGCTCAAGCCCGGCCCGCTGGACGCCAGCGAGTGGGCCATGATGCAGACCCACGCCGTGAACGGGCATGAGATTGCCTCCCGCATTCCGACGCTCCCCCGCGAGGCGCTCGCCGTGATCCGCTCACACCATGAACGCTGGGACGGCACCGGCTACCCGGACCGCCTGCGAGGCACGGACATTCCACTGCTCGCCCGCATCTTTGCCGTGTGCGACGTGTACGACGCCCTGACCAGCGACCGGGCCTACAAGTTCGCCTGGACGCAGGACGCGGCGTTGACTGAGATCGCGGCCCAGCGGGGGCGTCAATTTGACCCTGAGGTCGTCGACGCCTTCCTGACCCTCTTCCTTGACTGACCCCTGGAGCGACTGACCCCTGGAGCGTGCATCTGATGTGGACCCATCCCCTGTGGACATCCTTCTCGCTGTCCTGGGTGGGCAGCGCGCTCGCCGCCTTCGTGGTGTTCGGGCGTCCTCCGCTTTCCCTGTCGGTGCCGCTGGCCCTGCTGGCAAGCGTGCTGCTGCTCGCCGGCGCGGTGATCACCGTCCGGCGCTTTGCCCATCAGCATCCCCGCTGGGGTCTGGACGCCGTGTACGGGCAATTGCTGGGTCTCGAAACCCACCTGATGCTGCGCTGGATCATGCTGGGCATCGGCCTGGCGACCTTCACAGGCGGGCTGATCGAACCGAACACCCATCCGGTGGACCGCCTGATGGACCTGTCGCCGCTGTGCCTGATTGCCTCCAGTGCGCCGTGGATTCTGGAGAGCCTGCGCCGCCGTCCCACCCGGCCCATGCCGCTCCTGTGGGCTTTTGATCTGGCCGAAGATCTACCAGGCAGCCTGCAGAGCCGGCAGGTGCGCGGCGTGCATGTGGGGGAGAACGGCCGCCTGATCGTCGCGTGGGCACCGAACAGGTTCAGCCCGCCCGCCTTGAGTCTGCCCGTGCGGGGCGTGCGTGTCCAGAACGGCGAGTGGGTGACGACCCTCAGCCGGGCCGTAACGCACCGGTCGACTGGGGGAAAAACCTCGACCACCATTCATGAGTTGCCGCTCGTCCGGATCGCAGTGATCAGACCACCTAGACACGGCTACGACATCTGGCGGATTCCCGCCAGCGCTGGATCAGGCAGACTCTGATCCAGCGCTGCGGCGCCCTGGACAGGCATCCTTCTTCCTTTGACGAAAAATTCGCCTGCCTGCTTTCCGCAGCTTTCTTTTCACGTGTTGAGCAGGCTCCCTGAACGCGCATCCTGCTGTCCGGTTCCCTTCGAATCAACCTTCTCCCGTGCCCGGCATCCTGAACAGGCATCCTTCTCCTTCATCCAAGAATCCCGCCTGTTCGCCCTCTGGGCCTTTGTTCTGTCTCTCTCCTAATGGGCTGGCCCCCTGGAGACGCATCCTTCTACCCCAGACTGAAAATCTATTTTCGCGTCCCCTCTTTCCAGCCCTTTTCTGTTCGACCACCTGGCAGCTTCCTCCCCGCCACAGCAGGAGCGCTGCCACTCTTTTTGACTGTCACAACACGAGAAAAATCAACTGACCTGGAGGAATGACCATGACGACCCTTGCACCCACGACCGCTCTCACCCCCCTGAACCGCGCCGCCACGCTGCTGCGCGTCCTCGGCGTGATCGAACTGCCTGCCAAGCTGGGCACTGAGCGGCCCTCTGGACAAGAGGTCGTCGGGGAGATCCTGGCCACCGGCGCGCTGCCGACGCCGGCCTTGATCGACGCGCTGCTCTCGGCCAACCCCGATGCGCGCCGCGGCGCCCTGGCGTACGGCGTGCAGGCCCTGCGTGATGCCCGTGGTGACGCACCTTCACTACCGCAGCTGCGTGAATTTGCCCTTCACCAGACGGCGGATACCGGCGCCCTGTTCCAGGAGCGTCTGGCCGCGTGGTACGGCCTGGCCGCTGACGACGCGGAGCACTGCGCCATTCGTCAGGACCTCAACGTCCTGCCCGGCACCTGGGGCACTGCGGCACTGGGCGACAAAGGCCCGCAAAGAACGCGTGCCTGCGCGACTGGCATTCTGAGCTCCGCGACCCAGGGTGCCTGCGCCATCTGCCACATGCGTGTGGGCGACGCACAGGACATGCTCAGGGCCGCCGCGAAGGATCACATGCGCCGCGCCGACCGCCCTCTGCCGGCCCGCGGTGTGGATCTGGCCCCCGTAGGCCACGCCCTGGTGACGGCTCTCCAGGGCGCGCTGGAGCAGTTGGCTGCCGCGTCCACGCCTCCTTCAGACCAGGAGCGCAGCGACCTGAACACCGTGCTGCAGATTCTGCTGGACGAAGGGGTTACTCCGGAGCGGTTGATGGCTGGTCTGGTCGCCCGCGGGATGCCGCAGCGTGAGGTACGCGCCCTGGTGACGGGACAGCTGATTGCCCTGTCGGGTGACGCCAGCATGCTGACGCAGCTGCAGGCAGGCCTCGGCCTGCTGCCCACAGACCTCCTGCGTGTCCTGGACGTGTGGGGCGGTGGCAGCGGCACCCTGGCCCGCGCGCCCATCGAGCAGGAAACGAGCGTGCTGGGTCAGGCGTTCGTCCGCCTGGGGTACAACGTCACCCCGGTCAAGCGCCTGCTCGAACCCCACGTCCGCGTGCCGCGCCTGAGCCGTCCTCAGCGCCGCGCCATTCTGAGCGCCCTGGAAAGCAGCCTGAACGAACTGGCCGCCCAGGGCGTCAGCGGCCAGACCCTGGCCTGGGAAGCCGTGCACCGTCACGCCGAAGCCTTCAAGCGCGTGCTGCGCAAGCTGCACGTGCACGAGTGGGCGCGCCACTACCCGCATGCCGCGGCCCTCGCGGGTCTGCTGGCCGCGGGCGGGAAGGTGTCCCACCTGGGCCGGCTGCATCCTCAGGCCGCCGAACTGGCGCGCACTGTGGCGCAGCAGACCCCCGGGGAAGAGAACCGCGCCCGCAGCCTGATGGGCGGCGTGGAACTGGCGATGGGCAACGGCCAGATCGGCGACGCCGCTCAGTTGCTCGCCATCCGTTCAGGTCTGCTGGGCCGCAGCCTCGACCGCCTGCTGCGCGAGGAAAGCCGGGGCAAGGCTCAGGCTCCAGCGACCCTGGACGCCCTCACCGGCGCCGCCCCGCGCATGACGGCCGCCATGGTCGCCGGCCTGCACGCCCACGTGGAGCGCCGGGCCATTCCGGACAACGCGCGTTCCTTCCGCTCGCGGGGCAAGGCCACCGTGCGCGGGCTGGGCGACACCCGCCAGGTGCTGCACAGCAGCCTGATCGGCCAGGTGCAGAACCTGCTCGAAAATGAGCTGCTGCGCCGCGGCGCCGAGGCCTCTGAACTGGGCCTGCTGGAGATCGACCCGCAGGTGCTGGGCGTCCGCGTGGCCGCCTCGGCCCGCGCTTCATCCGGCGGCCTGGAAGGACTCGCGGCAGGCAGCACACTCCCGCTGACGCCGGAAGGCGCCGCTCCCGCCACGACTGCCCGCCTGTTCATGCACTGGGCCGAAAAAGAACGCGCCGGCTCCATTGACCTCGACCTGTCCGCCATGGCCTACAACGCCAGCGGCAAGGAAATCGCGCACTGCACCTTCAGCTCGCTGCGCCAGCCAGGTATGGTGCACTCCGGCGACCTGCGCAGCGCGCCGCTGCCCGTGGGAGCGACCGAATACATCGACCTGGATCTCGCTGCCCTTCGCAAGGCTGGTGCCACCCTGGTCATCGCTTCGGTCTACTCGTTCACCTCTATTCCCTTCTCGCAGATGGAGCGTGCCTCGTGCGGCCTGATGAGCCGGGTGGATACGCGGGGGGGCGCCCAGGAGATGGACCTGTCCACCGTGCGCCTGAAGTTCGAGCTGCGCGGCGAGCAGACGTCATGCACCCTGCTGGCCATTGACCTGCGGGAGCCTGGCCACGAGCAGGTGATCTTTCTCGAGCTGCCGGGAGACCGCGGCGGCTACCAGGTCATCGAGGGCGACCCGATGAACAACCTGGCCCTGCAGATCACCCAGGCCGGCCAGGGCATGCCGCTGACCCTGCTGGTGGCGCCTCACCTGGCCCGCGCCGCCCAGGTTCGCTGCGGCGAGCAGAACTGGATCCGCGCTGAAGGTGAGAGCCGCGAGGATTTCGCCCGGCGCGTGCAGCTGGCCCTGATGGACCGCGCTGAAGGGCGGATCCAGGGTGCAGACGCCGCGGGTGATGTTCAGGCGGGCCCGGGCCTGCTGATCACCGATCAGCCGCAGCGCGCCCTGCAGCCGGGGGACACCGTCATCACGCTGCGGCACGGAGTCACTCAGCCCAGTGGCGTCGCCGTACACGGACTGCGCGGTCTGCTCGATACTCTTTAAGCTTCTCTCCCTTTCGCCAGCGGGCCGGGAGAAGATCCCCGGCCCTTTTCGTACCGGGCTGAACCGCTCAGCCAAAGGACACACCCATGGACCTGAACACCCTGAAAGCCCGCCACCTGCAAGCCCGCAAAGCCTCCCGCACAGACGCGGACTCGGCCGCCACTGCCGCCGTCCTGAGCCGGGTGCTGGGCGACGCCGAAACCCAGGCCAAGAATAAGCCGGGCACCGCCCAGATCGACCTGATTGCCGCTGTCACCACCGCGCAGCGCACCTCACTGGAAAAAGAACTCCAGGACCTGACCCGCCTGGGGCGCGATACGGCGACCACCAGCCAGGAGCTGCCGATCCTGCAGGCGCTCAACGACGAAATCCTCACGCTCAAAGCAGGTCAGGACGCCGAGAAAGCCGCCTCGCTGATGTCCGAGGACGAGCTCGCGGGCGTGATTGCCCGCGCAGTGGCCAGCGGCGCGGACAACATCGGCGCGGTCATGAACGTTCTCAAGATGGACCACGCGGGCCAGTACGACGGCAGCGCAGCCAGCCGACTGGCGAGACAAGCCCTGCTTCCCAGGTAAATCAGCACCCATCCGCCGGGGCCCACACCAGGAGTCCCGGCGTTCCCATTCTTCCTGCTCTGTTGTTCAGCGGCGCCACTTCCTGCATCTGTGCTGATCCCAGATCGCGTGGCCTGGATCAATCCGATCTGAGGTTCACCCCTCCTGTGCCGAACACCCAGGCGGTACCCCTGCGTATCCTTCCCTCCACTGCCGCACCAATCGATCATCTGGCGATTGCGGCAACGCCGCCCAGCTCGAACGGTGCGTCGTGTCAGGATCACTTCCAGCCCCCAGACGGGCCGTTGGGCCGGGTGGCCCGTTCCTGCCACGCTGGGCTCAGGCACACCGGCGACGGTGATGAAGCCTGAACCTCCCTCCGCCCGGTCAACGCCAGTGGTCTCGCCAGCACCTGGCAGGACGCCTGCTTCATCACCTGGTGCCTGTTCTGTCTGGCCCATGAGGGACCGTTCCACCTGCCGAGCTTCAGCGCGCCGTCACTCCACACGGACGGTGAACACGGGCGCGCGGGTGGGGAACAGCAGGCGACAGCCCGGCGGCATCAGAAAAGCGTGTTCACGCTGCGGAGCGACGCGGTCTTCGAACAATCCATCGGTCACGATCAGCATCGGCGTATCCGGGTGCACCCCGTCGGGTTCACCCGCCAGCTGTTCTGCGAGCTGCAGAGCCGGAATCAGCGACGTCCCCCCTCCCCCAGTCAGCGTCAGGCGGTCACCCGCGCGCCAGGGGTGTTGCCAGCCGTGATCCGTGACGCCCGCGTCGCAGGCCAGGACACGGATGCGGTCGATGCCCAGCACCTGCGCCGTCGTGCGCACGCCGCCCAGCGCTTCATTCAGGTCGCGGTCGCTCATCGACCCCGAGGTGTCCACGATCAAGATCAGGGCGTGCATGGGTCCAGGCTCCTCGCGCCCCCGGCCGGCTCTGGGTTCAAAGGGATTGAGGGAGCTGCGCCGTGACGGCCTGGAAAAGGTGCGGCGCCGGGCGCGGCGCGGCACGATCTCGCCCAGGTACGCCTGCAATGCGGGCCGCCACGGAATGGGTCTGGCCGCACGTTCACGCAGTTCACGCTCAAGACCCGCAGGCATGGTGCCCGTCCAGCGCAGCGCGTCAGCCTCCGCCATGCCGCTCGCGGCCGCTTCGCGCCAGAGGCGGTCTTCGTCTTCAGTCAGCGCGCGCGCGGCGTCCTCACCGGGGCCAAGCATGTCGGGCAGACCGCCGCCGCGCAGGGACGCCATGCGGCGGGCCAGCGTGGGATCATCGAGCAGCCGCAGGTAGATGGCTTCGGCCGAGGACAGCCTGGAGAGGACTGGATGGTACGGCGCGTGGTCGGGCCGTTCTCCATAGGCCATGGCTTCGAGCCAGCCGGCCAGCAGAAGGTCACAGGCCAGATTCCACAGCTCCGGCTCTTTGTCGGCGCCGCGGGCTGGGTGGCCCAGCAGCAAGTGCAGGGCGAGTTCGGCAATGCCGTACTGCAGGTGTTCGCGCTCCAGGCCAGCCCCGAGATTGATATAGACGGTTCTGGTCTCGGGATCGAGGGCCATGCCCTGAACCCGCAGGCGCATGCAGCGCACCGGATCGAGTTCCAGCTGGAGTTCGGAGAGTGCGGGGCGCAGATGGGGAATGTCCTGCCCGACCTGGCTCCAGGCCACCAGGACGTTGTCCACCCGCCGTTCATTGGCTCCGTTGTTCTGATTGCCGCGCACGCCCGCCAGAACCGGCCGCAGGGCGCTGGACAGGTCCTCCATGGCGCGCATCAGGCCCGTGTTGACTTCCTGTGCTCGTCCGTTCTGGGACTGGTTCAGGCGTTCAGTGGCGCGCTGCATCGCCGCTTTCCGGGCCGCGTCCCCGAGTTGATAGGCCAGCGCTGCAGCGGTGCGGTTGCGGCGGGTCTCGGCGGCGCGCGTCCAGAGCGTTTCAATCTCAGGGTGTTCATGGGGCCAGCTGGCGTTGTATTCGGGCCGCCCGTCACTCAGAGGCAGCGCCACCTGAACGCCGCGGCGTCCGGTGGGCTGGGGAAAAGCAGGAACTTCGGCCGGCGCACTGCGGGCCTGGCCCTGAAGGGAGCGCCGCAGTTGCTTGAGCTGCTCCTTGAGGCCAGTGGAGGCGCCGTCAATACCTGCGTCGGGAACAATACCCGAGACATCAAGCGACGCGCCCCAGGGCTCAATCTCCTCCAGGGTCCAGACGCCCCTCTGAACAGCTTTCAGGGCGTCTTTCCAACCCATACGCCCGAGGTCTGGGCGCAGCATCGTCTTCCAGGTCGCTGTCTCCAGGTCGGCTTCTGTGAGCCACCGGCCCCTGGCATGCAGCTCTCCATCGGCCACCACCACCATGGCCGCAGAGGCCAGGCGGCGCAATTCCGTGAGCTTTTCGGGCTGTTCGTTGCTTGCCTCCTTCCAACTGCTGACGCCAAGAGCTTTGAACTCGCCCGCGATCCACTGCGCCGCGGTTCGGGGAAGCTCCAGTTCAAGGGCAGCGGTCGTGATCTGTGCCAGGTACATCCACCACAAGCGGTTGGAAGTCAGCGAGGTGTGGAGACGAACCGGGTCGACGTAGATCCAGCCCGCGGCACTGACCAGCAGCGGGGCACCCTGATCTGCAGGGCGTGCGCCCATAAGGGCTTGGCCCACGTCCAGTTGCTCGACTTCACCGCGCCAGCTTCGGTTGAGCAGCAGTAGCCCATCCATGTCCACCCTGGCGGTGCGCGGATCAATGGGCCTGGGGAATCCCGGTGGAGGCGTCCAGATGGTCAGGCGGGTCATGGTACACGTCCTCTGATGGGTTCAGGCAGCAGAAAGCGGCTCAGTTGGCCACCGCACTCATACGGGTCATCACCCGGTCGAAGAACCAGGCGGGAATCTTCTGATCGCTCAGCAGGGAGGCGGCCATTTCCGGGGCTATTCCCGAGAGCTGCTGCATCAAGTACGTGGCCTGATCGACGAACGTTCGCGCCTCACCGCGCAGGTCGGATTCAAGGCGGGGCAACTCGCTCCCCAGGCGGGCACGCAGCAGCGCGATCAGGTGAGCCACCAGCGCCCGATCCGTGTTGGGGTCAGGCAGCTTTTCCGCGCCGCGCAGGATGGCGGTCAGAGAGATGCCCTGAGAACGGCGGCTGAGCCAGGCACCGAACTCCTCGGCTTCTTTCTGCGCCACAGCGCCCGAGATGATCCGCTGCAACAGGTGGGCATGCTCACGCGTGCCCTCGTTCTTCATGGCCGCGCTCCCCCAACCATAGACGGCGCGCGACGCAATTTCCCAGCTGCGCGGGGTCGTGGCAATCTGATCGTCGTCTCCAGGCCTGCTGCCCAACAGGCTTTTCAGGCCCGTCTCAGCGATAAATTCGTGAATCAGCGGGTGAATGCCGGCTCCAGCAGCCCAGTCCAGCCATCCCCGCGTCGAGGTGATCTTGAGCTGCACGTGGTACATGCGGTTCATCAGGGGCGCCGGAATCGGGCGGGCCACGGAGTTGTGCGAGGTGGGATTGCCGGCGCAGACGACCACCGTGCCGGGAGGAAAGTGGTGCTCGCCGATGCGCCGCTCGTTGATGACCGGGAAAAAGGCGCGCATGACATCCGGCTCCGCGCCGTTGAGCTCGTCGATGAAGACCACGCCTGGCTCCTGGCGCATCAGCGTGGCCGGGGGACAGAGCTTGGTCGTGTAGCTGGCTGGGTCAATCAAGGGCACCGCCAGGTCTTCAGGGCTCATCTGCGACCCGAGCAGCAGGCTCATGTGCATGCCCAGGTCAACGGCGAACTGCTCAATCAGCTGACTTTTGCCCACACCAGGCGGTCCCCAGATCATGATGGTCTGCACGGTTCCCATGCCGACGATCAGGTCTTTGAGGCCGTCGTGGTCCACGGCAGGAATATGGTCCAGGTTCAATGTCTTCTCCTCAGGTGCGGCGGGGCTCAGTTCGGTCAGGTCAAGTGGATGTCGGAGTGAACCCTCACGGTCGGTGGCCTTGAATAACTGGCTCCCAGAAAGGGCTATTCTCTCACCTCCACTGCAGCTCCCGTCAGTGCATTCCGGCGTAGGCCAGTCGCACTAGATACTCGAATACTTCGCGGGATGGGGGAATGAAGTGTCCTTCATGAAGAGTGATTGAGCTGGCCTTCCAGGAGGTAAGTGACGGCCCCTCCTGCCTCCCAGGCCTCATGCAGGCTATCTTCCTCAAAGGTGTGCCACCCTCGTAGGTCGGCATTGGACTCAGTATGATCAGACGGCTGGTGTCGTTCCGCTACAGAACAGCCAAGGCCGAGGCGGTAGCGGTGCTGATGAGTACCTTTGAGCAGCAGGGCGGCGAGCGAGCCTACATCCTGAACATGCTCCCGGGACTGGTGCACGAGTTCGCCGAGGCCGCGCGCGCGGTTCGGATCGACAAGTTGAGCGTGTTCGACTCCGGCTCCGGTCAGGCGACCCAGTCCGCGATGCAGAACACTGGGCGCAACATCCTGGGCATGGTCGAGCAGGTCGAGACCGTGACCGGCGTGCAGCTGCTCTCGGCACTGCGCGGGATGCAGGTGCCTGGCGCGGCGGCCACCGAAGGGGTCTCCAGCAGCAACGACTGAGCTTCAACATGACTGGGGAGGCGGAGCGGGCCGAGGAGGCTCCTGTGATGGGTAAGAAAGCCCAGCGCTTCCCGCAGACTGCCGGCTGTCTCCAGCATGGCGCCAAGCGTCGATAACCTGAAGCCCAAAGACACCAACCCCGGCCCCGGCCGTTTCCACACAAACCTCGATACCGTTGACTGAGACGAGATGGCTAAGGTCACCTGCTCAGGAAACCTCGTCGTGGGGGAGAGGGGTGGCATAGGCTGGTGTGGCTGGGCTGCTCCGTGGCTCGTTTTGTTCAGTTCAAGGGCTATCGACGGCGCCGTGGTATTCCACTCATGCCAATGTTGGACAGCGGTGGCGTGAACCCGCTTGCAGCGAAGCCGGTGGCCGCCTTGGTCTCGCCCCTGGAAGTCGTCCACCTCAGACAGACCCAGCCGTTGTTCAGTGCCAACACACTGAAACGCACGCAGGAACGGCTTGACTGCTTCCCCGGCCAGAGGCCGCAGAATCCCAGCCTGCGTGCACTGGCATGACGACGACTTCGCGTCTACGCTTGCTCTCAGCCCCTCAGCGGGAGGTCTACCCCCCCTCTTTGAGATAGAGTCTGAAACAAGCAACAAGCCGCAGGCTGATGGGGTCATCCAAACGGATCCCATGCTGGTTCCATTGATTCACGCCCTCGAATTCATCTTTGGGAGGAACACCATGCACAAGACCCTACTTGCCTTAAGCTTCGCGCTGTTCGCTGGTTCCGCTCTTGCACAAGGAACGTTGGTGTTCGGGATGGGCGGCGATCCAGTCAGCCTCGACTCGGGAACGATTACCGACGGCAACTCGGCGCTGGCACAGATCTTGACGTACGACTCTCTGGTGAAATTCAAAAAGGGAACCAGTGATGTGGCGCCGGGTCTGGCGCTCCGCTGGACATCGAATGCCAATGCGACCCAGTGGACCTTTACTCTCCGTCAGGGCGTCAAGTTTCAGGACGGCACGCCTTTCAACGCCGACGCGGTGGTGTTCAACGTCAACCGGTGGTGGGACCCCAACGCCCGCGCCGGAGCCAAGGAACAGACCAAAACGTTCACGTCCTATCAATTCATCTTTGGAGCGTTCAAGGGAGACAAGGACAGCCTGCTGAAAGAGGTTCGCAAAGACGGTCCCTACAAGGTGACCTTCGTGCTCAACCGTCCGTTCAATCCTCTGCCTGAAGCCCTCGCCACACCTTTTTTCGGCATCGCGTCGCCGACCGCCGTGACCAAAGGAGGCGCGAAATACGGTACCCCGGCCTCATTGCCTGTGGGAACCGGCCCGTTCCGGATGCGTTCCTGGACCACCGGTGACCGCATCGTCTACAGCACCAACACCGACCACTGGGGCAAGAAAGCGTCCTACGATCAATTGATTTTGCGCTTCATCAAGGATCCCAGTGCCCGGCTCAATGAGCTGCGTGCTGGAGGCATCGATTTCACGAGTGACCTCAACCCTGACCAGTTGGGGGCCGTGCGGGGCGACAAGAACCTGACGGCCGTGATCGTGCCTTCGTTCAATGTGGGCATGATCAGCATGAATGTCACCAACAAATACCTCGCCAATCCCAAGGTGCGGCAGGCCATCAGCATGGCCATCAACAAAAAGGAAATTGTTCGGGCCTTCTGGGGCAGCCTTGGCGTGACAGACGCCAGCTTTTTGCCCCCCGCGCTGAAATGGGCCAACAGCCGAACCGTGCCTGCCGATTACAAGTTTGATCCGGCGGCAGCCAAGAAACTGCTGGCCGAGGCAGGCTATCCAAACGGCTTCAGCCTCGATTTCTGGTACATGCCCGTGAGCCGGCCCTACTTCCCCACGCCCAAACCGATCGCGGAAGCAGTGGCCGCCGATCTGGGGGCCATAGGGATCAAGATGAACATCAAAACCGAGGACTGGGCCAAGTACCTCGAAGACCGCAACAAAGCCCCAGGATTTGACATGTACATGATCGGCTGGACCGGTCCGTACGCCAGTCCCTACAACTTTTACGGCTCGTACTACGGTGAGAGCGCGTCGCTGGACAGCGGTTACAACAACAAACGGCTGGATGACCTCATGGCCGCCGCCGCCGCCGCGAAGACCCGTGCAGACAGTGCCAAGGCCTACGCGGAAATCCATCAGATCACCTATGACGCCAACGTCCGGTTGCCCATCGTGCATTCCCAGCCTCTCGGGGCAGCCAAAAACTACGTGAAAGGCTGGGTCCCCGGTCCATCCTTGCTGACGCCCTTCGAGGACATCACCATCAAAGACAAGAAATGACCTCCTCCGCCCAGGGAGAGCCCGGCGGCGCCCGTGGGTCGGGCATGGCCGAGGTGGCCGCCATCGAAGAGCAGGTAATTGCCTGGCGCCGTCATCTCCACCAGTACCCCGAGCTTTCGTTCCAGGAGCACCGAACCGCCGAGTATGTGGAGACGCAGCTCCGCAGCATGCCCGGCCTCGACATCAGCCGTCCCACGCCAACGAGTGTGCTGGCTGTTCTGCGCGGCGGTGCAGGCCCAGGCCATACGGTCCTCCTGCGTGCCGACATGGACGCCCTGCCGATCGAGGAAGAAACGGACCTTCCCTATGCCTCCCAGCAGGCCGGAGTGATGCACGCCTGCGGCCACGACGGGCACACGGCGATGCTGCTGGGCGCGGCCAAACTGCTGGGTGAGCGCCAGGCGGCGCTGCGCGGAGAGATCCGTTTCATCTTCCAGCACGCCGAGGAACTGTTTCCCGGTGGCGCACAGGAATTGGTCGATGCAGGCGTCATGGAAGGCGTCCAGTACGCCGTGGGAACGCACCTGTTCTCCTCCATCCCGGTGGGGATGGTGGCCCTCAAAGACGGTCCGCTGCTGGCCGCGCCTGACGCCTTTGAGATCGCCATTGTCGGTCGGGGCGGTCACGGGGCTCAACCCAACACCGCAGTGGACCCGATTGTGATCGCTGCTCAGGTGGTGCTGGCCTTTCAGACCATTGTGGCGCGGCAGCTCGATCCCCTCCAGCCCGCCGTCCTCAGCGTCACCACCATCCACGCCGGTACCGCGCACAACATTATTCCCGAAACCGTCACGCTGACAGGCACGGTCCGGACGTTTGACGCAGAGTTGCGAACCACCATTCCGGCCCTGATGGAACGCCTGCTCAAAGGGATCACCGAGGCTTACGGGGCGTCTTACCGCTTCGAATACACCCGGGGATACCGGGCACTGCACAACGACCCGCAGGTCACGGAGGTGTTGCGTGAAGTGGTCCGCGAGACCGTCGGCGCCGGCGTCCTCTTTGAGCCACCAGCCAACATGGGTGGAGAGGATTTCAGCGCCTACCTGACCAAGGCTCCGGGAACCTTCGTCATCATCGGCGCCGGCAATGTCGATGCGGGCATCACCGCGCCGCACCACCATCCGAAATTTGCCATTGACGAACGTGCGCTGGGCACTGGAGTGGCCATCCTGGTCGGGGCCGCCGAACGGCTGAGCGTGTTCGCAGGGTCTCCAGACAGCCCCGGCCATGCACATTGAAGCCCGGCTGCGCGACCTCGGCTTCAGTCTGCCGCCCCCGCCTCAGCTGCCAGCAGGCACACGTCTGCCCTTCACCGCCGTCCGCCTGATCGGGGACCGGGCGCTGATCTCCGGTCATGGGCCACAAGCACCAGACGGCACGCTCGCTCAACCGGTCGGCAAGGTTGGCACTGAGGTCACCGCAGAGCAGGCCCATACGGCGGCCCGTCTGGTCGCGCTCTCGGTTCTTGGCAGTCTGCACCGCGCCCTGACCGATCTCGACCGCATCACGGCCTGGGTCCGGGTTCACGGCATGGTCAATGCCGCGCCGGGCTTTACGGCGCTGCCAGACGTCATCAACGGCTTTTCAGATCTCATTCTGGAGGTGTTCGGCCCCCAGATCGGCCAACATGCCCGGTCGGCGGTCGGCATGGCCGAGCTCCCCTGGAATATCCCGGTCGAGGTTGAGGCAGAAGTGATGTTCCGGCCCTGATGAAGCGTGTGCCTCTCTTTCAGGGCGCCAGCAACTCCCGGAAAAACTGAACGAGGTCGCGCCGGGCCGCTTCCCGGGCTTGTGGATGAGGGGCCGACAACCCCTCGCCTCCCTTCCCCTGATACAAGAAGGGATCAGCATAACGGTAGGGCGCTTCCAGCATATTGAACCCGTGCTCGGCGTCGGGGTAGACCTGAACGGTGACGAGCGCGCGGTCGGCCGCGTCCAGTGAGGCGGCCAGTCGCGGCGCCGTGTCTGCGTCTGCATCGTAACGGTCCCGACCTCCGGTAAAAATCTTGACCGGGGTTCCCGTCAGATTCCCAAATTCGTAGCCCGGTACCCTGTTGTAGATCCAGCAGGCCGGGTAGAAGGCGGCGTGCGCTGCGAAGCCCTCGCCTGCGGGCAGATATTGGGCGTTGTACCGCTGGGTCGCGCTCAGCATCGTGACGACACCTCCCCAGGAAAAGCCCATGATGCCGAGGCGTCCGGCATCAACCTGTGGCAGGTCCGCCAGGAAGCGGTAGGCGCCGTAGGCATCGGGCAGGTTGTCCCAGGCGGCTTGAGGCCGCCCTTCCGATCCACCTGCGAGACCGCGCGCGCCCCACATGTCAATTTCGAGTGTCACAAAGCCCGCCAGATTCAGGTCGAGGGCATGCAGGACACCCCGTGAGTCTATGCCGGCCGAGCCGTGCAGAATCACGACGGCGGGCAGCGGTTCAGGCACGCCCTGTGGCACCTGGAGTTTGCCAGAAATCCGCAGCCCATCAGCAGAGGCAGCGGGGTACGACACGAACGTGCTGTACAGGGTCGGGTAGTCGGGGAGCGAGGTGTCGAGGAGGGTCAAGCTTGGCTTGGGGCTATCAACGTCGCTCATGAACGGTCTCCTGGGGCTTGGTCACGGATGAGGTTGAGGCTCACGAGATCGGCGGGAAGTGGGGAGACTTGGAAACTCCTGCTCACCGAAGGAGTGGAGATGAGGTGCTGACCAGCGGCACAATGTCGCGGAACTCCGTCCCTGAACCGCTGCTTCAAGTTGAACGAGGCTTAGCCAATTCGTATTCAACGCTGCTGCCAAGCAGGTCACAAGGCAGTGGATTGGAACTGAAGAGGCCACAACCCTTCTCACTCTAAGGCATGGGTTCCGATCATCCAGGACAACACCTGCAGGTCGGAACCGCCCCAGCAATGCTTGACGTGTCACCCAGACACTCAGAAGCCTGGCATTGCGGTCTTGCGGGCCAGGAGCCGATCAGACCAGCGTGCTTCCATGGCCTTTCATGACGAGCGGCAATGCACATCGGCATACGCAGTCTGTTGCCACGCAGGCTGACCATTCAGGGGGTTCAGACGACCTCTCTTTACCCGCACCCAAGAAGGTTTGTCGCTGACTGGGAGTCCGTTGAGTTGTCTTGCTGCTCAGCATGCGCCGTCATCATCACGTCATTCATGGGTCTGGCCTCCTGCCCACACATGTGGCAGGGAGGTATGGCAAAGGCTGACAGACAGCAACGTCAGAACGTCACTGGCCGACGCCGCCGAGCAACGCTAGGTTTGATTTGGCTTCAGGCGGTCTTTGAGATCATCGACAAAACCCTGGGCATCAAGGGCTGATATTGCAATGCCTTCGTGGAGGATCAGTTCAGTGTGGCGCGGTGTTGCTCAAAGCGAGTCGGTGAGCGGTACCCCAAGCTAGAGTGACGACGCTCGCGGTTGTAAAACACCTCAATCCACTCAAAGACCAGATTACGTGTGTCAGCGCGGTTTCCTTGTGCTGTGTCGAGTTCCAGTTCCAGCTTGAGGGTGGCGAAGAAGCTCTCCATCGCCGCGTTGTCCCAGCAGTCTCCTTTCGGCTCATACTTTGAGCGCCTGGAGGCGCTCCAGTGCTTGTCGATACCGCGACTCGCATATTGAATTCCCTGGTCCGAATGATGGAGCAATCCTTGTCCAGGACGCCGAATCTGCTGTGCCATGTCCAGCGCAGCGACGACCAACTCGGTCTGCAGGGTGGCCCGCATGGCCCAACCCACGATTTTGCGAGAGAACAGATCCATCACCACAGCGAGGTACATCCAGCCCTCAGCCACGGGTAAATAGGTAATATCCGTCACCCATTTCTGATTGGGTTGTTCGGCAACAAATTCGCGATTCAGTAGATTTTCGGCCACTGGGTGCGGGTGTTTTGAATTGGTGGTCACGCGAAATTTCCGCTTGCAGCGAGCCTTCAGTCCTGCTGCCTTCATCAGCCGAGTAATTCGTGCTCGGCTGACCTGTTTTCCTCGTCCACGAGTGCGGCTTGACACGAGGGCACCGTAGGTGCCCCTACTGACTTGATGAATGGTTCGAATGGCCTCGGTCAGAGCGACGTCTTCCACCCGATAGCAGTTTTGGGCCTTTCCACCACGCAAAATAGCCACTGACCCCGACACCGAGCGTCTTGCACAGCCGCTCAATGCTGTACTCATGCCGATGCTGCTCAATGAACCCGTAAATTAGTGGTCTTTGGCGAAGAAGGCCAGTGCTTTTTTCAGAATATCGCGTTCCTGACGGGTAATTTCCAGCTCTCGTTCTAGCTTCTTGAACCGCGCTTCCTGCTCACTCAACGCGGCGACGCCGCGTCCGGTGAATTGGGGGCGGCCCACCGCCCCTTGTTGCTCGTGATGCTGTTTCCAGCGTACGACTAAATACGGTGGAACACCCAAGTTGCGGGCGATCTCAGCGCAGCTTTTCTGGCTGCTGATCACCAGACGCACGGCTTCTTCTTTGAACTCGGCGGTGTAGTGGTTTTTACTGGCGGTCATGTCAGTCTCCATTGTCGGTCAGACTGAACTCCTCCTCCACAGAACCCTAGCAAGATCACAACCGGGGTACCGATCCGGGCTGGATGGCGACGGCGACGGGCGGGCCTGCGAGTAGCGCCGGGGTCATGAACGCGGAAGGTTCTCAGTTCCCATAACTGCCTGGGACACGCTCGCCACCCTGCCGTACCCCTCGCGGATATGGCCGAAGACGTGCAGGCCGGGGCGCACCCGGTGGACTGTCTCCAGCAGATGGGGACACCCGACCGGCAGTCCAGTGGGCTGCAACCGGTCGAGCACGCCGCGCGGTGGGCCGTGGGTGATCAGCCCGTCCACGTCCTCTGAAATTTGGCTCCAGTGAGCCCGGATGGCTTTTTCGGATCAAGAGTTTCCACGGTTATCCCAATCGCGTGTCAGGCGGCGTGGAGTTGTTGTGGCACAGGCTGCACCTCGGTCAGGACGTACAATTCCGTGTGTTGTGCCGCTCGGCGCTGAGCCGCTTGCTACGTCAATTGCAGCTGCTCCTGACGGACGAGCAGCACCGCATGAAGAGCCTCGACCACGCACCAGGCCCAGTTGTCTTGAGCTTGGATGGTTTGGCAGCGGCAGCGTCCTAGACAGAGATGCTGCTTCATCAAGCGGTGAATCACTTCCAGGCCCGCGGCAGCGCCCGGACGGTCAAGGCAGGGTCAAACGTGCTGAATAGGAAGAAGCAACTCCATTCGCCGTGAACCCTGCGCCAAAGGATCAGCACATCGAACGCCCCGACGTCACGCGACACGGGGAGCCGACGGACACGCCATCCCAACTCGGCATCGAGAGGGCACCGTTCGGGAGGAAAGCGCTCAGCCAGAGCGTTGAGGGTGAGAGACTCACCCTCAACGTGAACACTCATGTTCCGCTTGGCGCGCTCCAGGACAGGAATCTGGGTGTCGTGACTGAAGGTCACGACCTCATCTCGTCCACACGCTCCATCCAGCAGCACTTCAGCGATGGACCCCCCCTGCCTCCCGGCACGGGGTGACGGTGTGAATCAGCTCTTGGGTCGCGGTGCGGTACGGATACGCGGGCGTCTCCAACGGGCCAGAGACTTTGAACCGCTCCAACAGCGGCGTCGGATCGGCCCCGAACTTCACCAGGGCCGCTGAGGTGAACGGATGTCCCAATTGAATCCGCACCTGACTGCTGGAGTGAAAGTTCAGATCCTCCATCTCCAGCCCCGCGTGCGGCACCATCACAAAGTCCATGGCCAAGAACGCGCCCTGTGGCGCCTTCCCAAGAAGGCGCTGAAGATCCTGGTTCGTCGTGAACGATGGCTGTGCCAGGGACTGGCACAGGACAGGGTGCTTTTCCGGACGGTACTGCAGGGGGCGATGCCACTCACACTGGTGGCACGGTTCAACAACGCGGTGACGATGCTGAGCGGTAGGCTGGAGGAGCGAGGCAGAGACACTTCGCATGAAGGCCCACGAGACCGGGGAATTTCAATCCCCACCTCAAGGGCCTTCGTTGCTGTCGCAATACATCCCTGCATGGAAACTCTTGCCCCACAGAACGGCACCTGTCACCTGGCGAGGGAGGGCGTTCATGCCGCCGAGCTCATAAGGTCTACCCTGCAGCCGGGGGGCTCTGGAATGGTCAGCCGCGTCAAGGGGGGCTAAGCCACTAAGCTGAGCGGCATGACAACTCCCGCCGCGGTGCCCGACCGTGTCCCTGGTCAATGGTCGGCGCTCACTGGGCTGGCCTGCGCCGTGTTGCTCGCCATGTCTCCGTGGTTTTCAGCAGCGGCCGTGCTGCCGCATTTCCGGGCCGTGTGGGCGCTGACGGACAGCGCGGCCGCCGGACTCACGTTGGCTGTACAACTGGGGTTCGTGTTGGGAGCGCTGCTCAGCGCGGCCCTCAATCTGGCCGACCGCGCTCCGGGCCAGCAGCTGATCTGGGCCGGAGCGCTGTTGGCAGCAGGTGCCAATCTGGGGTTACTGTTTGTCAGCGACTTTCTGCTTGCGCTGGCGGTGCGGGCCCTAACGGGGGCCGCGCTGGCCCTGGTGTATCCTCCGGCCCTTAAGGCCATGGCTGCTTGGTTCCGCACAGGACGCGGCGTCGCGCTTGGCGTGATGGTCGGTGCGCTCACGCTCGGCTCGGCCTTGCCGCACCTGATCAACGGACTGGGGGGCACCCAGTGGCAAGCAGTCATCGTCACCACCAGTCTGCTGGCCGTCCTGGGCGGCGTGCTGGCCTCGCGGGTGCCGAGCGGCCCCTACCAGAGGCCTGCTCCGGCTTTTCAGCCTGCGCGGGCATGGCAGATCCTCACTGAACGACAGCTCAGCCGGGTCACCCTTGGGTATTTGGGCCACATGTGGGAGCTGTATGCGCTGTGGGCTTGGTTCGGTGCCTTCTTTGCCCAGCTGTTGTCGGAAAACAGGGTGCCCGATCCTACAGGGACCGCGGCGTTCGCCACCTTCGCGGTGATTGGTGTGGGGGCCGCCGGGTGTTACCTGGGCGGCGTGCTGGCAGACCGCTGGGGCCGGGCGCGCCTCACCATGTTGGCCATGGGAATGTCAGGCGGCTGCGCGCTGGTGCTCGCGGGACTGGTCTGGGCAGGGGCTGAACCGCTCCTGCTGCTGGCCGTGAGCCTGGTCTGGGGGTTTTGGATCATTGCCGACTCCGCCCAGTTCTCGGCCCTTGCCAGTGAATTGGCCGACCCCGCCTACGTGGGAACGGCCCTGACCGCGCAGTTGGCCCTCGGCTTCACCCTGACGGCCGCCAGCATTGCATTGGTGCCGCTCCTGGTGCGTGTGTGGGGCTGGCCAGGAGCGTTTGCCGCCCTCTCTGCGGGGCCGCTGCTGGGCATGCTGGCCATGCGCCCGTTGACGCGCCTGACCGCCACGGCGTGAGGAGAAGGAGAAACTCCCTGGCTCCGGCTCCACCAAATCCTCCAGCCCGAAGAGCAACGGAGTGACGTCAGTCCGGGAGCCTTACACAAAGTAGGTGGCCCGGTCGGCACAGTGGTGCTCTTTTGCACTTCGGTTGGAGTGGTGGGTCAACGGAGCGCCGTGATCGGGATGAGGGCTCGGGTGATCCTGAGCGTCAACGGATCAATCACAAATCGGTGCCGCCTTGCTCCCGGGCCTGGCCTGTGGAAGAAGCCTGCAGTCAGATGCCCAAGACAGGATGAGGCCGGTACGGTTCTTCCAGCGCCTGAAGATGGGCAGGCGTGAGCTTGACGCTGAGGGCCGCCACGGCGTCTTCCAGGTGCGGCATCTTGCTGGCGCCTACGATTGGCGCCGTCACGCCCGGCTGGTGCAGCAGCCACGCCGTCGCCACCTGCGCAGGCGTGACCTCCAAGCGGCCAGCGACCTCGGCCACGCGCTGCTGCACAGCGTAATCGTCTTCAGTGCGGTACATCGCCTCACTGAACTTGTCACTGCGTGCCCGAATGGTTCGCGCCTCCCCAGCTTGCCGGTTTCCGGCCAAGAAGCCTCGGGCCAGCGGGCTCCAAGGAATCACGCCGATTCCGTCCTCACGGCAGAGCGGCAGCATCTCGCGCTCTTCTTCACGGTAGACCAAGTTGTAATGGTTTTGCATGCTCACAAAACGGGTGAGGCCATGCAGGTCTGCCACATGTTGCATCTTGGCGAACTGGTAGGCCAGCATGCTGCTCGCGCCGATATAGCGCACCGCTCCCATCCGCACCACATCATGCAGGGCGGTCATGGTTTCGAGGAGGGGCGTTTCCGGGTCAAACCGATGAATCTGGTAGAGGTCGATATAGTCGGTGCCGAGGCGTTTCAGGCTGGCCTGAACAGCGTCCATAATGTGTTTGCGCGACAGCCCGGCTTCGTTGACTCCTGGCCCCATCCGGCTAAAAACTTTGGTGGCAATAATGACCTGATCGCGCCGGGCATGCTGCGTCAAGGCCCGGCCCAGCACCTCCTCGCTTTTGCCCAGCGAGTACACGTCCGCCGTGTCAAAAAAATTGATCCCGAGCTCCAGCGCCCGCACGATAAACGGCAGGCTCTGGTCTTCGGGCAAGACCCAATCCCGCCACGCTGGATCACCGTAGGTCATGGTTCCAAGAGCAATTCGGGACACTTTCAGTCCAGTCTGGCCAAGCCGCATGTACTCCATAGCGCACTGTAAACCACAGCCGGCACTGCCCCTCGCCTCCGCACAGTTCCGTGCCCAGCAGATCCCGTTTAGGCCGGCTCAAGGTGGCACCAGACCAACTTGGGTAAAATAAGCCGTGTCTGCTTACCCGACCCTGGTTTTGCTGCATGGAGCGCTTCAGACGGGCGCTTCGTTGGCCCCACTCGCTGCCGCGCTTGCCCCGTCGGCACAGCTGGTCTCGCTCAATCTGCCTGGGCATGGCGGCAGCCCGGTGCCTGACCTCCTCCGGCTTCAAGACATGGTGGACGCGGTGATTGGTGACCTCGACCGCCAGGGGATAGAGCAGGCCCAGATTTTCGGATACAGCTTGGGCGGGTATGTGGGCCTGCTGCTGGCGCAACAGCATCCCAGCCGGGTCAAAGGCGTCTACGCGCACGCCACCAAACTCGCTTGGACGCCAGAGGCCGCGGCACGTGAAGTGCGGGGCTTAGACCCAGACCGCCTGCTGGAAAAAGCCCCTGCGGTTGCCGCTTCGCTGGAACAGCTGCATTCTCCCCAGCACTGGCGCCTGCTGACCCAGCGCGTGGCAGACCTGCTGATTGTTCTGGGTGACAGGCCAGCAATTGACGCTACCGTGCTGAGCAACCTGCAAATGCCCGTACAGCTGTCGGTAGGCGACCACGACCGCATGGTCAGCCTAGAAGAAACCGTTGCGGCCTACCGGGTTCTCCCACAAGGTCAGTTGCTGGTCATCCCCGGCAGTGCCCATCCTCTGGAGCCCAGCGTGCAGCGGCGGTTGGCCCCTGAACTCCTCCGCTTTCTCGAGTGGACGGGCGCTGCAGGCTGAACACCAGACTCAGGTGAGGGCTGGGCCTGGTTCCAGCGCATGAGGCGTCTGAGCAGCAGTGGCTGACGCTCAGACGCGTCAACCCCCGTCCCGGCACAGAGGTGGAGGGCAGGCTCTCTGGCGTCACCTGCGGCCGTGGCCCACCTTGACAGGGCGTGGTCACTGGGGCGCAGGGAACCGACTGCATGAACGAACCCAGTGGCTGCCCTGGTCAAGGAAGCCGGATGAACGTGAATCCAATCCAGCAGGCCGGTGGGCCGCTCTTCAGCCAACACGGGGTGAGAGGCACGTGGCCAGCTCTCTGCCGTCTCCAGTGAGCCGCAGACCTCTGGCAACGGGAAGGCGCCCTCCTCTAAGGCAGGAGACTTCGGCGGTGGCCCGCGAACGAACTCTGCAGGGCCAGTGGCCTGAGGACAGGCTCAGTGTTCGCCTTCTGCCACCATGACCCCCTCTGGATGATCTCTATCCAGTCCGTCCCGTAGACCCGGAGCAGCCTCCGCGTTCTGGGGGCAACCGGGAGCAACCCCCCTCAACGCTGAAGGGTTCTGGAGGGGGCCGTCATCTCCCCGCAGGGTGCGGACACTAGCTTGTGATATGGGTTCTTTCCGCATGCATAAGCAGCGTTTGCCGGATCATCTCAAGCATCTGCGCCGAGACGCCGCCGATTCAGAGTCCCCCCGTCTGGCGACAGCCCGGCCCAGCTCTGCGCCCCCCACACCACCAGCGGGGACAGATCGCCTCAGCGAATTGCTGCCCTTGATCTTGCGGGCCATGGTGGGCGGCCAGACAGACCTTGAGCCGCCCGTCGTCATCGGCCAGCCGGACATCTTGGCGGCGTTGGCTCCTTACTCCCGGCCCAAGAGCCGGTTCGAGGGACTGATGATGCGCAAGTTGGTGGGAGAGGGCTACCTCAAGCCGCACGGCGCGCGAGACAAATCCGGACTCAGCGACACCTACGGGCTCACGCCGAAAGGCGAGAAGCTGCTGGCGATGTGGCTTTAAGGAGACCGGAGAAGGGCTCCAGCCTCAGCCGAAAAAACAGTGAAAGGTCGGCGGTTAGGCAGATCAGTGGCCCGCCCCTCACTCGCAGGCTTGGCCGCCGTTGTCGCGGTCGAGGCGAGGGCGGTACCCCGGTTGCCCGCGCTGGAGAGGAGCAGCGCCCGCCGCCCGTACCGCCGTGCAGTTGGCGTAATAGACGTTGCCCGGGGCGGCAGGGGTCACGGACGTCTGAGACGTTGCCAGCGGCGCACTCCGCGTCACGGTCTTGGTGAGCGAGCGCGACACGTACCCGCCTTGCCCTGTGTAGGAGGTGCGCGATCAGTCACCGTTGCAGGCGAGGGTCAAGGCCATTTTGCGTGGGATGACCGTGACGACGGCAGAGCGGTGGCTTATGGAGCGCGGCGCAAGTTGGCGGTACTGGTGGTGATGGTGGTGGCCGCGTCTGCGGTGCCGAGAAACAGAGCGGTCACCAGAATCAATGGGCGCCTGCCTCTAGCCTGACCTACAGGTGGTCATGGAAGTGACGGGCGTGTCTTGGGACACGTGCGCGCTGACCCTTCATAAGGCTGGCTGCCCAGGCAGTGCGATCAATGAGGCGCAGATCAAGCTGTTTGCTCGGTCAGTCTTGCGACGCGGCAAGACCGACACGGTGGACGATGAAATCACTCCCGCGGTATGGCGTGGTGACGCAGCCCAGCCTCTGGGAATCTCCACTCGCCTCAGTCGAGGAATGAAAAGCCTTGATTCGGAAGCGCGGCACGTTGCTGCAAACCTTGACTCAGGAGCGCAATCGGCTGCCTGCTCTCCAGCACAAAGCCCGCGGCATCACCACAGTCATGGCTCTGGTCCAACAACGCACCACATGCTTAAAGAACAGGTGACCGCTCTCGAACGCGCCAGGCAGGCTCTCGTGCCCCTGAATACAGCGCTCTCCGAACCTTTAGCCCTGTTATTGACGGTTCCTGGTTCTGGCTTCGGAACGGCCGTCAGCGTGCTCGCTGAGACTCAGGGCTTTCACGGCCTGCAGTCCAGTCGTCAACTCTCCACCTGCGTAGGCATTGCACCAGCCCAACATCAATCAGGAGGAATGACGGGATCAGCTCACATCTCGGAAACTGGAAACGAACATTTCCGTCGCGCCGCTGACCTTGCCACCGTCGGCGCCATGAAATGTAAAGGCCCCGTGGGACACTACCGTCGGCAGATCCGTGCGCGTGAAAAGCCTCCAACAGTGGCCCTAGGTTCGGAAGTTGCTCGGATTTGGATGTGCAGTCGTCACTTCAGAGGTGCCGTACGACGAAGCCTTCAAAAGCAAGCGAAAGACTGCTTTGCAGGATCAACAGGGTACCTGCTGATTCGTTCTTTGACACCCTGCCTTTCAGACCCTCTCTAGTTGCGGAGCTCTCCAGACACGCGGCTCTCTATGATTGATGTTTTTTTTTGTTTTTAAAGAAAAATACATCATCAATCATCAGTGAGTTACAGGAGGCTTGGCACGTTTACCGTGTAGAACACGGTTTTCGCGATTATGTAAGTCCATTTCCCCCCAAACTTGACGAACGTTTCCCCCAAACTTGACGAAGAAAAAGCCCAGTTCCCCCCAAACTTGACGAACGTTTCCCCCAAACTTGACGAACGTTCCTCCATTCCCCCCAAACTTGACGAAGAAAATTTGATTGCCTTCGAAGATGCGTGTCAGTGGAGGTTTTTCCTGTTCCCCCCAAACTTGACGAATTCACTTCCCCCAAACTTGACGAACGCTTCCCCCAAACTTGACGAACGTGTAACTCGGTTTCCCCCAAACTTGACGAACTTTTATTTATCTCGTCTGTGACGTTGTTTCAAGGATTCGGGCTTCTATTCCCCCCAAACTTGACGAATGCACGCGGACTAGAGCATCACCACTCCGCGTGGGCAGACAGAGGGTGGCGCTGGCCCGCCTCACTCCGGAAGAGTTGCCCGAATCAAGCTGGCCCGTTCTTCTGGCGATTGGGCAAGATTCCGGAGCAACACCTGAAGAAGATCAACCACAGCAACCTGCCGGCCCAGCACCGCCCGTTTCAGCCGTTCCCGGTCAGCGACGGAAAGGTGCGGCGTCACCTGCATAAAGGTCAGTTGATGTTCGAGACGGGAGAGCTGCCGCGCTGGCGTCAGCGACAAGAGTTCTGCCATCTGTGCGGCTTCGACTTCCTGCTCGAGCAAAGCCGGCTGCGGCTGTGCCAGTGGGCGTGTCCGGTCTGGCTTGGACACGGGGGGGGACGCGGGCAAAGACGCGGGGTCGTCATAGCGCTCCGGATGAATCAGCATGTCGCGCAGTAAAGCTCCGGCATTTTGCTTGCGTCCGGGGTAAGCATCGAATTGCCGCAGCGCCCGCTGCACGGGGGCCGGGTCTGGGTGGTCATGCAGGTATTTCCCGGCCACGGCCGGATACATGCCGCGCCGGGTCAGTTCCTGGAGCAGTTCGGGATCTGGCAGGCGGGCAGCGGGCGCGAAGACATACGTGAGCTGCTGCGCCTTGCCGCGTCCCTCAATCTCGACGCCTATCAGAATGCCGCGCTGGGTCAATTCGTCATGGGCGGGCTGCAGCACCCGGCGAATCTTGTCCGGCTCCGCGCTGTAGATGCTGAGGCGCTCGCCCCATTCCAGCAGGTTGACCGTCACGCGGTCCTGGGCCGATCCCGAGTCCCAGCGCAGGGCGTCCAAGACCCGGTACACCGCCCGCACCGGCGGACTGCTCAGGTCGCGGTACACGCCGAGATCCAGCGGTTTGACGTAGCCGTCCCGGATGCTGCGGGCCACCTCGTCGGGCAGCCGGATTTCCAGGGCGCTGCGGATATCGTCGTCGTCTTCGCGGGTCGCCGTGACTTTCCAGAGGTAGTTGAAGGTGGCGTCTACATGGCGCTGACGGCCCTGCACCCACCAGCCCTGCACGATTTGGTAGGAGGTGCTCTGGAGCCTGCGCAGGCACTGGCGCACTTCCCGGTAATAGTGGGCGCTGCCGCTCAGCCCCGCCGCTTGCAGCAACCGGTGCATCGTGACCCGGATGGTGCCGTCTTCGGGGCAGCCGTCTTCCAGGTAGAGGTTGATGATGGCGACCATCACGTCGTTGTCGAGGCCGTGCGGCACGACATGTCCGGTGAGCGCTGTGCAGGTCACCGTTACGGTCGTTTCTCCGGCCTGATAGGTGCGTGTCCAGCTCGTGTAACTGGCCGGAACACGGGACTGGGCGCTGATCAGCGAAAGCCGCGCCACATTGAGTTCGTCGTGGCCGCCAGTGGGCACACTTTCCAGCGCCGTTCCCAGGCCCGTGCCCAGGCCGCCCGGCAACACCACATCCAGGGCCGTGACGCGTTCCGTCGCCCCCAATGCCGTCTCTTTGGCCGCCTTCTTGGTCATGCCAGATGGGCCAGATAGAACGGAGCGGCAAGAAGTGTCACGGGTCATTCTACGCCAATGCTGGCGGGCAGCGGGAGCACGGCAACTGGGCCGAGCTGCCCCCAGTTCAGCGGGGCGGCGTAGAGCATTTTTACGCCTGTTTCGAGGCTGGGCTGGTCGATGGTCAAGCGGGGGGGGAGTCAACTCGGATTCTAGATCGTAGGTTGCGCCGTGGGCGTCCCACACGTCCTTGGTCAGGTGGCAGTGCCGGCCCGCAAGTCGGCGTCAAAGGTTTCACAGAGCTGGCCCCAGCAACCTGAACGTCGACACAGAGTTTATAGGTCTTGAACCTGTCAGGACACGGGAGAGGCAACCGCTGTCACAGAACCCCGGTGGGTCAACGCAGCGAGGCCAGCCCATGGCCTGAAGGTGGAGCGGCTGCCCCTCCGGTGGGCCGGGCATTTACCGGGATGAGGTCAAAGCAGAACGCCGCAGTGGTGGTCACCCGAATCAACCCAGACCTGCCGGATCCTGACCCCTGCTCCCGAGCAACGTCTGTCCTCGCTCTCCAGCGTCCTAACCCTGATCCAGCGGGCGAATCAGCAGTTGATTCACGTTGACCCGTTCGGGTTGGGTCACGGCGTACACCACGGCTGCCGCGATGTCTTCGGCTTCCAGCGGAACCATGGTGCTGATGCGGCTCTCATAGGTGGTTTTGGTGTCCTGATGGGTGATGTGGTCGGTCAATTC
The DNA here is from genome assembly GCF_023370075.1 of Deinococcus sp. QL22. Taxonomy (NCBI): domain Bacteria; kingdom Thermotogati; phylum Deinococcota; class Deinococci; order Deinococcales; family Deinococcaceae; genus Deinococcus; species Deinococcus sp. QL22. The sequence continues at coordinate 113,971 of NZ_CP097151.1, forward strand.
GGTGGCCACGACCCCCGGCTCGATCACCGTCACGCGAATGCGGTCAAGGCGAACTTCTTGCCGCAGGCCTTCGCTAAAGCCGCCGACGGCCCATTTGGTGGCGCTGTATCCGGCACTGGTCGGGCTGGCCCCCCGCCCCGACACCGAGGAAATATTGACGATATGGCCGCTCTGCTTGGGCTTCATCACGGCTACAGCCGCCTGGGTCAGGTGCATCAGCGCCAGCACGTTCAGGTCCATCATGCGGTGCCAGTCGTCGGGGTCGGCACCCGCCACCGGCCCCAGCAGCATCAGGCCAGCGTTGTTCACCAGAATATCGAGGCCGCCCAACTGGCTCACGGTCTGTGCCACCGCATTCCGCGCCTGTTCCGGCTGGGCGATGTCGGCCACGATGACGGCGGCCCGGCCCCCAGCCTCCTGAATGCTCTGGGCCAGCTGTTCCAATCGGTCCTGACGCCGCGCCACGAGGGCCACTGCGGCTCCTTCCTGGGCCAGAGCCAGGGCCGTGGCCGCCCCGATTCCGCTGGACGCTCCGGTAACGAGGGCGATTTTGCCGCTGAGTTTTCCGGTCGTTTGCTGTTCAGTTGTTTGCTGCATGGGTGTTCCTCCTGAGGGGGGGTGGGAACCAGACCGCCGGAGCCGTCTGGATACGGGCGAACACAGCGTGGTTCAGTGTGAGGCGGCGGGAAACGAGGTGGTCTCCCCTTTCAGCCCGTACAGGTCGCTGTATTTGTCGGTCAGGTACTGGAGGTAGGGCGCGGGATCAAGGCCGCTGCCCGTGGTTCTGACCAGCAGTTCGTGGGGCGTAAACGTCCGGCCATACTGATAGATCTGCTCGGTGAGCCACTGGCGCAGAGGCGCGTAATCGCCCGCCGACAGGTGCGCCGCCAACTCTGGCAGCGCCTGTTCGGCGGCCTGATAAAACTGCGACGCCATGACGTTACCGATGGTATAGGTCGGAAAAGAGCCGAACATACCCGACGACCAGTGAATATCCTGCAAGACGCCCTGCGAATCCGAGGGCACGGTGAGGCCCAGGTCAGATTGAATCCGGCTGTTCCAGGCTTCGGGGAGATCCTGCACACTCAGTTCGCCGCCGATCAGGGCGCGTTCCAAGTCCACGCGCAACATGATGTGCAGGTCGTAGGTCAGTTCGTCGGCTTCTACCCGGATCAGGCTGGGCTGCACCCGGTTGACCGCGCGGTGGAACTCGGCCACACCCACGTCGGCCAGTTGCTCGGGGAAGGTGGCCTGAAGAAGCGGATACTGCAGATTCCAGAACCCGCGCGACCTGCCGATCCGGTTTTCCCACAGGCGCGACTGGCTTTCGTGGGTGCCGTAACTGGCCCCGGCGACCGCGTACAGGCCCAACAGGTCGCTGGTCAGCACCGAGCGGCTGAGGTCCGGGTGAACGCCCTGTTCGTACATCGCGTGCCCAGCCTCGTGCAGGGTGCCGAACAGGGCCGCCGGCAGAAAGTGTTCCTGAAAGCGGGTCGTGATCCGCACGTCCTGCCGCGTAAAACTGATTTCGAACGGGTGCGCGGATTCGTCGAGCCTGCCCCGCTCGGTGTCGTAGCCGAACAGTTGCGCCATCGCCAGAGAAAACTCTTTTTGTTGGGGGGCGGGATACTGGCGCGTCAGAAAGTCGCTGCGGGGCTGAGGTTGATCCTGAATGGCCTGCAACAGCTCCACATGATGGGCCCGCAGACGACCGAACAGCGGCAGCAGGGTCGCCACGGTCAGGCCCGGTTCATAGGTATTCAGCAGCGCGTCGTAGGGATGATCCTCGTAGCCCAGGGCGTCGGCCAACTGGCGGTTCAGATCGACCATCCGTTCCAGGGCCGGGGCGAAGGTGGCAAATTTGCCGGTGCTTCTGGCCTGTGCCCACAGCACCTGCGACTCGCTTTTGAGGAGAGCCAGATCGTGGGTCAGGGTGGCGGGTACGCGGCGCATCGCGGCTACGGCTTCCAGGGCTTGCTGGGCCGCGCGGGTGTCCACCTCGTTTCCGGTCACCTGCTGGGCGGCCTGTTCAAAGGCCGGATCCAGCAGGCGTTCACGCGCCACGCCGCTGATGGTCGCCATCTGATGGGCGCGGGCCGCCGTGCCGCCCGCAGGCATCTGGGTACGGGCGTCCCAGGTCAGCACGTTCAGCACGCACAGGAGGTCGTTGAGTTCTGCCGAACGCCGTTTAAATTCTGTCATGACTCTTCTCCTTGAAGGGGGCGGAGGGTGAAGGCAGGCGCAGAGCCGCTTCCGCTTGCAGCGCGGCCCGAACCTGGCGCAGCGTCTCCTCTGTTCTGCCCTGAGGAACGACCACGACCCCGTTGTCATCGGCCACGATCAGATCACCGGGCAGCACGGGCACGCCGCCGAGGGCCACCGGTTCCTGAATGGTGCCCTGGCCCAGCCGCAGGCCCGCGTTGGGGGTCACGCCTGTACTGAACACCGGAAACCCAAGGGCGGTGATGGCCCGCACGTCGCGGCAGGCCCCGTCGATCACTGCCCCCCGGAGGCCTCTCGCCAGCGCTGCGCGGGTGGTGCGCTCTCCCCAGAAGGCCGAGTGACGGACGCCGTGCGAATCGCTGACCAGCACGCTGCCCGGAGCCGCCGCCTCGATTCCAGCAAAGACAGCGCTCAGGTCACTGCCCAGAGTCCGGACGGTTACGGCGGGGCCAACAAACTTCGCAGAGGGCCAGACCGGGCGGAAGTCGGCTCCCAATGCGGCCCCACGCCCCAACACATCGCTGACCGTGCAGGTCAGGTCATCTTCCTGGGCCAGCAGCGCTGTCCACTCGGCCAGCAGCGCAGGTTGGCCCAATTCAGCCACGCGGCTCCTGCCCGGCGGCCAGGGCCCCCCAGTAGCGTGCCCAGGATTCCTGCCCTTCTGCCAGTCTGGCGATCCGGAAAAACTCGTTGGGGGCGTGGATGTCCTCGTCTCCCACCGCAAAACTGAAAAACACGGTATGCAGACCCAGTGTGCCCAAGAAGGTGTCCAGCACAGGGATACTGCCGCCCATGCCCACTTCCAGCGGCGGCTGACCGTAGACCTCGGCCAACACCTGCCGCGCCACCTGTCCGCCCAGGTGGCCCTGGGGCAGATGATAGGCGCGGGCCTGGTGGTCGCTGAGGCGCACGTCCAGGGTGACGCCCGGCGGCTGGTGGGCGTGCAGGTGGGCCTTGATCAGCGCCGAAATGCGGGCGGGATCCTGTCCGGGCACCAGACGGCAGGTGATTTTGGCGTGGGCCTCGCTGGGCAGCACTGTTTTGCTGCCTTCTCCGGTGTACCCGCCCCACAGGCCGTTCAGTTCCAGCGTGGGCCGGTGCCACTGGCGCTCCAGCGTGCCCAACCCTTCCTCGCCGTAGGTGGTGGGCGCTCCTGTCTGAGCGAGGTAGGCCTCATCACTGAAGGGCAGCTGGGCCGTGGAGTCACGCTGCTCGGGCGTGCGCTCTTCTATGCCGTCATAAAACCCGGCCACCGCCACCCGGCCCCGGTCGTCGTGCAGGCCAGCCACCAGCGCGGCGATGGCGTGCAGCGGGTTATGAACGCTGCCCCCGTGCCGACCCGAATGCAGGTCTTTGGCTGGCCCGCGCACCGTCAATTCCAGGGCTGCAATTCCCCGGGCACTGACCGTCAGCGACGGCGTTTCGGCACTCCACATGCCGCCGTCGGCACTCAGCACAAAGTCGGCCCGCAGCCGCCCGGCACGCTCGGCCACCAGCGCGGGCAGATGGACGCTGCCCACTTCTTCCTCACCCTCGAACAAAAATTTGACATTGACCGGCAACCGTCCAGTGGAGGACAGGTAGGCGTCCGCGACCTGCACGGTCAGCAGCAGGGGGGCCTTGTCATCGCTGACGCCGCGCCCATAGATGCGGTCTCCGACGACAGTGGGGGTAAAAGGCGGAGTGTTCCAGCGCTCCAGGGGGTCGGGCGGCTGCACATCGTAATGGCCGTACACCAGAATGGTCGGCGCACCCTTGGCCCCCAACCACTCGGCGTACACGGCGGGATGTCCGGCGGTGGGCCAGAGTTCTACGGTGTCCAGTCCAGCCTGCCGCAACCGCGCCGCCAGCCAGTCGGCGGCCCGCTGGATGTCGGGCGCGTGCTGAGACTGGGCACTGATGCTGGGAATACTGGCAAACTCGATCAACTCGGCCAGCGACGCATCGGCCCGCGCTTTCAAGACAGACAAGACCTGTGCCAGTTCAGGGGGTGCGGTACCAGCTGAAGCTTCTGAAGCGCGGCTCATTTGCCGCCGTCCACACTCAGCACTTGCCCGCTGATCCATCCAGCCTGTTCGGAGGCGAAAAACAGCACCGCGTGGGCAATGTCCTGCGGGGTGCCCAGCCGTTTGAGGGCAATGTTGTTCAGCAGACGCGCTTGGCCTTCCTCGCCGTAACTCTGCCACTGACGCTCGGTGGTGGGGTTGCTGCGGACAAACCCCGGCGCCACATTGTTGACGGTAATCCCCCACTCTCCCAGTTCATGGGCCAGCTGGCGGGTCAGGCCGATCTGCGCGGCCTTGGCACTGGCGTAGGCCTGAATGCCCGTCAGGCTGATGCCGAGGCCCGCGCCACTGCTGATGTTGATGATCCGGCCCGACTTCTGACGCTTCATGTGGGGGGCGGCGGCCTGTGCAAACAGGAAGGCGCCGTCCACATTGACGCCGAAAATGGCCCGCCAGTCCTGTGGAGTGATTTCTTCCAGCGGGCGGCCCACCTGACCCAGCACGCCTCCTGCGTTGTTGACCAACACGTCTACGCGGCCGGTGTCCAGCACCGCCTCATCCACCAGGTGTTGTACGGCGTCCTGATCGGTCACGTCGACGCGGCGAACCCGAATCGGCGTGCCTGCCCCCTCGGCCAAGCCCGCAGTTTCCTGCAAACTGTCGTCCAGCACATCGCAGGCGTAGACGTTGGCCCCCCGTTCGGCAAAAGCCAGGGCAATGGCCCGGCCAAAGCCCTGTGCGGCCCCGGTCACCAGGACGGTCTGTTCTCTAAACTGAACGTTCATAGTGTCGCCTCCTGAACCTGATCTGAGGGGTGGGGCAGCGCGGCCCGCAATTCGGCCAGGTTGCCCCGGCTCAGTTCGCGTTTTCCGTCTTCTATTTCGTGAATCAGTTCGACCAGCCGGGCCGAGAGGGGCGTGGGCACGCCGTGTTCCCGGCCGAAATGCACCACCCAGCCCAGCTGCGCGTCGACCTCGGTGCGGCGCTTGCGAACCGCCAGATCCCGCCAGATCCCGCTGTGGGTTTTGGCGCTGCGGCGGTTGAAGGCCACCAGTTCATCCAGGCTGGCATGCGCCTCGGCGGTGCTGGCCTGAGGCAAAAAGGCCGCCGGGTCAAAGCCGTTGAAGGCTTCGGGCGTCACGCCGTGCGCCACCGTGACGCGCAAGACTTCGCGGCCCAGTTCGGTGTACAGGGCACGGTTTTCCGGCTGGGCCAACGAATCCGCAATGCTGTCGTTGGTAATCGCCGTGGCAAACAGCAGCGCCCCGTAGCCCAACTTGCTCCAGAGGTACCCCATGATGTTGGGGCTGAAGACCGCCTCAGGCTCGAACAGGCACAGCAGCGCGTGAAGCTCGGCGGCGCGTTCGCTCAGCTCGCCGCCCTGCTCGCCAATCACCACCGCGCCCCGGCCGCCGTAATGGACGACGCCCGGCTCCAGATAATCTGCGCCGAAGTTGACGAAGCTGCCCAGCACGCGGCCCTGCCCCAGAATGTCATTGAGGATGAGCGGATTCAGGCCGTTCTGCACCGAAACCACCGCGCTCTGAGGCGTCAGGTGTGGCAGCAGGGCCCGGCCCGCCGCCCCGGTATCCTGAGCTTTGGTACACAGCAACACGGTGTCCCACTGCCCCTGAAGTTCGTCTGGGGTAAAGGCGGCGGCCTGCACCGCAAAATCCCCGAATGGCCCGGTGACCTGAAGGCCGTGATCGCGGATGGCCTGCACATGGTCGGCGGCGCGGTCTACGAACGTCACGTCGTGGCCTTCACGGGCCAGGTAAGCCCCGATGGTGCCGCCAATGGCTCCGGCTCCCCAGATCAGCAGGCGGCGAGGTTGGTCTGCGGGCGTATCGGCAGCGGAGGATTCGGGGGCGGTGGTCATTGGGCCCATCCCTCCTCCAACAGCGCCCGCGTTTCCAGCACAGCCGTCTCCCAGATGGCCTGCATGTCTTCATCCGGCCTCTGAAAGCGCCCGCCGTAATTGCCCTCTTCCAGATAGGTGCGGAGTTCCTGCGGCCCCAGCAGGCGCAGACGGTTCAGATCCAGCGGCGCTTTCTCGTGATCAGGCAGGGCCACACCTTCCAGCCGAGTCCACGGAAAGTTTTCCATCCAGGAGGCGTGGCTGGCGTTGGTGTCGGTGGCCTGAACCTGTGCCCACACCTGCGGCGCGTTCCACCAGTTGTGAAACTTGACGCGGGCGCCGGGATGGTCGGCCATCCATTCGCCCACAAAGCCCTGTGCGGGGGTGTTGCCGCCGTGCCCATTGACGAGCAGAATGCGGCGGAAGCCCTGTTCATACAGGCTGTCCAGCACGTCGCGCACCACCGACAGATAGGTCTGCACGCGCAGGGTCACGCTGCCGGGATAGCCCCGGAAATAGGGCGTAATGCCGTAGGGCAGCACCGGAAACACGGGGACGCCCAACGGCTCGGCGGCCTCGCGGGCCAGACGCTCGGGTAAAATGTTATCCACGCACAGGCTCAGGTAGGCGTGCTGCTCGGTGCTGCCCAGCGGCAGGACGCAGCGGTCATCGGTTTCGAGCCTGCGTTCGACCTGCATCCAGTTCATCTGTTCGATAGGGGTCATTCGGGATCCTTTCGGTGCGCCTGAACCGCAGGAAGCACCAACCGCTCCACGTCGTGGGGGTCAATGATGTGGCGGTATTCCAGAGAGGGTTTGGGAGCCACCAGCTCGCGGATCATTTCTGAGCCGGTGGCGTAAAGAACAACGTCGCAGCTGTCCAGCACGCTCTGAAGGTTGGGGGCATGGATGTGGGTGGCCCGCACCGCAGCCACGTGCGGCGCGAAGCGTTTGACGCCGGCCAAAAACGTGGGAAGAAACTCCTCGAAGGTGGCGACCACCGCCAGACGGGTCATGGGGTTCAGGGCCGCCAGCGCGGCGCGGGTGGGCTGTGAGGGGATAAAGCCGACTGGGATGACGTCCATGCCGGGAAGCAGGGCACAGGTTTCGGCCAGGCGGTGGGCCAGGGCCAGCACCACGTCGGCAGCCCGTGCCAAAACTACCCCTTCGCCGTTTCGCAGGTCGCTGAGGGTCAGGGCCTGAATGCGGTCGCCGGGGCGCAGCACCGCCTGAACATCGGCAGCGTAACTGTGGGTCGCGTCCGAAAAGAGGCCCACCAGCAGCACATTGACGCCCTCGGACGGGGCCGGATCGCCCTGAGCCAAGAGCACGTTCAGTGCGCTGCGAATCTGGCGGACGCTGTAGCCCTCCGCTTCGGCCTGCCGCAGGGCGCCGCCCAACACCTGATGCAGCCGGGTCAGATCGGGGCCGGACTGAGCAGCGGAAACATCGGCCACGAAAGTGCCGCGCCCGCGTGAGGTGACGATCAGTCCCAGCGCCAGCAAGTCCTTGTAGACCTGCGCCGCCGTGACGTGCGCCACACCCAAGCCCTGAGACAATTCGCGCACGCTGGGCAGGCGCGAGCCACGCGGCAATTCGCCGCAGGCGATCCCGTATTCCAGTTGCCCGCGCAGTTGCACCCCCACCGACACGCCCAGGCTGCGGTCAAGGCTGTACGGCCAGGTGAATGGTGTGGGCGGCAGTCCGGGGGGCGGCCCCGGCAGCTCAGAGGGAGGCGCGGCAGAGGCTTTCATTGCGGCACCTGCACAGGCTGAAGGCCTGAAGTCAGGGTCCGTGCAGGATCAGAGGCTGGATCGTAGAGGTGACAGGCGACTTCCTGCCCGCCGCCTCCCTCTTGCACCACCGTCTGCAGCGCCGGACGTTCCACCGCGCAGCGGTCAAAGGCGTGAGGGCAACGGGTCCGGAACGCGCACCCACTGGGCACATTCAGCGGGCTGGGTAACTCTCCGGTAATGGCGGGCGCGGCGGTGCGCCGACTGGGATCGAGCGTGGGGGCGGCGGCCAGGAGCGCCTGAGTGTACGGGTGCTTGGGCTGAGTGAACATGGCCTCAGTCGACGCCACTTCGACCACCCGGCCCAAGTACATCACCGCCACCCGGTGAGACAGGTGGCGCACCAGGCGCAGGTCGTGGGCCACGAACAGCACCGTGAGGCCCAGACGTTCCTGAAGCTCCAGCAGCAGATTGACGACCTGGGCCTGCACGCTGACATCCAGCGCCGACACCAGTTCATCGGCGATCAGGCATTCGGGTTCCAGCGCCAGTGCCCGCGCAATGCCGATGCGCTGGCGCTGCCCACCGCTGAACTCGTGTGGCAAACGGCCCGCTGCCTGCGGGGGCAGGCCCACCAGAGCCAGCAACTCCTGAACCCGCGCGGCCTGAGCTTCTGGCGGGCGCATCTTGTGAACGCTGAGGGCTTCGCGCAACACCTGCCCCACGGTCATGCGGGGATTGAGACTGGAATAGGGGTCTTGAAAAATCATCTGAACCCGGCGGTTGTACTGGCGCAGCGCTGCCCCGCGCAGCCCCAGCACATCCAGCTGTCCGTAGCGAACCTCGCCGCTGTCGGCGTCATAGAGGCGCACCAGCGTGCGGGCCAGCGTGGATTTGCCGCACCCACTTTCGCCCACGATGCCCAGCGTTTCGCCGCGCTGCACCGACAGGTGGACATCGGTGAGGGCCTGAACCTTGCGGACAGGTTGACCGCGCCAACGGCTCAGCAGCGACTGGCGCACCGGGAAGGTTTTGGTCAGACCGTGAATTTCCATCAGGGCCGGTTCGCGCGTGTTGGTCGGGGTCATGGGGTCACCTCCTGACCTGATGCCGCCTCGCCCAGAGGGGGCAAGCGGTCAAAGTGAACGCAGGCGCTCTGGCGGCCTGGAGCCACGTCGACCAGAGGGGGTTCGGCCCCCAGGCAGGCCTCGGTGACAAAGGTGCAGCGGGGCGCAAACGGACAGCCCGGCGGCAAGGACAGCAGGTTGGGCGGCCCCCCCGGAATAGGCTGAAGCGGGCGGCGATGTTGGCCCGCACCCGGCAGGCTTTGCAACAGGCCCAGCGAATAGGCGTGCAGGGGGCGGCGAAACAGGTCATGCACAGTGGCCGTTTCCACCAGACGGCCCCCGTACATCACGGCCACGCGGTCACAGGTCTGGGCAATCACACCCAGATCGTGCGTGACCAGAATGATGCTCATGTTCAGTTCGGAGCGCAGTTTCAGCAGCAGGCGCAGAATCTGATCCTGAATGGTCACGTCCAGCGCGGTGGTGGGCTCATCGGCCAGCAGCAGGCGGGGTTCGGACGCCAGCGCGATGGCGATCATGGCCCGCTGCCGCATTCCGCCGGAAAACTGGTGAGGATAGTCGGCCAGCCGGGCCCTGGGACTGGGAATCCCCATCAGATCCAGCAGTTCGGCGGCCCGCTCCTGGGCGGCGCGGCCCCGCAGGTTGCGGTGTTCACTCAGGTTTTCAATAATCTGATCGCCTACGGTCAGTACAGGATTCAGGGCGGTCATGGGCTCCTGAAAAATCATGCTGATCTGCCCGCCGCGCACCGAGCGCAACCGGGATTCCGGCATGGTCAGCAGGTTTTCGCCCGCGTAGCTGACCTCCCCTGACATCTTCACGGGGGCGCGGTGCAGACGCAGCAGGGCCCGCAACGTCACGCTTTTGCCGCTGCCACTCTCTCCGACCAACCCCAGCACTTCACCGTTGTTGAGGTCAAAATTGACGCCACGCACGGCATGAAGTTCGCCTGACGGGGTGGGAATCCGCACATTCAGGTCGTGGACATGCAGCAGCGGAGCTTCTGAGGTGCTGGAAGTCAGCCCCTGAGGAAGGCGCTCTGCTGTCTGCAGAGGAACACCGGTCATGCGCGGGGCCTCAGGGCGTCGGCCAGACCGTCACCGATCAGGCTGAAGGTCACGCCTGCCAGGGTCAGGGCCAGGCCAGGGAAGGTACTGATCCACCAGGCCGTCGCCATAAAGTTTTTGCCGTCGGCCACCATGACCCCCCATTCGGGCGTGGGCGGCTGTGCCCCCAGACCCAGGTACCCCAGCGACGCTCCCAGCAAAATGCCCAGACTCATATCGGTCATCAGGTACACGATGGCAGGCGTGACCGAGTTGGGCAGCAGGTGGCGAAACAAAATGCGCGAGGGGCTGTACCCCAGCACCCGTCCGGCCTGTGCGTACTCGGCCTTCTTCTGGGTCATGACTTCTCCCCGGGTGAGCCGCCAGTAGCTGACCCAGCCCACGGCGCTGACGGCGATATACATGTTGGTCAGGCCTGGCCCCAGCACCGCGACAATGGCAATGACCAGCACCAGGAAGGGAAAGACCACGACCAGATCGGCCAGGCGGCCCACCAGCGCGTCGCTCCAGCGGCCCAGGTAGCCGGTAACCGCGCCCAGCAGGGTGCCGAACAGAAACGGAAACAGGGTGGTAAACAGGGCGATTTGCAGGTCGATTCGGGTGCCGTACACGACCCGGCTCAGCACATCGCGGCCAAAATTATCGGTGCCGAAGGGATGTTTGTCGCTGGGAGCCTGCAAAATGGCTTCGTAATCAAAATCTGTGGGGCTAAACGGGGCCAGCACCTTTGGAAACAGGGCGGCGATCAGCAACAGCAGCAGCAGTGCCAGACCAATCAGCAGGGTGGGTTTGGGCCACCGGCGGCGGTTGGCCTGCGGGACGGCGACCACGGGCGGAATCTGAGCGACGGTCATGTTAATTCCTTCCTACAGGCCTGCGGCCCAGCACCAGCAACCCGCAGATGGCCCCTCATGACAGTTCCATTCGGGGATCAAGGCGGGCGTGAATCAGATCCGTGATCAGAAAGACCACCGACACCAGAAGAGCAAAAGTCAGCGTGAGGCCCTGAATCACCGGATAGTCGCGGCCAAAGATGGCGTCGACCATCAGGCGGCCCACGCCAGGGATAGCGAATACAGTCTCAGTGATGACGGCCCCGCCGATCAGGGCCCCGATATTCAGGCCCAGCAGGGTGACGGTGGGAATCAGGGCATTGCGGAGGACATGACGGCTCAGAATGAGATTGGAGCGCAGGCCTTTGGCGCGGGCAAAATCCACATATTCTGCCGTCAGTACCTCGATCACGCTGTTTCTGAGGGTACGAACCAGCACCGCCGCCAGGTTCAGGCCCAGCGTCAGGGCAGGCAAAAACAGGTGATACAGATGCTCGGAGAAGGTGTCGCCGTAACCGCCGATGGGAAACCACTGGAGACGTGCGCCCAAGAGGGTCAGCAGTTGCAGGGCCACATAGAACACGGGCAAGGAAAGGCCCACCTGAAAGACAGCCCGGATCACGGCGTCGACCCAGGTGTTGCGCTTCACGGCGGCCAATACGGCCAGCGGAACGGCCATCAGCACGCCCAGCACCGCCGCGTAGACCGTCAGAAACAGGGTGACAGGCAGGCGTTCGCCGATCAGGCGCAGCACGGGGATCTTGAGGCTGATGCTGTCGCCCAGGTCGCCCTGAAGCAGACGGCTGACAAAAATCCCGAACTGAACGGGGAGGGGTCGGTCGAGGCCCAACTGGCGGTTGGTGCGCTCCACGATATCGGCGGTGGCCCGGTCGCCCAGAATGGCGCTGGCTGGATCGCCTGGCAACAGCCGCACCAACAGGAACACCACCAGCATCACCGCCAAAAACGTGGGGATAATCTGAAGCAGGCGTTTGAGAACATAAGTGGCGTGCATCCCGCCTCCAGAGAAGGCGCTGCTCTCACGGGGAGCGTGTGGCAGCGCCAGAATCATTGTTCAGACAAGAACTGAATGGGGGGGGCGCTTACAGCCCATCTTGAAATCGGCTGAGCGGACTGACCGGGCCAGGAAGCAGAGAGTTTGCCCAAACATCGGGCAAACTCGGGGTGTGAGCTATAGCGCCCTCAGCTTTACTTTTCGAGCGACGCAGCAGAGAAAATATTGTTGCCCAAGGGAATCTGCACGAAGCCCTGTACCTTCTTGGAGAGCGCCACGGGATAGGGCGTTTCGTAGAGGTAGATGATCGGCGCGGCATTCAGGTAGATGCTCTGAATCCGGCGGTACTGCGAGGCGCGGTTGATCCGGCTCAGTTCCTGCTGGCTCTGGTCAAACAGCTTGTCGACTTCGGCACTCTTGAATCCGGTGTGCACCGACTCGATGTTGTCGAAGAGCGTGTAATAGCTGGTGATCTGGCTGGGATCGTTGATGTCGTTCGTCCAGGCCGCTGTCCGCATCTGGAAATCGTTGGCGCGGTAGCGGGCGGTCTTGGTGGCCGAGTCCACCTGCTCGATTTTGAGCCGAACCCCGATGGCCCCCCACATCTGCTGAAGCGCGGTGAGCAGGGCCAGATCGTCGGCACTGCCGCTGGTCGCCAGCACGCTGATCTCAAATCCGCCCTTGAATTTGGAAGCGGCCAGGAGCGATTTGGCTTTGGCCAGATCATAGGGATAACCCTTCTGTGAGGCGTCAAACAGCGGGGTCGTGGACGACATATAGGACTTCATGACCTTGCCGGTGCCGTAGGTCACGACCTGAATCAGGGCTTCTTTGTTGGCCGCGTAGTTCAGTGCCTGGCGCACCTTCACGTCGCTCAGTGGGTTGACGGTGCCGTTGTTCAGCGTGGGGCGGTTGTTCATCAGAATGCTGTTGACCTTGGTCGAAGGGAACAACTGCATGTTGAGGTTGGCATTGCGCTTCAGCTCTGCCACGCGGCTCAGAGGAATAAATTCCGCGCCCTGCAACTCTCCGGCCTGCAATTTCAGGATACGGGTGTTGTCGTCGGGAATAATTTCAAAACGCACGCGGTCGAGGTAGGGCAGGGCTTTGCCGTCCGAGCCCTTCTTCCAGTAATACGGATTGCGCTTGAGCACCATGTAGGAGCCGCGTTTCCACTCGCTCAGCACGAAGGGGCCAGACCCGATGGGCTTCTCGGCAAAGGCCTTGGCCTTCTCGGCGTCGTTCTTGCCGGGCGCGGCGGTAAACAGTTTCTGCGGCATGATGGCGGCATTGAAGGTGGCCAGTGCGGCAGGCAGGGTGGGATCAGGGCGCTTGAGAAGCAGGGTGACCGTGTTGCCGCTGACGGTGATGGAGTTGATGCTGGCCAGCGAGCTGCTCCAGGCTCCGGCGTCGGGCTGCCGGGCACGGTCAAGCGACCATTTGACGTCCTGAGCGGTGAGCGCACTGCCATCGGCGAACTTGAGGCCAGCACGCAGTTTCAGCACCATGCTCTTGCCGTCTTTGGATGGGGTGTAGCTGCTGGCCAGTCCAGGCTGCACGCCTTTGCCATCGGCCGTGGGCTGCAGCAGGGTGTCATACAGGTTGGTCAAAATCCAGATATCAAGATTGGCATCGTTCAGCACCGGATCCAGAAATAACGAATCGGCGTAGCGGCCGTAGACCAGCTCGCCACCACGGGTAACGGCGGCGGCGTGCCCCAACGACAAGGCGGCAACAAGAGTCAGAGTCACGTGGGTCAGTCGCTTCATAGCACTTCCTCCAGGACGAACATAACAAGAGAGATTTTTGTTATGCCTCACCATAACACTGCTTTGGGAATGCCGCAAGGCCCATCTAGACTTCCGCCCGGCGAAGTTTGGATGGGCCAGGGCCGACACTGTTGGGGCCGCGCCTGTCCAGCCTGGCGGGTGGATCAGAACAGCTGCCCTCCTCGTGAGGGGGCATCTGGGCCAGATTGAGAGGTAAGGTTTCAGTACACGGCGCCGTTGGCCCGGCAGCGGAGAACGCCCGGATTTTAGTGCCGCCCAGCTTGGGTCTTCGGCAGACCACCGGAGTGGCCCCAGCCCTCATTTACGCGTCGCAGCCTCTAGATGCGTGGAGTCCCGTAACCATCAGCATGGAACAGCCACGCAGTGAAGTGTTGCGGCTGAACGGAGCTGGCTACCCCGTCCGCGGGCCTTGCTCCACTTCCCGGTTCCGTCACGCTGCAGTGGGTCGGGTCAGCCTCTGGATTTCGCTCCACTTTGGGCAGAACGGGGCTTTCAACAGGGGGAGCGGGCAAGGCGGGACACGGCACTCAGAGATTCGAGTGCCGCCCAGAGCGCTCCCCTATTCCTTGGCTCAGCGTCGTCTCTAGCCCAGCCTGACAGGGGCGGCAGAACTCCAGCCGGGGCAAGGTCACACAATGGTGCTGGACGTCGCCACTGGAGCGGGCTTGGGCGTCCCTTCGTCATCCCGCTCGCAGCGCATCACCTTCAGAGCAGACTGGCCAACCGTTGAAACAGGGCGGGGATGACTGGTATCACAGACCCATTGGCCCACCGAAAGCGCCGATCCTGCAGTATCGCGTGCTCGCCAATTCCTACGCCTTGTTCGAACTGCGGGCAGTAGTTCAGCTGTTCTAAGTGCGGTGTCCCCCCAAACTGATTCATGACAGAGGCCACCTCGGCAGCGTGACCGATATGGAAGGCATGGAGCGTCTCCCCTGCTTGCCACACGAATCTGGAAGCGAGATCTGCGGTTTCCGAGAGCCGTCCAGTTCGGCTGTGATGGGCGTTCACTCGGCCGGGGCGAAGCCTGAGCGTGACGCTTTCAGCGTGTCCGAGTGCGCCGAAGCTGCCGACAAAGGGCCGGGTCAGGTCATAGCCCTGGACATTCTTGACCGTGCGCCCGCCCGCCACGATGCGCTGACCGCTGGGAGAAATGAACGTCAGGCCCAAGACCTCAGCCGCAAAAAAGAAGTTCTGCCCAAAGCCCCCACGACTGACCAAGCCACCCACACCACCTGGCAATTCCACGGGCGGAAACGGGGGATACAGACCTGCAGGTAAGGCAGCATAGACCGCCAACAAGGGGGTATCGCCTGTGACCGTCAGTGTCTGATCATTGGGGGAAAGCTCAAGAATCGGCATGACTGGCCCTTGGCGTGAGTGGAAAGGGGTGAGGGGTAAGTGGAAACAGCGCAGGAGTCTGAGTTTCCCTGAGACCCTTCGACCCTTGGCCCTTTGACTCTGTGTTCACGCTTCCTCTGCAGGCAAGACCTTGCCGGGATTGAGTGCCCCGTGTGGGTCAAGCGCGTGCTTGACCCGCCAGAGGGCCGCCAATGTTCCGGCATCCACGGCCTCGCGCATAAAGGCCAGTTTCATGGAGCCGATGCCGTGTTCGCCGCTCAGCACTCCGCCATGCCGGATGGCCACCCGCGCCACCTCATGGGCTAACTCATGCACGGCTTCGAGCGATTCGGTGCGCGGATCGAACAGGATATTGGGGTGCAAATTGCCGTCGCCGATGTGCCCAAATTGCACCAGATGCAGGCCTGAGGCGTCGCCCAAGGCCCGGATTTCACGCACGACTTCCGGCAAGACGCTCCTCGGCACCACGATGTCTTCATTCATGCGTTGTGGACGGATGCGGCCCAGAGCGGGCGAGACGCTGCGTCTCGCCTGCCAGAGTTGCGCGGCTTCGGCGTCACTCTCGGCGCGGCGCACCGTGCCGCCTGCATTCCGGCAAGCGGCTTCAACTAAGGCGCGTTCTTCTTCCACCGTTTCCAGATCATTCCCGTCGGTGTCGACCAGCAGCAGAGCTTCGGCCTCTCTGGGTAAACCCAGGTGCAGATAATCTTCGATGGCGTTGGTGCAGGCCCGATCCATAAATTCCAGTTTGCTGGGTACCGCTCCGGCAGCAATGGCAGCACTCACGGCTTCGGCACATTGACCGACCTCAGCAAAATGGGCCATCAGCGTCCGGGTGAACTGAGGGGGGGTGGTCAGCCGCAACGTGGCTTGGGTGATTAGTCCCAACGTGCCTTCAGAACCGATCAGCAGGCCCGCCAAGTCATACGCGTCACGGGTCAGGGAATGTACCTCGCCGTCAGCGTCCACGAATTCCAAGCCTTGCACGTAATCCCCGGTGACGCCGTATTTGAAGCACAGCGGCCCACCCGCATTCTCGGCCAAGTTGCCCCCAATCGTAGACGTGCGGAAGCTGGCCGGATCGGGGGGATAGATCAGACCAAACGGTTTGGCCGCCTCCGTCACAGACAACGTAATTACGCCTGCTTGAGCTATAGCTTCCCGAAGCACGGGGTCAATGCTGAGCTGGGTCATGCGGGTAAACGAGATCACCAACCCCGGCTCTGTCGGAGCCGCGCCCCCAGACAGTCCAGACGCCGCGCCCCGCCCGACAATCGGCATACCTGCTGCCCGTGCTGCTTTCACAGCGATCACGACATCAGCGGTACTGTCGGGCAAGACGACACACAGCGGCGTTTCCCCAAACGCAATGGCGTCGTAACGGTAATTCAAACGCTCCGACAGATTGGACAGCACCTTGCGCGGGCCTAGCAGGCGTGTCAACTCGGCGGCGAGCGAGAAAACAGGCGGCGCAGAGGGCGCTTTTGACCCGGCACGGGTGCTCATGCTGGCCTCCTGACTGCCTCAGCCGTCTGGCACATCCACACTCCGCGATCTCCGTTCCAAGTTTCTGTCATAACTGTCCCCGGTAAGCCATGTCTAACAACTCCACCGTGTGGAGCACGCGAATTGGGC
Organism: Deinococcus sp. QL22; assembly: GCF_023370075.1. Taxonomy (NCBI): domain Bacteria; kingdom Thermotogati; phylum Deinococcota; class Deinococci; order Deinococcales; family Deinococcaceae; genus Deinococcus; species Deinococcus sp. QL22. Next base: position 130,580 of record NZ_CP097151.1, read on the forward strand.
TGCCCAGGCGGGTCAGGTGGCTCTGCAACTGGGTGTGGCAGCCCACGTTGCCGCTGACCACGTATTCCGCGCCCGTCGCCATCACGTTGCGGGCTTTCAGGTCGCCCAGTTGCCCGGCCAGGTCGGGCTGCTCTAGGTTGTAGGTGCCGGCGCTGCCGCAGCACAGGTCTCCCTGCGGCACTTCCAGCACAGTCACGCCGGGAATAGCCCGCAGCAGGGCACGCGGCGCAGAGCGGATTCCCTGCGCGTGGGCGAGGTGGCAGGCGTCGTGGTACGCCACCTTCAAGGGGCGGGAGGTCGGCAAAAACGGTTCCAATTCGCCCTGCTCCAGCAGCTTGCCCAGATATTCGCTGATGTCCTGCACCTGGGCGGCCAGGGCGCGGGCACGGTTTTCGTCTGCCTCCCCCTCTCCGGCCAGCAGCATCGGGTATTCCTTCAGGCCTGCCCCGCAACCCGCCGCGTTGGACACGACGGCGTCCACCTGCGTCTCCTCAAATACGTTCAGATTGCGCCGCGCCTGCTGAAGGGCCAGGGGACGCGCCCCGGTGTGCATGGCGGCGGCCCCGCAGCAGCCCTGAGTGGGCGGCACCACGACGTCTCTCCCGTTGCGGCTCAGCACCCGCACGGTGGCCGAGTTGAAATTGGGTGTCAACACCTGTTGGGCGCAGCCGCTCAGCAGGGCCACCCGACCACGCCGCACGCCCTCGGCAGGCGTGAGCGCGGGCAGCGGTTGGGCCGGTTCCAGCGTGCGGGGCAGCAGATCCAGCGGCGCACGCAGGGCTTGAGGCAGCAGCGGGGACAGCGGTTTGGCAAAGCGGCCCACACTGGCCCCCGCCCGGAAGAGGCCCGGACGCGGCAGCAGGGTCAGTACGGCGGCGCGGGTCACTTTTTGCAGCAGTGGACGCTGGCGCTGCGGCTCGCTCCAGCCGCGAAAACTGGTGATGAGTTCGCCGTAGGGCACGCCGCTGGGACAGGCCGTGACGCAGCCCACGCAGCCCAGACAGCGGTCAAGATAGGGCGTCGCCTCAAACAGCGGGAGTGCGCCTTCCAGCACCTCTTTCATCAGCACGATCCGCCCGCGTGGGCTGTCCATCTCCTCGCCCAGCAGCGCATAGGTGGGGCAGGCGGGCAGGCAAAAGCCGCAATGCACGCAGGCGTCTACCGCGTGTGCCATCAGTTCACCCTGTCCGTCCGGGTGGTGGGTGCGAATCTCGTTGTTCATCGGGGTCTCCCAGCGGTGGCCGCGGACATGTGAGGCGGAGCAGGAATACTGTCCTGCCGTTGGTCTGCTCTGACGCTGGAGGCCAGCGCCTGCACCTGCGCCATGACGGGGCTGGCGGCCAAGAGCGTGCCAAGTTCGAGGTAGGCGCTGTACAGCACGTCATAGGTGGTGTGGTGGGCGGGGCCGGGCTGCACGGTGCGGGTCTGGTGTCCGGCCAGGGTGCGGCAGGCTGCGCCGAAACTGGGAGCCGCGCCGCAGGCCACCGCTGCATGGATGGCGGCTCCCCGCGCCGACGCGGAGTCGGTCTGCGCCACTTCCAGCGGCTCACCCAATACGTCGCAGAGCAGTTGTACCAGCAGTGGATGCCGCTCGCTGAGGCCGCCCGTCAGCACCATGCGGGTGGGCTGCACGCCTGCCGCCCGGAAAGTGTCGATCACCCGCCGCGCCCCAAAACACAGGCTTTCCAGCAGGGCGCGGTACACGTCGGCCAGGGTGGTAGCGGTGCTGTAGCCCAGCAGCAGCCCGCTCAGGTCGCCCCGGTCAAGCGGGGTACGGCAACCGTTGAACCAATCCAGCCCCAGCAGGCCGTGTTCGCCGGGCCGCAGTGAGGCGGCAAGCGCGTTGTAGTGCTCAAAACTCTGGGCCTCGCTGCAACCGGGAAAGGCCGGATGGGTGCGGACGAACCACGACAGCACGTCGCCGAAGCCCGCCTGTCCCGCCTCGTAGCCGTACAGTCCCGGCACGATGCCGCCGTCGACCACGCCGCAAATGCCGGGAATGGCCCGTTCTTCCCGAGACGACAGCAGGTAGCAGGCCGAGGTGCCCAGAATCGCGGTGAGTTCGCCGTCCTGATCGAGGCCGAGGCCCAAGCAAGCGGCGTGGGCGTCGATGGTGGAGACAGCGACGATGGGGCGGCTGGACCATCCAGAACTGGGCAATCCGCACCCTGCCTGCCACTCGGCGCTGAGCCGTCCAGCCGGCGTGCCCAGCGGACGGGGCAGGCCAGTTCCCAAGCGCCCAGCCAAGGCCGAGGCCACTTTCGGTGGATACTGGCCGCCCCGGTGGTGGGCCTTGAATCCGGCGTGACTGGCGCTGCGAACCTCATTTTTGACCTCGCCACACAGCTGTGCGGTCAGCCAATCGGCGGCTTCCACAAATCGGCTGGTCTGCGCCCACAGGTCTGGGGCCTCAGACGCCAGTTCCAGCGCCTTGGCGGGCAACCATTCCGGTGAAGAACTGCCGCCGTAGTAGCCCAGATCGGTCATCGCCTGAAAGGGTGCGGTGTGTTCCACTGCCGCCCGGTGCTTCCAGAGTTTCACATAGGCGTGCGGCTCCTCCGGGAACTGGCGGGAGAGGGGATTCCCCTGAACATCAACGGGCAAAGGCGTGCTGGACGTAAAAGCGACGCCGATGCCTGCGAGTTCGGCCTCAGCGGGCAGCGCCGCGCCCACCCTGCTCAGCAGGTCACGGGCCGCCAGCAGATAATCGTCGGCGTCTTGCAGGGCGCAGGTGCGCGGCAGCGGACGCCCCTTCAGGTGCCGCTCGATCACGCCATGACGGTAGGGATGAACGGCGCTCGCCAGAATCTCCGGGTTGTCCGCCCGCATCAGCACGGCGCGGGCGGATTCGGTGCCGTAGTCGAGGCCGATCAGGTAAGGGGTGCTGGGTTGGTTGTCCAGTTGGTTTGGAAAGGCGGCGTCTGGAAATGCAGTGTCTGGGAACGTGGCGGGCGGGTCGGGTGGATTACTCATCTGCTCTCCTGTTCGGGTGTCTGTGATGGGCCACTGCTGAAGCGGGCGCGTTCCCCACTCATCTGCTGATGTGATTATTTGTGATCTTTGAGCTGAGGCGAGTGTAGCTGAAGTCTTGCCGATTGGCTACGGTTTCTCAGCAGGCAGCCGCGAGAGGAGGGGTCAGCTGCCCTGGTACACATTCTCTCTGGATCAAAACTCGATTCTGATTGTGATTCCTTGTGGCTTGACATTCAGACTTTCGCCCCGCATACTCCAAATGTAACAAAAAATCACTCATCTGCGGACGCACCGTTGCCTCCCCCTGCTCGGCCTCTGCTGAGTTGAAACTTGGCCTGTTGCTTGGCCTGAGCTGCCCTGTGCTTCCCCCGCCTGATCTGCTGGAAAGGAGACCAAGAGAAATGCCGAGTCCGTCCCGAATGGCCGATGAACGTCACAAATATGTGCTGAAGGAATTGCAGGAGCGGGGCAGCTGCAAAGTGGCTGAACTGGCCCGCGACCTCGGCGTGTCCGAGATGACCATCCACCGCGACCTCGCACATCTGGCCCGGCTGAATCTGCTGCGTAAGGTGCATGGCGGCGCGGTACTGCGCAACTACATCGAGCAGAGTTTTCAAGACCGCGCTGTGCAAAACCATGAGGCCAAGGTCGCCGTGGCGCAACTGGCCCAGACGTTGGTGCGCCCCGGCACGAGCCTGTATCTGGCCCCCGGTAGCACCGCGCACGAGTTCGCGTTGGCGCTCCACCAAGACGAGTTGCAGGTCTACACCAACAGCCTGCCCACCGCCACCGCACTGGCCCGAAGCACTCCGCAGGGCGTGAATGTGACCCTGCTGGGCGGGCAATTGGTGGGCTTCGTGGAGGCGCTGGTCGGCCCCACCACCGAGGCGGCGCTGGCGACCCTCAAGCTCAATTTCGCCTTTATTGCCGTCACGGGCGTCAGTCTGGAGGGTGGCCTGACCATCTATACCGAGGAAGAAGCGCGGGTCATTCGCGCCGTGATTCGCGCTGCCCGCAAAACCGTCCTGCTGACCGACGCCAGCAAATTCGGTCAGGTGGTGGGGCCGCAGATCGGACACTTGGAAGACGTGCATGCGGTGGTCTGCGACTCCATGCCGCCCAATTACCGCAAGTATTGCGAGCAGCACGATGTCGAGGTGCTGTTGACCAGCGAAGTGCAGGCCGCATCCCACACCGCGCCGCAGGACGCTTCGGTGCCCGACAGGAGGAACTGAGCATGACCCAGGAACATCCCGCCGTCCTGCCCACCCTGCCTCTCCTACCCACCATGAGAACGGCGCGGCTGCACGCGGCCCACGACCTGCGGCTGCACGACGAAACCCGCCCACTGGCCCGGCCCGGCGAGGTGCTGCTGAAGGTGGAAGCCGTGAGCGTATGCGGCTCGGACATGCACTACTACACCGAAGGTGGCATCGGCCCCGCCGTGATCCGCACGCCCATGACCCCCGGCCACGAGTTCGCCGCCACCGTCATCGGGGGCACCGGGGAGCCTTACGGCCTTAGCGACGGCACACTGGTCGCCGTTGACCCGGCGCAGCACTGCGGCCACTGCGAGCAGTGCTTGGCGGGCTATCCGAACCTGTGCCCCAACGTGCGCTTTCTGGGCTCACCCGGCGTAGACGGCGGCTTGGCTGAATACATCAGCGTGCCGCCGCACAGCCTCTTTGCCGTGCCGGACACCTTTTCGCCCGCGCTGACGGCTTTACTGGAACCGCTGGGCGTGGCGCTGCACGCGCTGGACATCACCCGCATCAAGCCCATGAGCGGCGTGACCGTGCTGGGAGCAGGCCCCATCGGGCTGATGTTGCTGCAAGTGGCCCGCATTTGCGGCGCGGCGCACGTGCGAATGGTGGAACCCAAGGCGGCCCGGCGGGAAGCGGCGCGGGCCATGGGGGCCGACAGCGTTCACGAACACCATTCCGAGATTCTGGAACTCACCGGGGGCCGGGGCGAGGACTACGTGCTCGAAGCCACCACCTCGCCCGACGCCCCCGAACAGGCCGCGCAGATTGCCCGTATCGGCGGACGAATTACCCTGGTGGGCATCCCCGACGGCGACACCTTCCAGATGACGGCGGCCAACGCCCGGCGCAAGGCCCTGATCATCAAAATGTCGCGGCGCATGGGCAACGTCTATCCCCGCGCCATCGAACTGGTGCGCTCGGGCCGGGTAGACATTGCCGGAATCGCCACCCACCACTACCCGATGGAGGACGCTGCCCGCGCCTTCAGCGACGCCCACGACGCCAAAGACGGGTTCCTGAAAGCCGTGATCTATCCGGGCGGAGCCGTGCCCGGTGACGATCAAGACCACACATGATTTCTACGCTGCCCCCGTCTTCCTTGGTCAACTTTTCAGACCTTTTCCATGCCCGCGCACCCCTTCTCCCGCCCACTTTTTTCCTGTTCAGGAGGCTTCCATGAAACGTACTGCCCTTGCTCTGTCTGCCGCCGTGACTGCCCTGCTGGGTGCCCAGGCCCACGCCCAATCGTGGAGTTTGGCTACTGCCGCCGCGCCTTACAAGGGCACCACCGTCAGCGCCATTTTCCTGGATCGCCCCGGCTACAAGGCCGCCGCCGCCCTGATTCCGCAGTTTGAAAAGGAAACGGGCATCAAGATCAACTTTGAAGTTGTGCCGTATGAAAGCACCAACCAGCGCTACGTACTGGATTTCACGTCGGGCGGCGGGGCCGATCTGGTGCTCAGCGACGTGGTGTGGATCGGTCAGTTTGCCGACGCGGGCTGGATGGTGCCGCTCGACAAGTTTTTCAAAAACCCCAAGCTGGCCGACCCCGCGCTGAACCTCAAGGGCTTTTTCCCCGTGCTGCTGAATTCCTTTGGCACCTGGAACAACAAGGTGTACGGCCTGCCCTTCGACAACTATTCCGGCCTGATGTACTACAACAAATGCAGCCTGAAAGCCGCCGGATTCAGCGGCCCGCCCAAAACCTGGGACGAACTGCTGAAGGTCTACGGCCCCAAGCTCACGGGCAACGGCAAATACGCGTTCGCCCTGCAGTCTCGCCGGGGTGAAACCCAGAGTGCAGACTCGTTTATGCGGACCCTGTGGCTGGCGGGTGGCAGCCTGATCGACCCCAAAACCTTCCAGCCCACCCTCGGCAGCGCCGCCTCTCAGCGGGGCCTGAAATTCCGCCAAGACCTGATGAAGTACATGCCTCCCGGCGTGGTGGACATGGATCACAACGAAGTGGTCAATGCCTTTAACCAGGGCACGGTGCCGATCATCACCGAATGGTCTGCTTTTTACCCCACCATCACCGATCCCAAGCAGTCCAAGATCGGCCTGAACTGTCTGGGTGTCACCACCGAGCCGCTGGGTTCGGCGGGCCTGAAGCCTGCGCTGGGCGGCTTCTCGCTGGGGGTCAATTCCAACTCGGACGCCAAGAAACAGGCCGCCGCGTACCTGTTCATTCAGTGGATCACGGCGGAGAAAAACGCCAAGGCCTACGTGCAGGCAGGCGGCGTCAGCGGGCGGCAGGCCGTGTACAAAGACCCCGCCATCCGGGCCAAGTACCTCTACGTCGATCCGATGGTGAAGTCGTGGAGTGCCGGAACCGCCGTCCCTGCCTTCCGTCCCCGCTTTGCCGAGTGGCCCCAGATCTCGCAGATCGTGGCTGAAAACGGCAGCAAGATCATGCTGGGGCAGCTCAGCACGGTGGCCGGAGCCAAGACCATCGACGATCAGGTACGGGCCATTCTGACCAAAGCGGGCTACTACAGCGGCAAAAAGCTGAAGCTGCAATAGGCCGCAGGGTGGAGAAGGCCAGCAGGGCCGAGTGTGCAGGTGCGGTCAGGCTGGCCTTCTCCACCACGTTTCAGTGTGACAGGCGAGTTTCTTACCAACCGCTTCCCCGTCTGCCCAATTCCTGTAGTTGATTCACCCCTGCTTTCGCCGCCCGCTGCGGCCTCAACATCAGAAGCCCAATGTCAGAAGCTTGTTTGAGCCTGAACGCCTGCCCGTCTTTTACCCGCCCCCTGCCCCCGCCACTCCTTCCTAGCTATCCATCCCAGCCCCGGAGCGTGCTGCCCTATGCATACCCAACGACGCATCACCCCATTCGTCTTTCTCGCGCCCGCCGTGCTGGTGTTGGCCCTGGTGGGCATCTATCCGCTGGTGTTTGCCGCCTGGGTGTCGCTGCACACCTACCTGTTGGCGCAGCCCAATATTCCCCACGACTTCGTGTGGCTCAGCAATTACCTGACGGTGCTCAAGGACGGCTCGTTCTGGGGTGCGATTGGGCGCACGCTGCTGTACCTGGGCCTGTCGTTGCCTATTCAGATCGCGCTGGGCCTGGGCATCGCCATGCTGCTGCGGCGCGGGCCATGGGGCAGGCTGCGCGGGTTCGCGCGGGTGGCGCTCGTGATTCCGCTTGCCATGACGCCGGTGGTCACGGGCCTGATCGGGCGCTTGATGTTCAATCAGGACTTCGGCGTGGTCAATTTCGCCCTTAACAGCGTCACCGGGCAAACGGTAGGCACCGAGTGGCTGGGCAATCCCAATCTGGCGTTCGTGACCATTCTGCTGATGGAAATCTGGCAGTGGACGCCGTTCGCCGCCCTGATTTTCCTGTCGGGCCTGACGGCTGTTCCGGTGGAAGTAGAAGAAGCCGCTACGCTGGAAACCCGCTCCTTCTGGGCCATGCTGCGGCACATCCAGTTGCCGTTTTTGCTGCCCGCGCTGACTGCCATCCTGATTCTCCGAACCGCCGACATCCTCAAGCAATTTGACATGGTGTACACCCTGACCAGCGGCGGGCCGGGCAGTTCCACCGAACTGATCAATCTCTACATCACCCGCATTGGCCTGCGCGGAGCCTTCGATCAGGGCGTGGCGTCGGCTCAGGCAATTTTGATGCTGGTGCTGACCACCGTGTTGTCGCGGCTGTACATCCGTTACCTCTACCGGGGAGACAACGCATGACGGCACACTCCACTTCCTCTGCCGCTGTGCCCCGAACCGCCGATCAGTTGGCCGTGCAGCGTGCCCGCCGCTCCAGCCGGGTCAAAGCGGCCCTGCACGGGTTCGGCCTGCTGGTCGTCCTGTTCGGCACGCTGTTTCCGTTCCTGTGGATGGTCAGCACCTCGCTCAAAACCACCAACCAGATTTTCTCCAAGCCGCCGCTGCTGTTCTTTACGGGCACCCTGGAGCATTACCGCACCATTCTGGGCGAGCAGTACAACGTGGGCGGCAGCCTCGTCAATTCACTGATCGTGGCCACCAGCGCCACCGTGCTGGCCGTCTTGCTGGGCACGCCCGCCGCCTACGCGCTGGCCCGCTTCGACTTCAAGCGCAAGGATGACCTGTGGTTCTGGTTCATCTCCAACCGCTTCATGTCGCCCGTGGTCATCATTTTGCCGGTGTATCTGCTGGCCTCGCAACTGCGGCTGATCGGCAATCCGGGCCTGCTGATCGCCATGTACCTCACGTTTTCTATTCCCGTGGTGGTCTGGATCTGCACCGATCAGTTCCGCTCTATTCCGCGGGAACTGGACGAGGCCGCCATGGTGGACGGCGCGTCTCCCGGCTTCATTTTCCTGAGAATTGCGCTGCCGCTGGCCCTGCCCGGCGTCGTGGTGTCCAGCATCCTCAGCTTTATTTTCAGCTGGAACGAGTTGCTGTTCGCGCTGTTCCTCACGCGCGGTGACGGCGTGACTTCCCCGGTTCGCGCCACCAACTTCCTCAGCGGCTACGACGTGCCCTGGGGCGCGATCATGGCGACGGGCACGCTGATCGTGCTGCCGGTGGTGCTCTTCTCGCTGCTGGTGTCGCGCCACCTGGTCAAGGGCCTGACCATGGGAGCCATCAAGTAGGGGCCGGAAAAAGCGGACAGCAGGACGGAGCGAGTGGATGCGCCGTCCTGCGGTGTTGCTGCCCAAAACCACGACATCAGCGACGCTACGAAGTCAGAAACCCGCCGTCTACCGGAAGCATCACGCCGTTGATCATGGCCGCCCCGTCACTGAGCAGATAGGCCACCGCCTGAGCCACATCAAGGGGCTGGGCAAAGCGTCCCAGCGGTATGCGCGAGAGCATCGGGGCGCTGCGGACCGGGTCGCCCCACGCCATCTGGCCCATCGGCGTGAGGGTCACGGTGGGATTGACCGCGTTGACCCGGACGCCGTGCGGCCCCAGTTCAATCGCCATCACGCGGGTCAATTGATCGAGCGCCCCTTTGGACGCGCAGTAGGCCGCGTGCAGGGGCAGCCCCACCGACGAGGACTGGCTGGACACATTCACGATAGCCCCGGGTTTCCCCCGCTCGATCATGCCCCGCGCCACCACCTGCCCGACGATCAGGGCGGCCCGCACATTCACATTCATCGTCTGGTCAAAGGCTTCGGGCGTGGCGTCTAAAAACGGCTCCAGCAGGGCGATGCCCGCGTTGTTTACCAGCAGGTCAATCGGCCCGGCAGCTTCGGCAGCCCGCCTCGCGCCGTCCACCGTGCCCAGATCGGCGGCCACACCCTCGCAGCCTGTTTCCCGGCTGAGGCTGAACAGGTCTTCGGCACTGCGGCTGACCGCCACCACCGCCGCCCCACTGCGGGCCAGCAGCGCCGCGATTTCCCGGCCAATGCCTTTGCCCGCGCCGGTGACGAGGGCACGCTGGCCGCTGAAGTCAAATTGAACGTTGGGGCGGGAAACCGGGGGCAGGTGCGGATCGGTCATAGGGGTATTGTGCGCCAGCCGTAAAACGGGCGGGGCAGGACAGCTTGCCGCTGGAGAGTGGCCGCTTGCCGTGCCTCTCATGCCAGTTCGATACCCCGCCGCCCTCAATACTCGTAGATCGAAAACTCTTCTTTGAGCTGTTCGGCTTCCTGAAGGTGACCGCCGTCCAGCTCGCGGGCCACCAGCGAGGCGATCAAGGACATCAGGCTGAGAATAGGGGCCAGAGAAGCCAGCGCCTCAGACCCCTGCGTGGGAATCCGGATGCTGTGGTGGGCGATTTTGCCGAGCGGGGACGCGCCCTGGTCGGTGAGCAGCAAGACTTGTACCCCCCGGCTCTGAAGGGCGGTGGTGACTTTGGTGGTGGCGCGGCTGTAGCGCCGGACGGTAAACACCAACACCGCGTCTTCGGCGTTCATTTCCAGCAGTTGTTCGGGCCGACTTGCCAACTGATCGGTGGAATACGCCTGCACCCGGGGCCGGAACGACGACAGCAGATACTCGGTGGTGAGCGCCAGCCCATACGTAGACCGCGCTCCGATAACCCAGACCTGCCGGGCCTGCACGAGCGCGCGGGCCACCTCCAACAACTGCTGTTCGGACACCGCCTCCAAAATGTCCAGATTGGCGCGTTGGCTGGCCCAAAAACTCGCCACCACCGCGTCCTGCCGCCCCGGTGGCTTGATGCCCAGGGTGGCCCGCAACTCTTGCCGAATGACCCGCTGCAAATGCGGATAGCCCTCGAAGCCCACCCGCTGGCTAAATCGGGTGATGGCCGCGCCGCTGACCTCCAGGGCCTCGGCCAGTTCCAGGGCGCTCAGGAACGGCAATTCTTCGGCGTGGTCTATAAAGTAGCGGGCAATAATCTGGTCACGGCGTCCGAAACCCTCCAGACCTTTCAGCAGTAAGTCCACGACGGTGGTGGGTGAGGGGGCAGGCAGCGCGGCGGGAGAGGTGGTCATGCGGCCCCCACGCTACTGCCTGCCCGGAAAGTGGGGCGGGACGAATTCTTCATTGGGGGCTGCGTTCATTGCGGGCTGCGCTGCTGGGAACCAGAAAGACGGTGACCGGGCAGGGCGCGGGTATGTTGACCGTCCCGCAACACACGTACCCCGTTGACCCACACGTCACGCACGCCGGTAGAGAGTTGGCCCGCATCGGCATAGGTGGCCCGGTCTTGAATGGTGGCCGGGTCAAAGACCACCACATCGGCAAACGCCCCCGCCCGCAGTTCGCCCCGGTCTGTCAGGCGCAGGTGCCCAGCGGGCAGTCCGGTCATGCGGTGTACGGCGTCTTCCAGGGTCAGCACGCCGCGTTCCCGCACATAGTGGGCCAGCAGGCGGGCAAAATTCCCCATCGCTCTGGGGTGTCCGGTGGTGCCGCCATCAGGTTGCAGGGCCGGGTCGTAGCCCGCCGCGTCCGATCCCAGCATGACCCAGGGTTCCAGCAGTTGGCGCTCGATGTTTTCTTCGGTCATCAGGTGCAGCAAGCAGCCCACGCGCTCCGGCTCCAGCACGATCAGATCAAGGGCCGCGTCGATCCAGTCCTGCCCCCGCGCCGCGGCAATGTCGGCCAACGATTTGCCGATGTAGGCCCGGTGTTCGGGCAGTTTCAGGCCCACTGGGAAGGCTCCGGCTGGCCCGGCGAGGCTGCCCAGCGGCTCCCAGGTGCCGTCCGGCTCCAGAATGGCCTGCCGAATGGCGGCGCGGGACTGCGGGTCACGCAGGCGCTCCACCAACTGGTCGCCCTCGCTGGCCCAGGGCGGCGCGAGGGCCGCCAACCCCGTGCCCCCGGCGGTGTACAGGTACATATCGGCGTAGATGTCCCGGCCCGCCGCCCGCTCGGCATTCACCCGCTCTATCAGCCGCTCCATCTTGGGCCAGGCCGCCTCGCCCGCCGCCTTCAGGTGATACAGATGCAGCCGCGCCCCGCTGCGCCCGGTGATCTCGAGCGCTTCTTCCAGCCCGTCCAGAATGGCGGCACTTTCGGAACGCATGTGGGTGATGTAGATGCCACCGAACGCCGCGACTTCCTCGCACAGCGAGGCGAGTTCATCGGTGCTGGCGTAACTGCCAGGCGGATAGATCAGTGCGGTGGCCAGTCCAAAAGCGCCGTCCTCCATCGCTTCGCGGACCACCCGGCGCATCTGCGCGATCTGATCGGGGGAACTGCTTCCCTCAGCGTGCCCCCGGCCTGACATTCTCACAGTTGCGCCGCCGATGAACGAGCCGAAGTTGACCGCCGCGCCCACCTGTTCTTGGGCACTTAGCCAGTCGCCGAAGCGCGTCCAGCCCTTGGAACGCTCGATCCACGCCGTGTCTTCTCCGGGCAGGCCGTGGATGGGGAAGCCGTGGGCCTCGCCCGCCACGGCCGGGGCCGGAGTCCAGCCCTCGCCCATTATTTCAGTGGTCACGCCCTGAATGACTTTGCTCACGCTCAGGCCGTCGTGCAGCAGCGTGGACACCGAGTGGCTCATCACGTCGATGAAGCCGGGGGCCACCGTCAGGCCTGTGGCGTCCACCACCTCGGCCCCAGCGGGTGCAGGGCCGCCGGGGCCGCTGATCCGGGCAATGCGCTCACCTTCGATTAGCAGGTCGGCCAGGCGTCCGGGGGTGCCAGTGCCGTCGATCAGCATGCCGCCCTTGATCCAGATCCCCGCGCTCACAAGGCGTCGACCGGCAGACTGGCCGTGCCAGCACGTTCACGCGGGTAGAGCCGGGCACCAAAGCGCATGAATTCCACCTCGCCCCCGCCAGTCAGAAACTCTACACCCAGTCCGTCAGCGTCCCCGCCCACCACGACGGCGGACTCTGGAGCGACAAAGCGCAGTGAGAGGGTCTGGGTGCCGCCCGCCGTGGTATCGGGGATGACCAGCATAACTTTGCCGTCCTCAACGCTGGCCTCGATCTTGTGCGGCTGACCCACAATGTCGTAGGTTCCCGCGAAGGCTTCAAGTGTGTCCACATTCAGCTTCACCTCCTCACGCTCCGGTTTGGTCAGGCCCAGCAGCTCGCGCTTGACCCAGTCGCTGAGTTGACGGTTGTAGGCATGGCCGTTGCTTGCATTGGCCATGGCGATAAAGCCCACTTTGCGGTCCGGCGAAACCCAGAAGTCGGACTGGTGGCCGATCGTGGTGCCGCCGTGACTGATGATCAGGGCTCCGGGGTGCTGGTCGATGAACCAACTCTGACCCACCTGGCCTTCCTCGCCCGGAAATGAATTGAGGCCGACGCCGACAGACCGGACCGGATTCCAGAGATGCGTGCGGTCCAGACCGCTCAGCGTGGAGGGTTCGGCCCCCTCCTGCTGATCGCCTGATGCCTCGGGTGTGGCCGCGGCGGGTTCCGGCATCGTTCCCGACATGATGTAGTGGGCGTACTTCGCCATATCGCTGACAGTAGACGAGCAGCTGCTCCCTGCCGGAGCGGCCGAGCGCATCATCATCCAGGGGCGCTGAGTGACCATCTCCCCCTTGATCTTGTTGTGTCCGGTGGCAAAGCGGTGGGTCATGATCTCGCCGGGAAAAAACAGGGTGTGGTCCATTCCCAAGGGCTTCAGGACCAGTTCGGTCACGGCTGCTTCGAACGTCTTGCCCGTGATCGTCTCGATGACCCGTCCAGCCACGTAGAACCCAGCATTGTTGTAGCTCCAGTGGCCCCGCAGCGGCACCACCTGCGGCGACTCGGCCAGAATGTTCAGCACCTTGGCCACCGCATCGTCGCCCTCACCGGTGTCCTCGAACAGATCGCCCTGAAACCCGCCCTGATGGGTCAAGACATCGCGGACCGTGAGAAGCGAGGCGACCGACTCATCTTTCAGCTTGAACTCCGGCAGGTAGGTCCGCACCGGCACGTCCAGATCTAGCTTGCCCTGCGCCACCAGCACCGAGCAGGTCAGCGAGGTGATGGTCTTGGTGGTGCTGCCGATCTGAAAGATGGTGTCGGAATTGATCGGCAGCGGGTTTTCCAGACTGGTCACGCCCAGGTTGACGAAGTGATCGCCGTCCGGCGTCAGCAGGCCCAGTGTGACGCCGGGAATCCTGTACTCCTCGAGCAGGCGCTTGGCCTCCTGCTCGAAGGCGGCGGCAAGTGTGGTGGTGCTTGTTGTGTCGGTCATGAGGTTCTCCTTGAACGGGGACAGGGCGGGCGGGTGCACGTCGGGCAGCACATCTGTGGGCTGAAACGCCTACTTGCTCAGCACGCGGAGCAGGTTGGTCCTGTTGAAATTCTCGTAGCCCTTGAGCGTTGAGGAGGTGGCGGCGAAGATCAGCGGCTGCGGCAGCGGGAAGGCGTACGTTTGCGCGTTCAGGTAGGTCAGCAGCGACTTGTAGAGTGGCTTGCGGGCGTTCTGGCCCACGGCGTCACGGGCGGTGTCCAGCATCTTCTCCATTCGGGGATCTTTGATGTTGGTGGCCGCAGCGAGGATGCCGCCGGAGCTGTACAGGCCGCGCAGGTTGGTGTCCGGGTCCGCGCCGCCCCAGGTCAGGGCGCTGAACGGCAACTTGCCGCCCAGCAGCGCGGCGTTGGCGGCGCTCAGTTCCACGGTGCTGATGGTCGCGTGGAATTTGGGGTTGAGCTTCTCGATGTTCTCCTTGAAGATCCCCGCCACCACCTGCGAGATCCCGCTGCCGCCAAAGGTCGACAGCGGCACCGTGAAGCCGGTGGTCCAAAGCTTACCCCCAAAGGCCTGCTTCAACTCGGCCTCGGCGACCTTGAGGTTGTAAGCGGGGGGTTTCAGGGTCTTGTCCTCGGCCCAGTTGTTGGTGGGCAGGGTGGTGTTGCGGGCCAGGCCGAACCCCTGCAAGGCGTCGCGGGTGTAGGTCTTGGTGTCGAAGAGCGCCGCGAAGCCTTTTCGAACATGAATATCGCTGAAGAAGTTGGCGGGGACGTTGTTCTCGGCCAGTTGACCGGCAGGCAGCAACTTGTCGTCTTTGATGTTCTGGTTGAAGAGCACCACGCCGGTCAGGTTCCGGGTCGGCAGATCCTCGTACACTTTCACGCCCGGACTTCCCTTGAGTTTTCCCAGCGTGTCACGGTCAGGAATCACAGCGATATCGGCGTCGCCCTTTTGCAGGGCCAGCACGCGGGCGGTGTCACTGTCCACCTTTTGCAGAATCACGTTTTTCAGTGCCGGGGCGCCGCCCCAGTACTGCGCGAAGCCCCTCAGCACGAACCGGCTGGGATCGCGCGCCACAAACTGGTAGGCCCCGGTGCCGACGGGCTTTTGCGCCAGCACAGAGTTGGACACGTCTTTGCCCAGAAACGCGCCGAAGTCCCTGGCCGTACCGCTCCAGTCGCCGCCCGCCACCAGCGTCTTCATCGGCACGATGTACACCTGCGCAATGGAATCCAGCAGGCTGGGCACATTGCGGTCCAGCGTCAGGACCAGTTGCCCCGCCGCGCTGCACTTCACCATGTTCGACAGCTTGGCGAAGGTATAGGTCTTCTTGACCTCGGGCGTGAAGCCGGGGATGCTCAGCAGGTTGGCACGAATCTGCGCGGCCAGTGAGGTTTCACTGCCGACCAGCAGCGTGCGGCGCACCGAGTACTCGGCATCCGAGCAGGTCATGGTCGAGCCGTCGTGAAACTTGACCCCTTTGCGCAGCGTGAATGTGGTGGTCTTGCCGTCCCTGCTCTGGGTGAAGGTGGTGGCGAGCAGCGGTTCGTACTTGCCGAAGTTGTCGAGGTACAACCCCTCGAACATCTGCTGGACGGGTAATACGTCAAAGGTCGCGACAGCCTGAGCGGGCTCCACGCTGGCCGTGGCCGAGGCGATCTGGTACACCAGGGCGTCTTTGGGCGTGGCCAGCGCGCTTGAAGCGAGAGCCAGGGTCAACGGAACGATGAAACGTTTCATGGGTGAACCTCCAGAGACGGGACAAGACAGAGGGGACGCGGAACAGGGTGGTCGACACTAGGGAAAAGGATCAGGCGGCATCAGCGGTTCCGGGGATCCAGGGCCTCGGCCAGGCTGTCACCCAGCAGGCTCCAGCCCAGGCTGTAGGCGAAGATGCACAGGCCCGGAAAGAGGGTGACGTACCAGTACGCGAAGGGCTCGCCGGGCGGCCCCTGAATCCATTTCTGGGCCAGGGCGATCAGTTGCCCCCAGTCGGCGTAGCCCAGCGGCGTGCCCAGGCCCAGAAAGGACAGCGTTCCGGCCACGATGGGCAGGCTGCCCATTTCCAGCACCACGATGGTGAGCAGCGGCCCGATGGCGTTGGGAAGCACATGCCGCAGGGCGACGCGCGCGCGGCTGGCCCCCAGGCTCTGCGCCGCCGCCGCGAACTCCAGTTCCCGCAGCCGCAACACCTCGGAGCGAACCACGCGCGCCAGCCCCGCCCACGACACCAGGCTCAGGGCGATGATGATGTTCAGCAGCCCCGGCCCCAGCGCGGCCACCAGCACCAGCACCAGCACCAGCGCGGGAAAGGCGAAGATCACGTCGGTCAGGCGCATCAGCAGGTTGTCGACCGCGCCGCCCAGGAAGCCGGCGGTCAGGCCCACCAGCGAGCCGATGGTCACGGTGATGGCCAGCACGGTCAGGCCCAGGAAGATGGCGGTGCGCGTGCCCCACACCAGGCCGTAACGGATGTCGTAGCCGTTTACGCGCCCCAGCGGTGCGTCGGGGGCCGGTGGATTGGGCCGGGCCGCAAAGCCCTCGCGCGGCATCTGGAGGCAAGCACCGGGCGTCGCCACCACCTCGCGCAGGTAGGCCAGCGGGCCGGGCACCGTCTGGGTTCCCTCCATGCCCAGCGCCCGGCGGCAGTTGCCCTGCGGCGGGGCCAGCACCGGGGCGAACAGCGCCACCAGCAGGAACAGGGTCACCAGCACCGCTCCCACACGGGCCAGCCGGTTGTGGCGAAACAGCCTGGCCCCGAAGCCGCCCCTGGCCTTCACATGGGCCGCGCGCACCTCGCCCCCGCTCACGCTGGTCACGCGTACCTCACGCGCGGGTCTATGACTGTATAGGCCAGGTCAATCGCCAGGTTGACGAGCACCACGATGGTCGCCGCCAGCAACGCGAAGCCCAGCACGCCCGGCAGGTCGCCCAGTGCCGCCGCCTGCGCGGCCCAGGCCCCGACGCCGGGATAGCCGAACAGCGTCTCGGCGATCACCGCGCCCTGAAGCAGCCCGGATATACTCAGGCCCGCCAGCGTGATCACCGTCAGCAGGGCGTTGCGCCGCGCGTGCTTGCGGACAATCACCCGCTCGCTGACCCCCTTGGCGCGGGCGGTGCGGATGTAATCGCTGTTCAGGGCCTCCAGCATGGAGGTGCGCGTGCCCTTGATCAGCCCGGCGCTGCCCACCACCATCAGGGTGAAAACCGGCATGATCAGGTGCTTGATGGCGTCCCAGAACACCTCGGGACGGCCACTGAGCAGCGCATCTATGGTGACGAATCCGGTCACCCGTTTGATCTCACCCGTGAGGAAGGAGATGGCGCTGTCGTTACTGAGGTTGCCGGTGCCGGGCAGCAAGTCCAGCGCGCCGTAAAAAATGACCAGCAGCCACACGCCCAGCACGAAACTGGGGGTACTGTAGGCCACCACAGCGATGACCCGGATGACCGCGTCGGCGGCCCGGCCCCGCTGCACGGCGGCTTTCGAGCCGAGCCACACGCTCAGACCGATCAGCGGGATCAGGGTAAACAGCGTCAGTTCCAGGGTGGCGGGAAAGCGCGCCGCCAGCGTGCTGAGCACCGGCTGCCCACTGGTACGCGAGAACCCCAGGTTGCCGCCTAGGGCCTGCCCCAGCCAGCGCCAGTACTGCTCGAAGACGCCCGCGTCCAGGCGGTTGGTCTTGATGATCTCCGGGATGCGCGAAAGCTGCGCCAGATCGGTGGTGTAGGCGGCGGCGCGCTGCTCGGCGGGAATGAGCTGCATCACCAGTACGATCAGGAAGGTCACCGCAAGCAGGATCAGCGGCAAGGCCAGCAGGCGGCGCAGGGTGAAGCTCAGCATGGAGTTCCCGAGTGAGAGGGGGCGCGTGTGAACAAATACTGGCTGCGGCCCAGGTTCACATCGGTCAGCGTGTAGCCGAGGCCGAACAGGGTTGTGATCAGCTCTCTGGCCTTCAGCCGCCAGTCCAGCGCCAGTTCGGGATCGTCGCGCCGCAATCCGGCAAAGTCGCGGGGCACTTCAACGGCCACAGCGTCGGCCAGGTCAGCGGGCCAGCGGTCTTCCAGCGGATGAAGAGCGGGCGTGGTGGGCCAACTCTGAGTCTCTGGCTGCCCGTTCAACTGTTGCTCCACCCGCTCACTGTCCATTTGCCAATGGGCCTCGAAGCGGTCAGAGGGCAGGCCCGCGTTGATGCCGGACATTGCGCCGTAGTAGTCGGGGAGCAGGGTGCGAACCGTGGCCCCCAGACGGTGAATATTCAGGTGGGCGTTGGCGAGCAGCAGGGGATCGAATGTCCAGCGAACCTCATGCACGCCACGCGACAGGCACCAGTCGCGCTGAAATCGTTTCAGGCGCTCGCCCAGGCCCTGCCGCCGCGCCCCCGGATGCACGCCCAGACGGTGCGAATGCTGCACGCCCGCTTCGCTGGTGGGCAGGCCGACCAGATAGGCCTGCAACGCGCCCTGAGCATCAAACGCCCCGGCCACCAGCCCGCCGATATGCTGCACCACATGCAGGAGCACGGCGTCTTCGGGCCGGTCTGTTTCTCCCCAGATGGCCCGTGCCAGCGTGGGCGTCAGGGCCAATTCAGCCAATCCAGACAGCTCCCGCACGTCAACATCCTGCACGGAAAAACGAGCGGGCGGGGTCACGCCGGGCTTCCCACCGTAGGCTGCGACACCGGATCAACGTAAATCTTCAGTTGCGTCAGGGTGTCGAGGAACGGCAGGTCGAGGCGGACGCCCGTGCCGACGCCGCTGGGGACTTTCATGACGCCGCCCGCCGTTTCCAGCGGTTCCTGAATGATGTCGCGTGCCCAGTAACGCGAAGAACTGCTGGTGTCGCCGGGCTTGGTGAAATTGGCGAGGGTCGCCAGATGAATGTTGTGCGCCCGCCCGACGCCGCTCTCGAGCATGCCGCCGCACCACACCGGGGCGCTAAACGCCGCAGCCACATCATGAATCCGCCGGGCTTCGAGGTGGCCGCCCACGCGCCCGACCTTGATATTGATCAGTCGGCAGGCCGCCGTTTCCAGCGCCTTGCGGGCGTCCTGCGCGCTGGTGATGCACTCGTCCAGGCACAGCGGCGTCTGCATCAGCGCCTGCAATTTGGCGTGGTCGCGCATGTCGTCCCAGGCCAGGGGCTGCTCCATATAATCGAGACCGAGGCTGTCCAGTGCCCGCAGCGTATTCAGATCGGCCAGCGAATACGAGGCGTTGGCGTCCACCGTGACCGGCAGGTCGGGCAGGGCCGCCTTGACTGCCCGCACCACCGCCACATCCCAGCCGGGCTCGATCTTGAGTTTGATGCGCTTGTAACCCAGCCCTGCGTGCCGCACCGCGCTGTCTACGGTGGCCTCGACGCTGCTCTGAATCCCCAGTGAAACACCTACTGCAACTTCACCACGCACGCCGCCCAGCGCGGTAGAGAGGGGCAGGCCCAGACTCCGGGTCCACAAGTCCCAGAACGCCATTTCCACCGTCGCCAGCGTCATGCGGTTGCCGCGCAAGTGGGCGAGGTGGGCCATCAGTTGCTCGGGGTTGGCCCAGTCGCGGCCCAGGACGGCAGGCAGCACGGTTTCTTGCAGCAGGGCCAGTGCGCCGCTGATGGTCTCTTCGCGGTACATGGGGCGGGCGTCCATCACACCTTCGGCAACCCCTTCTAGCCCCTCGCCAAACAGCCGCAGCAACAGAAAGGTTTTGTCGGTCATCACGGCAAAGGAGGTTTTGAAGGGGTGCAGCAAAGGCAGCGAAACGACGCGCAGCTCAGCGTGTTCGACCCTCACAGCCGCGTTCCATGTACGACGAAAAGTCGGCAACTGCATTCGCATACGGGGCGTGACATATGGAACTCCTTAGACGCAGCAGGGAACACTGTTGACGGTCAATTGAGGACTTGCACTTGCTTTGTAGGTATCTTTGCAAAACATTACCTGTTTGCAGAATGAATTGCAAGCTGCTGCAACAAGCTCGGTAGCAGTCGCCTCGACCGGGGGCAGGTAGGCGGTTCCGGGGAGCGGGCTGGCTGTGTCAAACGGGCGGTTGGCCGCGTGAGGCTCCACAACGCGTCGTCCGCGTTCTTCCTGACTTACCCGAGGGCGTATTTCCCTCCATTCACCCGAGTCAGGAGGTTAAGTTCTGCTGACTGGCGAGGCCGGAATCTCCGGGGGCGCGGCAGGTCGGATGAGGGAACGCGGCATCTCCGTGCAGGTGGGCGAAATAGCGGCTCTGGAAGGTCGCCAGGGGCATCTGAACGCCCTGACCCTGGAAGGCGGAGCCCGCCTGACACCCGACGCCTTTTTCGTGGTCGGCCCCAAGCTGCCGCGTCACGAATTAGCCGTGCAGTTGGGGCTGGAATTGGCGGCCAAAGGGCATATTCAGACGGCTTGGCACGGTCAGACCAACGTTGCGGGCGTATGGGCCGCAGGCGACGTGCCGCCGCAAACCCAACAGGTCAGTGCGGCGCTGGGGTCGGGCAACATGGCCGCCGTCATGATCGACCAAACCCTGACCCGCCTCGGGTTGCGCACCCGCTTGGCTCAGGCTTCAGCGGTGCCACTGCCTTCGCCTGATTCCCACCCCATCGCCTCCAGGAGCTTCCAATGACCCAGACCCTCTTGACCACTGCCGTTCGCCTTCTGGACGGCGACCTGTTTCCCAGCCTCTCGGCCCCGCTGGTGGGCGGCGTGCTGGAGTTGCCGGGTGCGGCGCAGGGTTACTGGAGCGTGGTGCTGCTGTACCGGGGCGACTGGCGTCCCTTCTGCCGCACTCAGTTCAGCGATTTTCAGAAGCTGGCCGAACAGTACGCTGCCGAGGACGTGCGCGTGTTTGTCCTGTCTGCCGATGCGTCAGAGGCCGCCGAAAAAACGGTGGCGTCATCATTTGACCCTCCCTGTTGGCTATGGTCTGGCACCGACTGAGGTGGCCTGGACACATGGGGCATATACCAGCGCAGACGCGGCGTATCTTCAGGCCAGCGGGTTCGTGCTGTGCCCAGACGGAACCGTGGCCTTGGCCCTGTATTCCAGCGGCGCAGTCGGCCGCCTGAATGCCGCTGATACTCTGGGCTTTGTCCAGTACCTTCGCCGCCGCTAAAGTCAAGATTCCGCCTCGCCTATGTGCCGCAGGAGCCAACCGTGCAAATTCAGGTGCAAGTCAATCAAGTCGGCCCCACCACGTCTGAAGGCGTGGCCCGCTCGCATCACGTGCTGGTCGACCGGCCGCTGGACAAAGGCGGCCACGATCAGGGCATGATGGGCGGCGAACACCTCCTGATCGCGCTCGGCGGCTGCCTGATGAGCAATTTGTTGGCGGCTGCGCAGGCCAGAGAGGCGGATATTCAAGGGGTTCGGTTTGAAATTGTGGGCACATTGGAAAGTGCGCCCAGCCGCTTTGGCGCCATCGACATCCTCGTGCAGGCTCAGGCGGCAGACTCCAAGCTGCTCTCCAAACTCGTAGAGATGGCTGACCGGGCCTGCATTGCGTCCAATACGCTGCGTTCAGCGGTGCAGTTGACCATCCGGGTCGCAGACCAAAGTTTGGCTTCTGCGTAGGACGGCAGAAACCTGACTTCGCTTCCGCACTTAAGCCTGCACGTATTGGTACTCCGTTGACTTCTGGGAAGAAAGTGCCCTACACGTGGTTCTGGGGTATTCAGACGGTGCTGTGACCCTAGCCCAGGCGGGCCAGATACGGAGCCTCGTCCGTTACCCCTTTCAGCAGGCCCACGGAGAACCCCACGTGTTTGGCGCCCACCGGGTCGATCCAGTGCACGGCCAGCGCCCGCTCGGCGTCTTTGGGCAACTTGAGATGGCCGTGGTCGTCGTAGGTCAAGCCGGTCAAGTGTTGATTCCGCAGGGACGCGATGACGTGTTCCATACGGGCGGTGTCCAGCAGGGGCAGCGCCTCACCGCTCCGCAGGGGCGTACTGAAGATCAGGGGGTGATCGCGGGCCACGCTGATGTCTCGGCCGGTGTCCAGCCAGTTCAGGCGCAGCTGCGTCACAAAAATGGCGTGGCTGTTGAGGTTGATCAGCACGATCCGGGTCAACCGCCGGTACAGATCCACGCCCAAGGGATCATCCAGCACCAGTTTTTCGCCCAGCACCAAGACGCCGTCATGCAGCGCCAGTTCGTCGAATTGAGCGGTCATACCCCAGCCTACCGCGCCGGCTGCCTGAGCGCCCTGGCCCCCGTCTACGAACTCGCGCAGTCCGGCTATGCCCTTGCCTGGAGCGGGCAGGCGTGTTCCTGTTCGACTATCACGGCAGGCCCCACTGGTTTGCTACCGACGGCGACAGCGCCATGCTCACGCCCGCCCGGCTGGACACCCTGCAAGAATGCCGGGCGGGGAACGTGTTGCCCCTTGCCCGGCTGAAAGTTTATGCCTTCACGGTGCGCGCATCGTCAGGTGCCGCAGAACGTGCGGTAGCAGGCTGTCACCTCCGCGCCGGCCGGTTCGGTGTACTCGGCCTGATCCTGGGTCTCGTCGTAGGGCCGGTGAAGGGCAGTCAGCAGGCGCCTGAATGGGGCGAGATCTTCTTTTTCGGAGGCCGCTGACAACGCTTCCTCAACCCGGTGATTGCGCGGGATAACTGCCGGGTTGACGCGGCGCATGCGCTCGGCCCGTTCGCTCCATTCTGGAGCAGACCCTTCGCTCTCGCCGCGCGATCGCCAGCGGGCGAGCCATGCGCTGGGTGCCTGTGGTTGGGGGAAGAGCGAGCGAAGCGGCATTTCGTCGCCGCCTGCCGCATCTGCAAGCCGGCGCCACCCGAGGGTGAAGTCCACTCCATGTTGATGCAGCAGTGTCAACCAGTCAGCTGCCAGCGCACGGTCGGGCTCATCGTCGCCACCTTGCAGGCCCAGCTTCTCTCTCTGGCCTTTCAAAAGCGCAGCGGCATACCACTCTGGGAATGCATCGATCACCTCGGTCGCTTGGCCGATGGCTTTCGGTACGGCGCCCCCGCTCTTCTCTCCGGCGATGAGCGGCAGCAGGGTCTCAGCCAGACGTGCAAGGCTCCAGCGCGCAATCAGTGGCTGGTTGCTGTAGGCGTAGCGCCCACCCTGGTCAATGGAGCTGAAAACCGCGTCTGGATCGTATGCTTCCATGAAGGCACACGGCCCGTAGTCGATCGTCTCGCCGGAAATCGTCACGTTGTCGGTATTCATCACGCCGTGAATGAAGCCAACATTCATCCATTGAGCAATGAGGGCCGCTTGCCGCTGTGCCACACGCTGTAGCAGGGCAAGATACCGGTCGGTTGTACCGACGAGATCTGGGTCATGCCGGGCAATGGCGTAGTCAGCGAGCTGCCGGACCCGTTCTGTTTCGCTGCGAGCGCTGAAGAATTCGAATGTGCCCACGCGCAGATGGCTCGCCGCCACGCGAGTAAGAACGGCACCAGGCAGGGGCTGCTGGCGGTAGACCGGCTCGCCCGTACCCGCCACGGCGAGTGCACGTGTGGTCGGGATTCCGAGCGCATGCATGGCTTCGGCGATCAGTACCTCACGTAACATGGGTCCAGTGGCCGCCTTGCCGTCGCCACCTCTCGAGAACGGTGTGCGGCCTGATCCCTTAAGCATGATGTCGCGGCGGCGTCCGAGCTGGTCGATGACCTCTCCCAACAGCACGGCGCGCCCGTCGCCGAGTTGAGGCGAGAACGCGCCGAACTGGTGGCCAGCATAGGCTTGGGCGAGCGGTTCGGCCCCCTCAGGAACTTGGTTGCCGGCAAAGATGGCGGCGCCTTCGGATCCGTCCAGCACTTCGGGATCCAGTCCCAGCTCGAGTGCCAGTTCCCGGTTGAAAAACAGCAAGCTCGGTGAAGGAACGGAAGCTGGCTGCCAGGGCGCGTAGAAGCCCCGCAACTCCCGCGCGTAGGTGTTGTCGAATCGGAACATGGACGCAGACATGTTAAACAGTCTGACAGCTGCCCACTGCCTTGCCGAACTCAGCTCACAGTCCCAATTGGTTCTATTAAGTATATGCTTGCTAAGCTTTGAGGAATGACTCCTCCAGCCCGACATCTGTCGCTGAGTTCCGAAGAAGACGTGGCCCTGCGCAGGCTAGAACTGGGCGCTGGGATCAACGTGAAAGTTCGTTTGCGAGCGAGCATTGTCCGTCTGAACGCCAGTGGAATGACCGTGCCGCGCCTGGCACAGCATTTCGGGCGCAACCCACAAAGCGTTCACAACGATCTGGATCGCTATGAACAGCAGGGAATCCCTGGATTGATGGACGGCCGGTCTTCGGGGCCGCGGCGCCGGATCACTCCAGAACTGGATCAGTATCTTCAGGAGCGACTGGCGGAGCAACGGCTCTGGAACAGCGACCTCCTCGCCGAAGCGCTCCAAGAGCGCTTCGGGATCACGGTCAGTCGAGACGCGGTTCGCGTTCGACTGTTGGCCTTGGGCTATTCGTGGAAGCGGGGACGCTACGCCCCGGGTCAGGTGCCTGACCCGGATGTCATTCATGAGCATCAGGCGTCGATTGAGACCCTAAAAAAGGGGCACTGGACGGCAAACTCACCCTCAAGTTTTTAGACCAGACCGGTCTGTCGCTGATGCTGTCGGTCGGCAACTCTTGGTTCCCACGCGGTTCCGGACGGCAGTTCAAAGTCCCCACGCGCTGGGGATCTCAAGGACGACTCAACTTGATCGGTACGCTCGCCGTGGACGCCCAAGGTGAGCACTTGGCGGTGCGACAGTTGACAGCGTCCTGCACGCAAGATGATGTCACCGCGTATCTCGACACCCTCGCTGAACAGTCTGACGACGCGCAGCGTCGTTCAGGCACAGCACGGTTGACGGTCGTGATTTTAGACAACGCCTCGTTCCATCGCGGTAAAGCGATTCGAGCACGAGAGCCGATTTGGGCGGCCAAAGGGATGCTCCTCCGATATCTCCCGCCGTACTGCCCCATGCTCAATCGCATTGAAACGACCTGGCGCAAGTTGAAAGGATTTCTAATGCCTCGGCGCTGTTACGACACTGTCAGTGAACTCCAAGCAGCCTTGTTGATCGCCCTTCAGGCCCTTGGAGCCACTGTGATCTAAAACTTAACAAGGATATACTTAGGTTAGTTATCCAGCGTCTCATGTCACTTAATTTCTGTATGCTTGATACTAAAACGCAAAATGAAATTTAGCGAAAGACAGAATCCTGAGCAGTGAGGGGATGATTTCTTGATCGCTCATGACTTTGTCCTGACCAAGCTGATGTTTCATATGACTTTTGTTTAACCTGACGGAACCGTCTCATGCCGTCAAAGGTTGGATTCATCTCCTTCAGCTAAGTACGACGCATTTAACATGTAGATTTAAGTATGGCCCGTCCTGCCCGCCGCATTGACATTTCTGAAGACGCTGATGAGCTGCTTCGGGAACTTGAGACCAGTCCATCTACCCACCCAAAGGTTCGACTGCGGGCGAGCATCCTCCGGCTTCATCGACAGGGCTGGAGCATTCCCCAGCTCTCCACGCATTTCGGCCGAAATCATCAGGCCATTCACCACGACTTCACCCGTTTCGAAGAGCGCGGCATTCCCGGATTATTGATAACGGCCAAAGTCTGAGTCGGTTTTCGGCATCAAGTGAACGTGCTAGACATAGTCTAAGAATTTGGAAAAGCTTGGGACTAACGTGAATTTACGCCATCATCAATAAGGTGCATGATATCAGGTAACGGAAAACTCCTGGGTTAGACTACCTCAGCCCCGTTAAATCAACACGACCCTTAGTTTAGATCAGTGAGCTACTAATGAAATTCAAGTTTTCAGATTCTGTACCAGCGCACGCAACTTGTAGCGAGCCATGGTGAGATTGGACTGCTCTTTATGCAATACCACGTACACAAACAGTTTTTGACCGGGAACAGGATAAATAATATGGTACTGATGCTCTAAGGTCATAAATATGTCTTCAATAGCGCCAGGAGTGCCAAGGGACTCCATAGTCCGCATCTTGGCACATAACACTTCTGTATCACCCGCTGCGGCGATGTCTAAATTTACACCACTACCAACTACTGCTAGAGCCACTCCACTCTGATAATCCACGAGAGCCGCAGTGACAACGCCATCAACAGTCTGTGAAATGCTATTCAACACCTCTTTGACATGGAATGCATCAATATCCATAAACGTTGTGAGAAATTTGGGGTCTGAAATGGAGCCGGAAGGCTTTTTTACCACTGGACGGGGGGAAAGAGAGTTTACCGCCCGCAATGCTAGCGGGCTCATGGGGGTTCTTTGCGGCTCCTTATTTTCCTCAGAAGGCACATTCTCGTCAGCAGAATCATCCAGGATAAAATCCTCTGGAATAATTGATCCAGACTTAGCTGTTTCATCTCGACGTTTCATGGCTTCCATCAGAAGATTTGCAAGCGGTTGCTTGATGACATCGATTTCATTGCGGTAGGATCGCTCTAAAGTAATAGAGACGTTATCCCATCTCAGAATTTCTAAAAGTGCCATTTCTCCATAGGATTGATGGTTATGGACATAAGCATCTACCAAGTGCCCCCGGTTTAGATGGAGGCGTCCCCAATTTTTTTCCGACTCCACTCGAACAGCCATGCTCTTGGCTTCCCATTCCAGCATCTGAAGCAGACTGGGCAGGGAAAGGCCCCGAAGAGAACCATAACTGAGATGTTCAACTTCGTAAGCGATTGCCGAACATAACTGGTGGGGATTGGGCGAAGATATTGACATATCACCATATTGTAGGAACAGTGGTTTTAATTCCTCGTGGCAATAAAAGGTTGCTGCTAGAAACGATGCCATAGGCCAAGTGTCTCGAGCATGTACAAAAAGAGGATGCTCTCCTTGGACAATCTCCGTAAGTTCGAGAACAATCAAGTCAGGGTGTGGTAGAGGAAGCAGATGAATAGCATCGTTAATAGTGTTACAGGCAACAATGTGCCACTTCGCTGCTTCGGGAACATAACGTCTCAGTTCCTGTTTGAGCAGACTCGCATTTCGCAGGACTAGAAACACGTTGATTACACGATTATCATTGCTTAGTGTCACCTTGTTTTCACCCGTCCTTTGCCTATCAGCACATTTCCTCTACGATGTCATTATCGAAAGTTACGCTTAATGATTTATTCTGATTAATATCACATCTCCCGAAAGTCATGGTTCATTCAGAAGTCGACAACTTCACTTTTTGATTGTCCCAGTAAGGTAAAAGGGCTAGGGTCGGGCCCCCGTGCCCTACCAGCACGTGGATGGCGTCTGCAAAACGGTGGAGCAATCCAGGGAAGCCAGTACGCTCAACTCTGCTTCATGGGCTCGGGTCAACAACCATCAGCACGACCCATCCCGGAAGACCTCAGCTGAAGGTCTGGAACAACTGACGTGTTGATCCCCTCGGTTTTTGCCCCACGGAAGCCGCCATATCAACGAGGAGCCAGGGCAGCGGGCACCGTTCACGCCTGCACGACGTCCACCCACGTTCCTATAGTCGACGAGCGCTCCCATGCCTGCAGGACGGCCTGGATCCGGACCCCCATGCTGAAGTCGACCAGGTTGCCGGGTCCGCCACGCACACGGCTCACGAGCGCCTGCACCAGTCGTGCCCCTGCAGGCACCTGCGTTCTCTCGACCGGCACGGGTTCAAGCGGCGCCTGACCCACGGCGGCCACCGGCACCGCCCAGTTCACCAGGCCGGCCGTGCCACTCGATCCATACACGGTCAAACTGACCTGTTCAGGACGCGGCACGTTCGTCAGGCACGACACGACTACCAGGAGCCCACTGGCAAGCTCAAGCGTGCCGAGCGCGGCGGTTTCACACGCGACGGCGTCGTCCGCGGGGTACTCGGTGTGCGCCCACACCCGCGTGATCGGTCCGAGCGTGGTCAGGATGACGTGCAACAGGTGCGGGCCCACTTCGCGGATTGGTCCGCCCTGTTCCCGCCCACCGATCCAGGGATTGTGCTGCCACCCTCGCGGCCACTGCGGAAACACCAGCGTTAACTCGGCGCGGCGCAGTGTCCCGAGACGGCCATCCTCGACGAGCCGGTGAAACGTCTCGATCCCCGGATCGGCGTGGAGGGGCAGGTTCAACGCGTGAACGACGCCCGCCGCCTGCACCGCACGCTGCATGTCCTGCGCTTCGCTCAGCGTCAGCGCCAGGGGTTTCTCACAGAGGAGATGCCGACCCGCTGTGATGACATCCAGGGCGATGTCGTGATGGTGCCGCGGCGGGACCGCCACATACACGAGATCCAGCTCGACCTCATCGAGCATCTGGCGGTGGTCTGTCCAGGCCAAGGCCGTCAGTGGGCGGGCGGTCGTTTCAGCGAGAGAGGCATCCAGATCGCATACGGCTGCCACCTGCACGTCGGGGTGCGTCGTGAACGCCTTCAGCAGGCTCTGACCGATGGCGCCAAGGCCAATCACGCCGACTCGAACAGAACTGGTCATCTGGTTCTCCTTTCGTTCCGGGAACGCCCCTTCCCCTTCACGGTCTTGCTCCACGGTTTGGGCATCTGTCAGGGGTTCTGGGCCCACACGGCACGTTGTCCGCACAGGTTGACCCATTTTATTCTGACGGATGACGCCCTTCTTCCGGCCGCGTTGCCAGTTCCCTCTCGAACGTTTCGGTCAGGTGATCCCACCCTAAATGATGTGGTCTACCGTCCATCACCGGCCTTTCACCCCAGTCTTTATCGTCTACTGCGCCAATAGACCCTGCAACGGAGCGATGAGCTGCTCAAGGGCTGGCCTCGATGACGCTCCGCTGGGCGGAGTTGCCAGCAGTTGATCCAGTGAAAGTGCTGCGGAACGTCGCTGATCCTCGTACGGATACGTGTACACGCTCAAGGTAAAGGCCACATCTGCGTGGCCCAAGCGATCACTGACCACTTTGGCCGAGATGCCTTGCCGGATCAGCAGGCTGGCTGACGTATGCCGGATGTCGTGAAAGCGAATCCGGGGCACGCCCGCCTCTTAAGAAGTGTTCTGGACGACGAGGTGTCCCTGATGTGTTCCAGACGTTGTCCTCCCGACGATTCAGCATGCAGGGATCTGCTCAGGTTTCGATAGCGTCCTTATGGGTAGGACTGGCCACTTGGCCTCTTGCTCCGCCTGACCTTTGGCCCCGTCCATATGAGGAGGCTTGGGGATGTTCTGCCGAACAGACAGTCGCGAGCATTCCTCAACTTGGAACGCTCAGGAGCTTCATAAATGCGGTGAAGGTGCCAAGGGCGTGCCCATGGCGTTCAAACAGCATCTCCGGGTGCCACTGCACCCCGAGAAGTCCGTCACCCTCCAGGCCTTCCACGACCCCGTCAGGTGCAGTTGCCGTGACTTGCAACGTCGGCGCCACCAGATCCACGCCCTGGTGGTGGTAGGAGTTCAGGAACGCGCTCCTCCCATGGACGCGCTCCAAAAGACTCCCTGGAGAAAAAGCGATCTCGTGGCCAAGGATGGGAGGTCGCGCGACCTGGGCATGATCTACCCAGACCCCGGGCACGTCAGGCAGGTGTTGATGAAGTGTGCCGCCTTCAAACACGTTCAGCAGCTGCATCCCCCGGCAAATCCCCAGGACAGGTTTGCCCAGCGCCCTGGCGGCCTGGTAGAGGGTGAGTTCAAAAGCGTCGCGTTCCTCGTCCACCTCGCCCAGGCCGCGCCTGGGCACCTGCCCGTAGTGACGGGGATGGGCATCGACCCCGCCGGTCAGCAAGACGGCGTCTACCCGCCGGGCATACTCGGCTGCCGACTCCACCAGGTTGGGCAGCAGGACAGGCAGGCCCCCCACGAGTTGCACGGCTTCGGCATAGCGGCGTGGCGTGCCATTCACGCCCCGCGATAACGCGTCGGAAGACTGCGAAGTGCTCAGGCCAATCAGGGGGCGAACAGGCATATCTGACAGCATACAAACTCCACCTTCAGGAGAGCAAAAAGGCCAGGTGGGTTTTCAGCCCTCGTCGTTCAAGCGCAGCCCAGGAGCCGTGGGCCGACAGGGAGGGCAGGGATCCGAGACCTCCGAGGTGGCTCTTCAGCCTTCCGTGAAAGCGTCAGCTGGAACGGAGAGTCAGCACCATCAGCGGCTCTGGAGCACCCTCGGGTTGAAGAGCCACGAGGCGGCGTTCCCATCCGCGGCGGGCAGATCCCCTCCTCGCAGAGTTCACCGGCAAGAACATCTACACTGCCCAGAACGTGGACAAATCCCGACGCGCCGAACCTATGAACGACTCCCTGTTCGTCCCTGCTGGTTCCATCGTGCGGCGCATCTGGGGAGATGCGGATCTCGTGCTCCTTGTCTTCGCGGGGGCTGCGTCCGAGTTCGCGCTCAACCGTGCAGTCGACTGGCTGTTCTTCACCGGGAAAATTCCTCAGGATCCCCTGGGGCGGCTGTTCTCTACCGCAGCCTACGCCCAGCAGATCGTGATGGCCGATCAGGCGGGAGCGGAGCGAACCCTGGCACGGATCAGGGCGGCGCATGGGGCCGTTGAGGGAGCACGGGGGGCGCGTATTCCCGACTGGGCCCACCGGGACGTGCTGTACCTGTTGGTGGCCTACTCGGAAGCAGCTTACGAAACGCTCCACCCTCCGCTGACCCTGCTGGAGCGTGAGGAATTGTGGAGCGTGTTCCGGCGCGTAGGCCTTGGCCTGGGCATTCCAGAGTTGCCGGTCAATTACGCCGGGTGGCAGGAGGATCGCGAGCGGCACCTGCAGAGGGATCTGGCTTGTGGGGCGCACACCAGGGCCCTGTACGCCGCTTACCGCCAGCATCTCGGCCCCTGGCGCTACCTCCTGCTGCGGCAGGTGCAGGGGGTGCTGGTGCCTGGGCACGTCCGCGCCCTGCTCGGCCTTCCCAAGACGCCCTGGCTGCGGGGTCTCCTCCCCCTCTATCCCCTCGCCACGCGGCTTGGACTCCGCGCGACCCTCCGGCGAACCCTCATCCCCCCCGCCCACCTTGCCTCCGTTCAAAACCTCGACCTGGCCTCGCCATAACCGCCGAATCTGCGACTCAGTCGCTGAAAACGGTCGAGAATCTAGGCTAGGAAGGCATCTCGGCCTGCCTGATCGGAAGTCGAAGCTGCCTCCGCCCTTTCTCTGTTATGGCGAGATCAGCGTGCTCTGCTCTGCCTCCTCGACCATGTTTGACCGGGAGGTCGAGACACTGGTTAGCGTGAGTGCCGCCACGGCCAGCGCCACCTTTACCCTGGCCTGCCGGGATCGGGCGACCTTCGACAGCCGCGTCTGGAGTGGCGTGACTGAGCAGGATGTCGTTGACTGTTCCCACTGGCATCAATCAGACGCCACATGCTGCGCTCCGAACGGCTGAGCGTACTGGACGGTTGATCAGGAAGGAGCCAGTATGGCCGAGGCGACCCCCACGCCCGAAGGCCAATCACTTTACACCATAGCCGCGAGCGCTGATTCAACCGCCCTTGCTGGCCCGAATTTTAAGTTTTTCAGTATGCCATCAACAGAAAGTGCTGGACGGCGCCACACTGTGGGCACTCCAGACCGTTCACCTATCATGCTCAGAAATCCACAACCACCACGGCAGAAAAGTTGACAGAAGCAGTGTCAATCGCGTATTATTAGGATCCTGCGCGGTCGACTCCGCTGCACAAGTCAACGAATCTCCCTTGCGATGCACGTCTTCGTAAGCTCGAATGTCCACCCTTATCTTCGTAGCGTCTGCAGAAATTGACTGTAGACCGTGGCCTGACTGGCCAGACAGCGCTCTCCAGTGTACGGCGACCGCGCCCTGAGATCGCACGCTTTGTTTTTGAGTTGTTGAGGACGTCAGGACTGTTGCGGCTCTTTTGTTCTCCTGGCCGCCTTTCCCGTCACGTCGCGCCTTGCCACCTCCGGCCTGCCAGGTTTAGATCCTCGGTTGGGCAGAGCAGCGGCAGACGTCGAACCAGAACACGAGACAGAACGGCACTCCGCTGTTCTTTTAGCACACTGTCTTTTCACCTGCCTGAGGGGTAACTCCTCAGTCCATTTTACAAGGATCACCGATGACCCACATGCCATATCCGTCAGAGATGTCTGCTGATGTGCATGCCGTGGTGACAGCCGCCCAGGAACTCCGTGCTGCAAAACAATTCTTGCAAAGCGGACATCTCATCAAGGGTGTCCAGAGGCACGAACGCGCCAAACGAGAGCTGTACCAGGCAAGCCATACCCTCATGACCAGCGGTGCTGATCAATCGGGATTTCAGAACCTCAAGCAGGCCGAACCCTTCACTACATTCCTCCAGGCCCTCGTTGACTTCCGCGGCGCCTACGAACAACGCCGCGCAAACAGCACGGACAGTCAGGCCGCAAGCGCCCTGGTGAACGCCATAAAAAACGTGATTAGCGAACTAGATCACGTCGAGGGAAGTCTGAATTGACCCCCGGGAAGCGGCTGCACCACTCGTGTGCTTCCCAGCGGCCTCCCACTGACACCCACCTCTCGCCCTGTTCCGGCGGCCAGCGCCGCCTGGGCACCATGGAGACGATCATTACCATGCCAGCAGAATCCAAATCCACACTGAATTCCTCCACGCTCATTCCCAAGCGCGCACGCGCACCCCGGCAGGCCCGAACCACAATCCCCAAGTCTGCTGCCCACGAACCCGCCACCGAAGTAGAACTCGGTCAGCCTGCAGAGTTCACCGCACTGGATCAGTTGGCCGCTCCCGTTGACCCGGACGTGCTGGACGATGACCTGAATCTGGAAGTGGATCTGGATCCAGCTCCAGTTGGCGCCAGTCAGGAGGCTGAGGAACTGGAAATTCAGATCAGCGCGGACGCCTACCAGGGTGATTCGCTCCGGCAGTACCTGCACGAGATTGGACAGATCGAACTGCTCAGCGCAGTGGAAGAACTGGATCTCGCGCGCCGGTACGAGGAGGGCGAAACGGCCCGCACTGAATTGGAGAGCAACCCGGATCTTGACGACCGCCACCGCCGGCACCTGCATCGGCTGGTCGAGGACAGTGAGGCGGCCAAGAAAGCCCTGATTGAGGCGAACCTCCGTCTGGTGGTCAGTATTGCCAAGAAGTATGCCAACCGTGGACTGAACCTTCTGGACCTGATTCAGGAAGGCAACCAGGGCCTGATTCGCGCGGTCGAGAAGTTCGAATACCGCCGGGGCTACAAGTTCTCAACCTACGGGACTTGGTGGATCCGTCAGGCCCTGACGCGCGCCATCGCAGACAAGTCACGTACCATCCGCGTTCCTGTCCACATGGTGGAGACCATCAACAAGCTCAGCCGCGTCAGCAGCCAGCTGGAGATGGAACTCTCACGTGAACCTCTTGCGGAGGAGATGGCCGAAGCGATGGGGTCGGATTGGGACGCCGAAAAGGTGACGGATACGCAGAAGGTAGGCCATGAGCCGATCTCTCTGGAAACACCCATCGGGGATGAGGGCGACAGCTTCTACGGTGATTTCCTTCCGGACGAGCGCTTCGGCTCGCCCGTGCAAAACGCCAGCCAGACGATCCTGAGCGAGGCGCTGGAACGCGCACTGAACTCGCTGGGTGAACGTGAAGCGCTCGTCCTGAAGCTGCGCAACGGTTTCGTGGACGGCCACGAACATACGCTTGAAGAAGTGGGCCAGCTTCTGGGCGTCACACGTGAGCGCGTGCGCCAGATTGAAAGCAAGGCGCTGCGTAAACTTAAGTACGGCGAGAGCCTGAACGCCGGCCTACGCGATTTTCTGGACTAAAGCGCCTGCCTGACCCTGGCTCTACCTTGGCCTGAAACAGCCCTCCTGCATGGGAGGGCTGTTGTGCTGATCTAGGGAATTGAACTTCATAGATCGGCACTTCTGCCGCCAGTGCCCAGCCGAATCGCGGTCGGGGCAGGTCAGGCCGCGTCCACTTCAGCCCGGGTCGAGGGTTCAAGGTAATGACGCATGGTTCTGGCAACTTTGTGTGTTGAGCCAAGCCGTGGGAAGCTTGGTTCGTCACTCCCACTCGAGCCGACAAGCCTGCTGGCAACTTTGGTCATCCAAGACCGTGAGTTAAATCCTGGCCGGCTCGAGGCCCTTTCGATCAGGCGCAACAGTATTCGAGGCGTACGAGCCTGCACACAAAATTCCGCCGACCGGATCCGGGTAGTGACCCGCTTTTCCTTTCTGGGGGGTTGTATGTTTGTTTTGGGTCTTGACGTCGGTAAAAGCGAGCTGTACGCCCGTCTTCTCCAGATTCCTGAACCGGGGAAGTTTGTCCCTTTGGGAACGGGGAAAAGTGTTCCCAACACTGCCAAAGGGCATGAACAACTTCTCGCATGGATGAGGAAGTCTGGTGCGGGTGGAGAAGGGACTTCAGTCGTGATGGAATCCACGAGTGTGTATTGGGAGCGGGTCGCCATGACCTTGTACGAAGCAGGGTGTCGTATCAGTGTTGTCAATGCAGCACAAATCAAATTTTTTGCAAAGAGCACGTTGCGAAGAGGAAAAACTGACAAGCTGGATGCAGACTTGATCGGTAGGTTTGGAGCGGTGATGCATCCAGCACGCTGGATGCCCCCTGCAGCAGACCTAGTCGAACTCCGTGCCCTGCTGCATGCTCGGGACAATATTGTCGAGCTCTCGACGGTCGAGGCGGGCCGTCATCACGCCATGGATCACCGGTATCAACCCTCTTCCAAAGCACTCGGCTTTTGTGAAGCACGTCAAGCACTCCTCGCTCAGCAACTGGTTGAAGTGAACGAGGCGATCAACGCGCTGGTTCTCACGTCGGTCCGTCTTCAAACGGACGTGACGTTACTGCGTTCCATTCCTGGGATTGGTTCATTGACTGCGGCAGTACTGCTCGTGGAGACGATGCATCTGAGCCAGATGGAAAGCTCGAACCAGTGGGCAGCATATGCAGGCCTTTCCCCCGTTCCAAGACAGTCGGGCAACTTCACCGGCCGAACGCACATCTCAAAAATAGGAAACGCACGTCTCAGACGTGCATTTTATCTCTGTGCGCTGACAGCCTCTCGAATGAAAAATGGGTTTGGGAACTTCTACCGACATCTGACATCACAAGGCAAACCTAAAAAGGTCGCCCTCATTGCCCTAGCTCGTAAGTTGCTCCGAGTCGCCTTTGCGGTTCTGAAGTCGGGCCAAAAGTTTAATCCGGATTACCAACGTCCCTCGCCTATGGCCGCTTGACGTTCCTGAACCAACACAGTATTTAATATTGAGCAGGCCAAATCTAGCCAGTGGCGGTCTGAAGTTCAGACCGCTGCATCAACGGCGTGTTGCCAAGCCAGGTGGGCCTTGGACTGATTCGATCTTCGATTGAGCGCGGGGACAGTGGTGCGGGTGGGCTGGTGGAGAGTTGAAACGCGGGCATGTCTGGCCAAGAATTCCTGTGCTCGTCGAGGTTTCCTGAAGCCTAATTGACTTCGCTCCTGTTCCCGGGGAGGCCGATGGGATTGCCAGGTCAAGGTATGGCAGCGCGCCGTTGAGATGACCTGGATGTGCTCCACAGCGTGGAGTACGGGAAAGGTTGTGTGGCCTTCACTTGACCTGTGGCAGACGGAGGGCAGGGGTGGCCTGAACTTCAGGCCACCCCTGCTGAGAGCATTGACCACGTTGGGAACGCGTGCTGTTGATGGCTTCGTCTGTGGGTCGCGGCAACGCCCCTTCGGGTGTGGTGATGAGGGTTTGCCACTCGGGCGTGCAGCTTCAACACCTCCTGCGCGCGTTTCTTCCGCCCCATCCCCTGTTGACCTCGCTCTTGGCGCCGTGTGGGACGGTGTGATTGTTCAACCAAGTTGTTGCCGCGTGCCAGGGAGATCACCTGTTGGTGGTCGACGCCCAACAGACTTGGGCGCGCTCGAATCGCCGCCCCATAACTGCGCAACTGATTGTTGTGAATGACCTCTGGGACGTCATATTCACCCAAGAGCTGAGTCAGAAAGGTTTTTGCGGCATCAGTATCGCGATGCCGCCCAAGCAAGATGCCCTGCACGAAGCCGTGCTTGTCCACGGCCCTCCAGAGCCAGTGTCGGACGCCATCGACACTCGTACCCACCTCAATCAGATGCCACCGGGTCCCCCGCCGGGGGACCCGGTGGCGCAGGGCTTCCGTGAAGAGGGAGCCGAATGGAAGGCACCACTCGCGGAGCGGCTCGTGACTGACCCCGATGCCCGGCTGGTGCAACAATTCTTCGACGTCCCGGTCGCTGAGTAGGACACGGTGAGAGAGCCAAATCGCGTGCTGGATAATGCTCACCCTGAATCGGTGACGGTACGGTTTGATGTCGGTCACGGACGGTCAGCGTACCCCTATCCAGTTAAGGCAACACAACCCTCTTGGTTGTTTTCGGGTGTAAAGACGGCGCAAGCGGCAGCGTTGACCCCGTACTGCTTAACTGCATGACTTGATTGGGCACAAAGAGAGGGAGGAGGCCGAGCAGCTCTGGCCTTCTCCCCTTGTGCTTGATGTTGCCGGAAGCTGCCTTAGCGCGCGGCGTCCCGCTTGCCATCGGCAACCTGCTTGGCAATGGCGGTCTGGGCCTCGTCCAGAGCAGGCTTAGGATCCTTATCACGCAGGAGCACATCGTCCACGGCCTTGTTGATCGCCGTTTCATACGAGGGCGCGTACAGTGGCACGGTGTCCACGTAGGTGTATTTCAGGTTGTTGGCCAGCTTGATGAAATTGGGGTTTTTGTTGCCCAAACGCGCCACCTGATAGCCGGGGAGGTCGTTTTGCTCGGCAGCCCAGACCTTGGCTCCCTCGGTGGTCAGGTATTTGGCAAAAGCAAAAGCCTGTTTCGGGTATTTGGTGCTGCGGGGAATCTCGACGTTGAAGCCGCCGCCCCATGAACTTGTACCGTCCTGTTTGCCGTCTTCGGTGGGCACCGCCACAAACCCGTACTGCAGGTTGGGGGCGTTCACCCGGAGCGTGGTCAGGTAGTTGCCGTTTTTCACTACCATCGGCACCTTGCCCGACATGAACTCGTCCTGTGCGCCGCCACCAAACGACGCCTTGAAGGCAGCGTAGTTGTTCGCGCCGTACTTGTCAGTCCATTTCTTCATCCAGGCCAGCACTTTCACAGCGCTGGCATTATTGGCACGCGCTTCTTCGTTGTTCTTATCAAAGAAGGAATCGCCCGCGTTGGTGAGCCAGCCGGCGTAGCCGAAGTCTCCGAAATTAGGGTGGAACCCTATACGGGTCCAACGGTTGCCGTCTTTTTTGTCCAGTTTCTGGGCGTAGCTCCAGAGCTCGTCCCATGTTTTCGGTGGCTTGTTGGGATCAAGACCCACTTCCCGGAAGGCGGCCTTGCTGTAAAACAGCACGCGGGTATCCGTGACAAAAGGTAGGCCGTACTGTTTGCCGTTGTAGGTCGCGGTGCTCCAGAGGTTAGGGTAGAACCCACTCTTAATGGTGTTTGCGCCTAGCGCATTCAGATCGAGGATCTGATTTTTGGCTGCGCGCTGCTTGGTGGTCCGAATATCCAGCACAACCACATCAGGCGCGTTGCCCGCGGCGACTCCAGCAATGGTTTTGGTGATGATCTGATCAAACGGAACGCCCGTGTATTCCACCTGAATGTTGGGATTTCGTTGATTCCAGGTGTCGATAATTTTGGTGATCGTGGGGCGACGCTGCTCACTCAGCCAGTGGGCCGAAAACTTCAGGGTGACCTTTTGGGCCAGAGCAGGTGCTGCAAGCGCGTTGAGCACGACCAACATGCCGGTGACAACGAGGACTTTCCGGTTCATAACTTGCCTCCTGCGACTCTCGTAGCGACTATTCAGTTCAGTGGTTCTTTAATAGTATAAAAAAACTCGCCCTCAGTCAAGATTTGGGAATAACGCTTTCCTCATCCATTCTTCCCCATTCTTATTGAGGCGGGTTTGCTGTGTGTAGTGCGGTTTCAATCACAAAGGTGGCTGTGACAACAGCCGTGAGGCCCAGCCGAATGACGTTTTGGCTTTTAAAGTTGACGCAGTGTTCAGCCCACGCCATTCTCAAGATAAGAGATGATGCCAGACGTGTTCTCGACCCTCTCCGTCACGGCTCCTGAAGCACTTGGTCTGAATGGCCGTGTGCTTGCAGCGCTTGAGCGCCGAATTGCCCTCGCTTTTCCGGATGTCACCAGTCTGCTGGTGGCACGGCATGGACAGCTGGCCTTCGAGCGTTACTTTGATGGGAAAGCTGCTGACCCACGCGATACCCAGTCCGTCACCAAAAGTATCCTGTCGTTTTTGACGGGAACCTCGCTCCAACGCGGCCTGTTGTCCAGCCTGGAGCAACCCGTTTTGCCTCTGCTCTCCCGCATTTCGGCCACCATTCAGGATTCGCGTTGGGCAGAGGTTCAGGTGCGCCACCTGCTGACGATGACCTGCGGCTTGCCCTCTGAAATTACAGATGCCAGCTATGACGACGCCTGGTTTACCAGTCAGGACCCTGTTCGCTTTGCGCTGGAGTACCCCTTGCTCGACGCGCCTGGCACCACTTTCCGTTACTCCAACGCAGGGGTTCACGTGCTGGGTGCCGCCCTAGCCGAAGCGGCGGGACAACCTCTGGCAGCCTTTGCCCAGGAGACGCTGCTCGGCCCGCTGGGGGTGGTGGCCCCGAATTGGCCTGCTGATCCCTATGGCCGCCCCTTCGCGTCGGGCAGCCTGCACCTGACCTCCCGCGAGATGCTGCGTTTTGGTCAACTGACACTTCAGCGCGGCTGGTGGAACGGCACTGAACTCATTCCAGCTGGCTGGATTGAGCAGGCCACCCGGCCTCAGCTGAAGGGATTTGAGTGGATGGAAGGCCTTCCCGACTACGGACTGCTGTGGTGGGTGACCCACGAAAGCGGCACGGCAGGCTGGTACGCCACAGGCTACGGCGGCCAGTACGTCGCCGTTTTTCCGGAACACGGTCTCGTTGTCGTCATGACCGGACGGGTGAGCGACCACCCGCCGCACCGCCAGCTTATTCCAGAGCTGTTGGGGACAGTGTTGGGATGAGGGGCAGCCCGTCAGGAATCCATATTTTTAAAGCTTTAAAATATTAGAAAGCCCTCGTCGGTAGGATGACGTGATGAGCGGCCGCAACGTCTGGAGCGCCCACGCTCAGAGGAGAACCGCATGGAAGAACTGTGGATCAAGGATGTCCAGATGGTGACTGAAGGTGGCCTGAGTGAGCGTGGCTGTCTGCAGATCAGGGACGGACGTTTGGCCCGCGTGATGGTCGATGTGTCACCGCCCACAGGTCAGGCCGAGGTGCTGGACGGGCGAGGGCAATTGCTGATTCCGGGCATGATCGACCTTCATATTCATGGGGCCAACGGCCACGACATGATGGACGGCACCAGCAGCAGCATTGAAGAAGTTTCGCGGGCCTGTGCGGCCACGGGCTGCACCTCGTTTCTGGTCACGTCCGTCAGCTCGTCTCTGCAAGACCTGCTGCGTCTGATCGACCGCGTTCGGGAAGTTGCGGGACAAGAACCGGGCGCACGGGTAGCGGGTATTCATGCCGAGGGGCCTTACCTGAACGCGGCCCGCAAAGGCATGCAGAACGAGGCCTTTTTGCGCCACCCTAACCTGAGCGAAATGCGGCAGGTCCTCCAGCACGCTGGATCGCTGCTCAAGATGGTCACTCTGGCCGCGGAACTGCCCGGCGGCTTGGCCCTGACGCGCCACCTCAAGGAACAGGGCGTTATTGTGGCCCTGGCCCATTCGGACGCCACCTATGAAGAAGCGCTGGCGGCCTTCCGGGAGGGGGCGAGCCATGTCACACACTGTTTTAATGGCATGCGCCCCATTCATCACCGCGACCCCGGCCTGATCGTGGCGGCCTTTGAGCAACAGCATGTCAGCGTGCAGGCCATCGTCGATCAGGTGCATCTGCACCCTGCCATCGTCCGGCTGATGCACCGGATCAAGGGGCCGGAGCGGATGGTACTGATCACCGACGCTCTGCAGGCGATGGGGCTGGGCGACGGAGAGTATGTGTTTGGCGGGCACACCGTGGCGGTTCGGGAAGGCGTGGCCCGGCTGCCTGACGGCACGCTGGCCTCCAGCACCGTGACCATGAACGAGGCGCTCCGGAACACCGTCGAACTTGGTATTCCACTGGCCGACGCCGTAATAATGGCGTCCACCACGCCCGCAGACCTGCTGAACCTGCCCCACAAAGGGCGCATCGCTGTTGGAGCCGACGCCGATCTGGTGCTGCTGGATGACCAGTATCAGGTGGTCTGGACGATGATCGGAGGCCAGATGGTCTTTGGCTCAGGGGCTTCAACTCAGGAGCAACAGACCGGGTCAATGACCTGCGACTAAAGTCGCAGGCTTGTGTCTGAGCTCCACCGCAGCTCTGAGTACCGTTGCAGGCGCTCAGCTTTGGCTTCAACGCTCGACACATCAGGGCGCACTGACAAGGCACCCGTAGCGGTCCAGTCCTGCCGGACCGCCAACGCTCTGAGAGTGACATTTCTCGCTCCAAGCAAATCTGAATGCACCTGGTACCCGCAGACCTCGCAGACGAACATCAGTCCAGCTTGAGGTCTATTCCCCTTGCTGGTATGTCCGCACTTGACGCACTGTTGCGAGGTGTAATGGGCATCCACCCCAAGGGCCATGCTGCCGACCAGACTGGCTTTATAGGCCAGAAAAGTCTGCAACTCGGCAAAACTCCACTGCGAACGACGCCGCCTGGCCCGCTTGGCCTTCAGGCTGGCCTGCGGGTTGCTGCGTCCTTCGGTCCGGGTGCGGATGTCTTTCAGGTTCTCCAAGCCGATGATGGCCTGGGG
Organism: Deinococcus sp. QL22; assembly: GCF_023370075.1. Lineage (NCBI taxonomy): Bacteria > Thermotogati > Deinococcota > Deinococci > Deinococcales > Deinococcaceae > Deinococcus > Deinococcus sp. QL22. The sequence goes on from NZ_CP097151.1 coordinate 171,084, forward strand.
ATAGGTCTTCAAAATCTGGGAAGCGAGGGAATGATTGCGGTCAGCGATGAACCGTCTTTCCCGGCCCGAGAGCAGAACAAGTCTGCGTGTCGCGGAACGGGTGCCTTTGCGCTGCAACGATTGACGAACACGGGCAAAGCCCTCTTTCTGGTGATTGGTTTGCTGGCCTGAAAAGAATGTGGTGCGGTTGCGGGTATTGGTCACGACGGCATGGAAGCGCTGCCCCACATCTACGCCCACGACGTTCTTATGGTCTGCAGGCTGAGGATCAGGCAAGTCCACTTCCAAGCTGACCAACAGAAAATACTGCTTTTTGGATTTCTGGTAGGAGAGCTTAGCGCCGCCGACTTCACAGCCGGACTGGATCAGCTCGAGGTGCTTGGAATAGCCCTGATAGGTCATGATTTGACGGCCTTCCAGGGTAAGGACGCTGACTTTGCCGTCTTTTTTCCAGGTGTAGTCCTTGCCGTACTGGTATTCCAGGGTGCGGGAGACGAACTTGGCGGGTTGCTCGAAGCCACGAAAAGGACGCGGCTGATGGCCGGGCTTGACGCTTTGAATGAATTTCTGGCGGGTGTGATGGTCTTTGCACTTGGTCCACAAGCCCTTATAACAGGCGGCCACCTGACGTGGAGCGCTGCAAGCCATCTGAGAGGGCAAACCGATAACTTCGCGCAGATGGGTGTAGACCTCTTTTTGAATCTTGGCGGCTCCGGAACACTTGTTCATGTCGAAGGCCCGCTTGGACGTGTAGTTGAGCGCGTCACGGAAGGCCAGCGTGGCCGCATCGAGGGCGGCTTTTTGCGCCTCGGTGTGGTTCAGCTTGAGCTTTGCAGTGAGCGTAACTTTCACAAGAAATAGAATAGAACCATATCCTTGAAAAAAGTAAGAAGCTTGAGCTTGGAGCGAAACGCTTCAGCACTCCGCCCTCACGGTCGGCTGGGCTATCCCTTACACGACTGAAGTCGCGTGCTTCCCGCCCAGACCCAGTGAACCCGTGAGGGCATATCCCCACAGGCTCAGGGAACGCTGGACAACCCAGCAAGCCTCAGAGCATCTGGCCAAGTGGAAGCGCCGGGAGTCATTTCCCCGGCGCTTCCATTCTCCAAAATTCACTCCGGGCGGCTGACGGCCTGACACAATTTATGAGGGAGAGCGAAATCTGAGCACCCAGCCGCCTTCTAAAGCGTCCACAGAACTGACATGCGATTTCTTGCGACGTCCGGGAGGCGCCGGATCGGCGCCTCCTTGGAGCGTCAGGCGGTTGAGTACTGCCTGCCCCCGGCTCAGCGCGAAGTGGACGCCGCGTAAACCAAGTTTCAAATAGCTCAGGGCGCGGTTCCAATGGGGATCAATGGTTCTGCGCACACCCTGCTGCACGAGCTGGAGTCCTTCGGAGACGAGCAGGAGCGTGGCCACAGAGATCACCAGGATCAGGCGTTCGAGGCTGGCGGCATCACGCAGTTTGGAGTCCTCCAGACCGAAGAGGCCACTCTTATCATCCAAGAATCCTTCCTCTATTTGGAAGCGCTCGCCGTACTCAGCAAACGTTGCACGACTGGTGGGTTCATCGCTCACCACCTGCCACTGCTCTGGGCCGTCCGTGGGACGGCCCAGAAACCATGCACCGGCCCAAATCGGTGTCCGGTGATCGTGACGTTGTGGAAGCAGCGCGTTTCGCGCGCTGCGAGTTTGATTTCCCGATGGTGCAGACCCGTTGCCCGTCTGGAGCGGCCAGAATCAGGCTCGATTTGATGCGGATGCGGAAGTGCCATCCGCAGACGCGGAGCCAGCCCATCAAGGCCGTGTCGCAAAAACCCCGATCCGCCAGGAGTCGAACATCGTGCAGCCCAAGAAAATCCAGCAGGCCTTTGACCTCGGCGAGGACAGGCAGGAGTTGTTCGGTGCCGACCTGAGCACTGGCATGCTCTAGGACGCGGGAGACGAGCGGTACCGCGCGTCCCCGGTAGAGGACGGCCACCCGGATCAGACAGAAGCGTCCGAACAGGATGCTGGTGTCCAGCGCCAGCGTCAGGGAATGCGGGCCCCAATCCCGCAAGGCTCGGGTAATCAGGGGGCCATACACACTGCCAGGGGCGATGGCTGGATTCTCCAGCCACCGTCGGCAGCGACGTTCGGTGCTCTGGGCGACCGTGGCCTGGGAGTGGATGTGCGGCAGCCAGGAGGGAATGGAAACGCTCTGGGACAGCACCAAGCCGCTGACCATCCAGGCCAGCGTACGGGCGTTGCGGACGTCGTTCCACAGGGCGGGGTGGAGGTGGGGCAGGATCGCTTGGTACAGTCGGGGGGCGTCCCCGGTGGCATTTTCGGTCTTCACAAACAGAAAGTGTCCCCTACCGGGGACGCTTTCTCATAAATTGTGTCAGGCCATCAGCTCCGGGCGGTCAACAAACACCATTCTTGACGACTGCTTTATTCGTCATCACGTAAAGGTCTGATGGGACCAAGAGGCACCTCCGGCGTGCTGGCCCCCAGGCCCGTCTGACTCGACCACGTTCCTGTGGAATTGATGGGCGGCACGGCGGGAACCGCGTCCTGTGTGGTTCCTTCCAGTGCGGGCGGATTCACCCGGTTCTGGCTGTCGCGCTCAATTTCCTCGACCGACTTGCCAAGCGGCTTCAGCGTGTCCAGATCGTTGCGTTTCTGGGTCATGCTCCATCGTAAAAGCCGTGCCGTGCCATTGCATCTGGGTGCTGTGCCAATGTCTTAACCTGTGCCTGCCAGCAGGCTTGCCCCCGGCTCAGAGGGTCAGGGGTGCAGGCCGTTCGGCGGTGGTGCTGAGGGTCAGGGTCCGGCCCGCCTCGGCACTTTCCAGCGTGCTCTGCATGGCGTCCAGCACGTGCAGCGCCAGTTGACCGCTGGCCCGTGGGGCGCGGCCCTCGCGCACGCTGGCCAGCAGATCGCTGAGGCCCAGGCCCCGGCTGTTCTGGCTGTAGGGGCGCTCTACAGGCACGTCGCGCCATTCCTTGTCCTGCGCCAGCCGCATACGAACCGGGCCGCCAAAGGTATTGGGATCGGGCAGGCTGAGGGTGCCCTCACTGCCGTAGATTTCTATGCGCGGCACCTGGGCGTGCCACACGTCGAAACTGGTGGTCAGAGAGGCAGCTACCCCCGAGCCGAACCCCAGCAGGGCCGTAACGTGGGTGGGAGTCCGCACCGGAATGCGTTCGCCCAGGCGCTTGGCCGTGGTGATGGTGCGTTCCTCAAAGCCGCTGACCGCCTGACCGGTGACGGTCTGAATTGGCCCCAGCAGGCTGATGAGTGCCGTGAGGTAATACGGTCCCATATCGAACATCGGGCCTGCTCCGGGTTGATAAAAAAAGTCGGGGTTGGGATGCCAGGTTTCGACGCCGTGGCTCATCATGAACGCGGTTGCGGCCAGGGGGCGGCCAATCACGCCCTCATCGATCAGCTGGCGGCAGGTTTGCAGGCCCGCGCCCAGAAAGGTGTCGGGAGCGCTGCCCAGGCGCAGGCCCCGCGCCCTGGCCAGTTCGACCAGGGCGCGGCCCGCCTCCCGGTCAAGCGCCAGCGGCTTTTCACCGTACACATGCTTGCCCGCTTCCAGCGCCGCCCGGCTCACCTCGGCGTGCGCGGCAGGAATGGTAAGGTTCAGAACCACATCCACGTCTGGATGGGCCAGCAGTTGGCTGGGCGTCAGCACGTTCGGGATGCCAAACTCTCTGGCGCGTGCCTGGGCCCGCTCGGCAGACAGGTCGGCCACCGCCACCACTTCAAAGGGAACCAATTCAGCGGCATTCTTCAGGTAAATGCTGCTGATATCGCCCACGCCGATGATCCCAACGCGGGTCATCCCAGTCTGGGTCATGCGAGCCTCCCGGCGGCCCACAGCAGACCCCGGCGGTGCAGTTCGGCCACCGTGGAATGCCCGAACTCGCGGGGGTCGTGGCCCACCGACGAATAAAACACCCGGCCCTGCCCGTAAGGACGGGTCCAGGCCACCGGCATCACGGTTCCGGCAATCCAGGGCAAGACCTGATCGTCGAACGTGGTGGTCGCCAGCACGGTGTTCGATGGGTCCACATGCATGTAGTACTGCTCGCTCTCGATCTCAAATCCGCCCAGGCCACGGGTCACTGGATGGTCGAGGGCCGTCACCTCCACGCGGTAGCGCCGGATGTTGCCGGGGTGAGAGGCAAACTGGCCGCCCACCATAAATTGATAGTCGGTGTCTTCGCGGAAGGCGTCGCCCATGCCGCCGTGAAATCCACCCAGACCTGTGCCCGTTTCCACGGCGGCGCGGAGGTTGCGGCTCTGCTCGCCAGTCAGCTTGTCCATGGTCCAGTTCGGCACGATCAGGGCGTAGTCGCGCAGGGCGTCGGCATCTTCGAGCGCTTCCAGGGTCGTGGCGTCCGTGACCTCCAGACCCGATTCTTCGAGCATCCCGCGAATCAGGGCAGCGAATTGATGGGGCTGGTGGCCGGGCCAACCGCCGGACAGGATCAGGGCGCGGGCGGGGGATGTTCCAATGGGGGTTTCCGTCATGGTAAATCTCCTGTTTGAACCGTGTGGATATCGGCGAGGGTGGGCGCATGTGCGCCGGGGCGGGTACAGGCGGCGGCAGCGCAGGCCAGAGCAAAGGCAAGCTGCTGGGGCGGAGGCAGGGGGGGAGCGCGGAGGGTGGCGTACAGCAGGGCGGCAATACTGGCGTCGCCCGCGCCCACGGTATCGGCCACTGGCACCCGGTAGCCCGCATGAACGAGGTCGGCCTGCGGGGTCAGCAGGCGCGCACCTCCCTCGCCCAGGGTGAGCAGAATGGTGGCCTGCGGGTTCAACGCCCGCAGATGTTGCAGGCCTTCTGCGGGCGTCAGCTTCGGCATCAGGCCCGTCAGATCGTCACCCGACACCTTGATCAGGTGTGCCAGCGGCACATAGTCCAGAAAGGATTCGCGGTAGGCCCCCGCCAGTTGAGACCGGAAATTTGGGTCATAGACCACCGTCAGGCCGCGTGCCCGCGCTTCACGGGCCAGCGGCAGGAAGGCGGCGCGGGCACGGTCGCGGACCAGGGTGATGCCTCCAAAATAGGCAGCGACGGCCGGGGCTTGATCCCCTGACTGACTCCATAGGGGCGCAGCGGGGCCGCCAAACTGCGAATCGGCGGCTTGCTGGGCATAAAACATGTACTGAGCCGGGTCGGTGCGGTGAAGCAGAGACAGCGCGGTGGGGGCCTCGGTGCGCGGCGCAAAGTGCAGATCAAGCCCGCCTGCCTCTCCCTCCCGGGTCAGGCGTTCTCCGAAAGGATCGTGACTGAGGGTGCCCACGAACGCCGCCGACAGCCCCAACGAGGCCAGAACGCGCGCCACATTCCAGGCACTGCCTCCGGCCCGCACCCGCCACTCGTCGGGGCCAGCGGGCACAAAGTCCATCACCGCCCCACCGAAACACAGTACGCGGGTCATGGGCGGTCCAACGGGCTGCGCTGCAACGAGGCGATGGCCCGCAGCAGAAAGTCGGGCGGGCCGAACGAACCGCTTTTGAGTACCAGCAACAGATGTTCGGCGGGGGCGTAGGTGCTGGGCAAACCGGGGGCCAATTCCTCGACCAGCACGGTATGGGTGACCCCGCAGGCACGCGTCAGGGCTGCCGAGGTGTCGCCGCCCAGTGCGATCAGTTTTCCGGTGCCGGACTGACGCGCCACCTGCACCGCTGCCTGAGCCAGCGTGCTGGAAATCCGCTGGCTGACCTCCACGCCGCTGAGGCCGAGACTGGCCCCCAGAGCCCGCGCCCCGGCCACCTGATCGGGACTGTTGGGCGAACGCAGCAGGGCCGTGCTGTGAACCTCCACCGTTGGCAGGACGCGGGCCGCCAGTTCTTCAGCCGCCCGTTCTGGCGTCTGCAACGTCAGTCCCAGATCCAAATCATGCACATGGCCTCCTGCCAGAACGTACTGCTCAATCTGGGCGCGGGTCTGCGGCATCACGGATCCGGCCACCAGAATCACGCGGTCAGGGTGACTCCACGGAGCAGCGGCCCGCACCGCAACAGGCTCGGCGGGGGGCCACACAGCGGGCAATTCCTCGGCCAGTCCGCTGGAGCCCAGAAACACGGGTTCATGGGCAAACGCCTGGGCCAGTACCTGCAAATCCTCCTGCGTTTCGGCGTCCAGCAGGATATAGCGTGCGCCTGCCCCGGCCAACGCGGTCCGGGCAGCCTGCACGGCCTCGGCTCCGGCCCGCACAGTTTCGATGGGCAAAATCTCGGTACGGTGCGGGGTCTGCGCTGACAGACTGAGCCGCAAATTGCGCTCGCGGAGTGGATGCACGGGGTCGGCTCCAAACTCGCTGTCGGGCAGGGATATGCCCCGCACAAAGTGGTCGCCGTGCAGGGTGGTGCGCCCATTTTTGGGGAAAGCCGCAATCACCACGCCGGAAGCCAGGCCCAGGGTGTCCAGCATGGCGTCAAATTCTACGCCCACGTTTCCCCGGAACACCGAGCAAGTCTTTTTCCAGAATGCAGCGCACCCGGCGGCCTGAAGCGCTCTGGTGGCCCGCACTACCCGCGCCCGCGCCTCCTCGGGGGCCAGAAAGCGCGAGTCGGTGTCGATGATCAGCACGTCGGTCCGGGCTTGGGGCAGCTGAACACACAGGCCCTCCCAGTCGGCCTCTGCCGAAAGAATCCGGACGGCGTACCCATGCTTGGCCAGCAGCCCGCCAATATCGCCCGATCCGGTGATGTCGTCGGCCACGACCCCCAGGCGCGGCCTCATGGCGTCCATCCCTGAACGTGCGCCAGCAGACGTGGACGCTGTTCACCGGGCGCAATGACTGCGCCGTGCGTGGCGCGGGCGTTGGCATTCAGCAGTTCGGCATCGTCCAGCACGCGGGCCTGCCCCTGCGACCTCAGCCACACCCGGACATTTTGTTCCAGTTCTTCCAGAATATCCCCCGCTTCCTCCAGGCTGCGTCCATAGCTGACAACCCCGTGATTCTGCAGCAATAAGGCCTGCACGCCCCGGCAATTCCGCTCTACGGCCTGGGCCAGCGCCGCGCCGCCAGGGGGCAGATACGGCAGCAGCGGCACCCGCCCCACTCGCGTCACGGCGTAGCTGGAATGCACCGGCAACACGTTGCCCCCTTCGGTAGGAGCCGCCAGACACGAGAGGGTCAGCGAATCGGTGGCGTGCAGGTGCAGCACGGCGCAGACCTCTGGCCGGGTGCGGTAGATGGCTGCATGAAAGGCCGCCTCTTTGGAGGGCCGGGCTTGAGAGTGGGCAGCCTGGAAGCCGCCGTGCAGGTCACATTCGGCAAAGTCCTGGGGCTGCTGCCGGGCAAAGGCGGTGTTGGTGCCACTGACCAGAAAGCCCTGAACTTGCACCGAGTTGGCCTGTACATGGCCGAGGCGGTGGCTGAGGTTGCCGCCCGTAGACGTGGTCAGGCCGCGCCCGGCCAGGTCCCGTGCCGCCTGAGCCAACTGGCTGCGGAGGGCGCCGGTCATGTCCAACCGCCAGCGGCGCTGAACACCGGACACGCTCCGCGCTGCACGCAGGCGTGGGCGTAGATGAACATAGCCGCCGACCAGCTTTGACCCCGGAATCCGCTGGGACGGCCCGAAACCCCGTGATGCCATTCGTTGAAATCCCATTCCAGACCCGGCGTGCGCGACAGGCGGTTCATCTGGGCGAGGCGTCCGAGTTGCGCGGCAGCCTGTTCCAAACGCCCCGCCTTGACCAGTGCGGCCACATAGAAGCCGCCGAGAAAGGGCCACAGACCGCCGTTGTGGTACTGGTGCGGCAGATTCAGATTCCGCAGGCGGTAATACTCGCGCCAGTCGCGTTCACCGGGTTGCACAGGCGGATAGATGGCCTTGACGGGCCACGGCTCGTTGATGCCCGCCGAGTCGATGTAATCCAGAATCCTGGCAGTCTGAGTCTCGTTCGCCAGACCAAACAGCACCGCCACCAGATTCCCGAAGGTGTCGAAGCGGTCGCTGTACTCGCGGAAGCCCATGTACGGCAGGTAGTAGGGACGTTCCTGCAACACCGTCTGGGTCAGGCGCACCGGGTACAACCACTCTTTGCGGTGCTGCTCAATCCAGGTCAGGTCAGGCTGAACTTCGGGGCCGACCCACAGCAGCGTATTGATCTTGAAGCGAATGTCCTCGGCGCGGGCCAGATAAGACGCGCCGTCCCCTCCCAGTGCCCCACTGATGGCGGCCATGCAGCGCTGAGCAGCGAACCACAGTGCATTGGGCCACAGGCTGTTGTAGCGGTTGGCAAACAGGTCGGCCCAGTCCATCGCCTCATGCACTTCCAGCAGCCCACACTCGTTGCTGTCCTGATACTCCAGCCACAAATAGGCGCGTTGCAGGTGCGGCCACAGGGCCTGCAGGCGGTCGCGGTCGCCGTCTGTCTGGTACACGTAATAATTGCCGATGATAAACCACAGGCTGTTGTCGATGCAGCCCGCGTGGGCGCTGTCTACGACCACCGTGGGGGCCTGCTCTCCCACGTGCAGTGCCCCGCCGTGGGCGAAGAGGGCCGGGTCGGGAATTCCGGTAAAGCCCACATTGTGCGGAATATTGCCCAGGCGGGACTGGTAGGCAGCCAGGGTACGAATCGACTGGCGGGCGATCTGCTGTCCCTCGGGGTCGCCGCACAGCATCAGCCCCAGCGAACAGATCATGCTGTCGCGGGCCCACACCTGTTTGTAGGCGGTGCTGGACCCCAACAGCCCAATAGGACTGCCGTTGCCCAGCACGGTCTGCTCGGCCTGCACCCGTGCGGTGTCGGCCAGAGCGGTGGGCTGAAGAGTCATCCCGCCGGCTCCGGTGGGGTGGCGGCCCGCGCGGTGGCCCTGGCCTCGGCTTCGGCAGCCCAGACACAGCGCCGCGCAAACAGATCGAAGGTGTCGCCTGCCACCCAGTGAAAGTTCTCCCGGACCACAGGCAATTCCTCCAAGACGTACTCGCGGGCACGGAGATCGTGGGGATGATCGAGTGCGCCCAGCGCGGACTTCAGCACCCGGCCCCAGCCCGCAAGTTTGGCAGTCCACGGGGCGAGGTTGGCCCGCAAAGCTGGGTCGCTGAACCGGGCCAGCGTTTCGGCGTGGCGTTCGATGTCTTGTGCCAGAGAACGCAGGGGCGCTTCATCGGGCGTGATGGGCTGCGGCGGAGGCCGTCCGGAAAGGTCCGGGCCTGCCACAGCTGGGGGGCTACCTCGCGCCGCCCAGAACGCATCTATGGCGGGCCAGAGAGCGTGGTGCAGTTCTTCTGTGCCGATCAGCGGTGTGCGGCGGGCCAGATCGGCCAGAAACGTCAGGGCGGCGGCTTCCTGGGGCGTGGAGGTGCTGGCCTGGGCACTGGCCCGGAAGGCCCCGGCCGGGTCGTAGACGTGCGGATCATGCAGATAGGCCGCCGTGGTCCGCATAGCCACCTGACTGGCGGCGGCCAGAGCCCCGGCTGCTGCAAAATAACCTGCGGTGGCGGCCAGCAGCTCAGGCGTGCGGCCCGTCAGCGGGGCAATATGCAGATCCATCTGCATGTCCAGGTCATTGACTGGAAAGTTATCCCAGATCACCGGGGCCCGGCGCAGCGCAGCGGTCACGTTGCGCAGGTCGGCGGCAGAGATGGTGGGGCTGCACACCTCGCGGCCCGTCCATAGCACGGGAACCCGCAGATCCAGCACCGAACCGAGGGCCCACAGGTACGCGGAATTGCCGCTGCCGTGGTATTCGGTGGGGCAAAAATACAACTCGCCGCCCGCTTCAACGTCTTTCAACAATTCATTGGTGAGCCAGCCCTGTGCGCGGGCCAGATCCGGGAAGGCCGCTGCGTCTTCACTGCTCTCGAAGCGGCTGGGCAGATCGTCCAGCAGCAGGGCAAACGAGCGAATGCCCTGAGCTTTGGCGGCCCGCAATTTGGACTGCATCAGGGCCAGATGGGCGGGGTCGCTGTACCTAAAACCCACCGCGCTCAGGCCAAAAATGAACTCGGTGCCGCCTGCGCGGGCGTGGGCCGACAGTTGGCCGAAGGCCGCCCATTCGGTGGACGTGTACGGTTCCTGCCAGCGGTTGCGGTGAATGGGGTCGTTTTTGGGAGCGTACAGATAGGCATTGAAGCCCGTCTGCTGCATAAAATCCAGCATGGCGTGCCGCTCGCTCCACGACCACGGGCGGCCATAAAAGGCTTCGAGAACTCCACGTCGTTCAGGCCGTATCGTCTCGGAAGGCAGGGACTCAGGAAGCATCTTCATCTCCAGAAGGGGCACAGGGGCCAGAGAAGGCCAGGGACGGCGCGGCGGGAGCAATGGTGACGTGGGTGAACTGGCTTGGATCACCGGGCGGGCCACGCAACTCGAAGTGCAGGCGCGTGCCGGGCGGGCCGCGGGGTGTAAAGATCAGATTCTGCGTACTGCGGGGCGGCAACTGCACAGGCAGGCGGTGGATGAGCGCGTCGTTGGCCCGGCCACTGAGCAGCACTTCGCCCTCAAAGGCAGCGCCGGTGGGGTTTTCAAGCGTCAGCGTGACTGGATCGCCACAGACCACCGTGATGGGTTCGGCCTGCACCAGCAAGCGGGCCGTGTGCGGTTGCAGGCTGGCGTGAAGGGCCTGAAGCTGCTGCCCGCGCTCCAGCAGCGCCTCAAAGTAGCCTTCGGGAGGAACGAGCGGCGCATTGTGCCCGCTGAGAATCAGTTGGGGCCGCAGGCGGGCGTACAACTCGGCGCTCTGCACATAGTCGCCCTCCCGGAACAGGTTGGGATAGGTGTAATTCAGGTCCAACCCGTCCGCGCCGCTGTACTGGTCGCCGCCAAACAGCACCCGCTCTCCGGCAGTTTCGACCAGCAGTGCAGCGGCGTAACGCGCATGGCCGGGCAGCTCATAGGGCGTGATCTGAAATTCTTCCCATGCAAAGGGCTGGCCCAGCGGGAGCGACCGGTCAGCGGCCATGCCTCCAAACCACAGGCAGGGCAGGCGGTGGCGCTCTGGAACAGCCAGCACCTCCACCATGTTTTCCGGGGCCCACAACTGCACTCCGTACACTTCCCGGAGCAGCGGAATTCCGGCCACATGGTCATCGTGGTAGTGGGTGGGAACGACCGCGTCAATGCCGCTGACACCGTACTGACTTAGCAATCTGGGCAGGGTATACAGCCAAGGGCGGCGGGCATTCTGGGACGTGCTGTTGGCCTGACCGAAGCAAAAATCGTAGCCGAAATCAATCATCAGCGCCCGTCCGCTCTGGGCCCGCAGCACGTAGGCGCAGGACAGGCTGGTGCGGTTCATCAGCAGCCAGGGGCGCAGTTCGGCGTAGGGCTGATCCCTCAGCGCCCACAGCCGGGGGTTGTGGCGGCGCAAAGCCAACAGAGGCCGCAACGCTTCTGCGGTGATCATCAAGGCTTCCGGTTCCATGATCTCGCCGTGGGCAGGCAGCACCTGGGCGGGATGTTGGTCGGCCAGATCCAGCAATGACAGAACCGTTCCGGCAAGGCCTTCGCCGCCGTTATAGGTCCACTGGGTTGAGGCCAGACGCGCCACCTGACCCGGCGCGTAGAGCAGGCTTCCGGTAAACGCCAGCAGCCCGCCCGGTCTGTCCAGCAACAAAGAAACCGCGCTGGGGGTCGGGCCGGGCGTGGGGCGCACAGTGAATCTCAGCGCCCCGAAAGTGCAGGTCTGGTAGGCCCGCAGAGGCCGCGTCTGCGCTCCTTCGGACACCGTCCACACCGAGGGTCGGCCGTCGTAATTGTTGCGGAGATCGGCCTGGCCCAGGGCTTCCTGCGGGTTCAGCAACCCCGGCCCCTCCCCTTCCGGCGCGTACACGGGAATGCCCGCCTGCACTGCACGGGCGGCCCCAGCAGCCACATCGCGGTGGTGGTGGGTCAGCAGCACGGCCCGCACCTGCCGGATGTGCGGCGGCAGATTGTCCAGCACGCTGCCGTCACCGATGTTTACCAGCACCGCGCTGCACTGATTTCGGCTGGACTGACCGGACACGGCGTACACGTGCGCCGAACTGGTATGGCGGTAGATGCCCGGCAGAACCTCAATCATGGGAATACTTCCGGGCTCCGGTGAGGGCCGGAACCGTCGTTGCTACCAGAACACCAGAGGATCAAGACCATACGCGCAACCTCCTGGGAGAGTGATTCAGGGGCGGGGAAGCTGTCCAGCAGAGTCGCTGGATTCGGATTCGGCAAGTTCGGCGGGTTCAGGTTCGGCGGGTTCGGGCTGCTCGGTGATGGGCCGCACCTGCACCGCCGCAAAGGTCAGGGCAATGCTGACCAGGATCACCAACCCAAACGTTCGGAAGAAAAAGGCCAGCAGCACGACCAGCAGAGGAATCAAGACATACAGGTGGGCCGAGACTGGAGTTCGGACCAGCCCCAGCAAGGCGGCCTGCCACGCCCGCCTGTAAGAGAGGCGCTGCACGCTCAGGGCTTCCAGGAGGTAAGGTTGCAGCGCCACGAACAGCCACGATAGGTACAGCGCCAGCAGGCTGACCAAGGCGTCTCCAAAATTGCCCAGAAGCCGCCGCCAGAACACCAGATTGCTGTACATCAGGAAGGCGAACACAGCCACCGTGAGACACCACAGCAGGCCCGGCAGCAGGTTGTGGCGTAGGAGGGATGGAAAGAGGCGCAAGTCGGGTTCGCGGTCTTCGCGCATGGTGGTGGCGATCAGTGCGTAGCTGGCCAGGGTGGCCGGGCCAGCCAGCACCAGTGTCCACGACAGGGCCAGCCAGATCAGGTTCAGCCACACCAGCGGCAGCAGGTAGCGCCAGGTCAGCAGGCCACCTTCCCGGTATGCACGCGGCAACAGGCTCATGTGTGGCCCCCGCCTTCCGCCCAGACCTGTTCGTCCCAGAGCATTTCAACAGGGGCGGCATTCACACTCCGGGCAATGAGTCCGCTGCTCCACGCCGCTCCCTGCACCGCCCCAAGAGAGACTTGCAGTTCCCGCGTTTCTCCGGGCAGCAGGGCAAATCCGTTGTCGCTGAACAGTTCGGTGGCCCCGGCAGGTGCTTCCAGACTGACCCAGGGCGCGGCCACGGTGCCGCTGTTGTACACAGTCAGTTGTTTCCCGCGCTGGCCCACCGTCAGAGTGGTGCGCGGCAACTGGGCCAGCTCGGCAAACGGCTGCGGTTGGGCCCGCGCCACCCAATGTTCGGCGCGGGCCAGCAGGCGGGTTCCGGTTCCGTCATACAGTTCGGCCCGCAGCAGCGCGGGTTGATCGGGCAGGGTCAGAGTCTGAAGCGCACCGGAACCGTGGGCCGCGGCGGGCCACATGATCGGGCCAGTATGTTGATACAGGGACATTCCCGATACGGTATGCAAAGTCAGGGTCAACTGACCAGTCCCCGCCGCATCTGCCAGCACCTGTGGCCGCAAAATCAGCTGTTGGTCGGCCACCGGAGCCGCCAGCCCCAGATCGAGGGCGAGGGGCGCGTTGGCTTCCCGGCAGCGGTAGTAGGACAATTTGGGTTTGAGGTCGTAGTCGATCACGCTGGTGTTGTGGGCATTGGGCCACGGTTCATTCAGCTGCCAGACCAGCGAGATGCTGCATTCATCCCGGCGTGCCCGGTTGCGCAGCAGGGCGTGACGCAGCACGTCACCCTGCACCGCCTGGGTCAGCTGCACGTACAGGCTCAGGTCGTCCACCGGACCAAACACCTCTTCGATGCGGTGGTGCATCAGCCACCACTCGCCGTGATGAACCACCTGCGGATTGCGGTCATCCATTGGCCAGAGGGGGCCAGCCGTTAGGTAACGCTGCAGGGTCGCCTCACGCGGGGCTGCCTGACAGCCGAATTCCGTGTGCGCCAGAGCGCGGTTCACGGTGTGCAGCGCGTAGCTGTCGGTGCCCCGGTAGTGCCACGGCCCATGCACATCGTGCAGGTCGTGTGGGCGGTTCGCGGCCACCTCTGCCGACAGGTCGTATTCCGGACCACTGGGCGAACTGGGCAGCCAGGGGCGGGTGCTGTCGTGCAGGTCAACGATCTGGGCCATGCGCTGCAAGGTCGGTTCTGTCCCGGTGACGGGAACGCGCCGTTCGTCGGTCAGTTCGTTGCCGCCGCCCAACAGCGCCACACACGGATGAGGGCGCAGATGGCGCACCAATGCGGGCAGATCGCGCTCCAGGTGGGCCAGAAAGGTGGGGTTGTGCGGCGGAACATTGTCGGTGCCGCTGGAGGTCAGGGGCATCTCCTGCCAGATCAGCAGGCCGCCTTCATCGCAGGCGTTCAGCAGGGCGCGGGAAGCCACCGGCCCGACACCGTTGACCCGCAGCAGGTTGGCGTGCGCGGCCAGAGCGTAAGCGACCAGAACGCGTTCGCGGTCATCCATCCCATCACGGCCCGGAATCAGGTCGGTGGGGGCCAGATTGAAGCCCCGCAGATAGAGCGGCTGACCATTGACTTCCAGCGTGTAGGGACGCGCTCCCCGCGCACTGGACGCGGCATTGTGAATCAGGGCGACCTGCCGCACCCCGAAGCGCCGCTGCCGGCGCGTGCCGCCGGGAACGCTGGCCCGCAGGGTGTAGAGCGGTTGCGCCCCCAGTTGGGCAGGCCACCACAGTCGGGGGTCAGGCAGGTAAAAGGAGGCCAGACGTCCTCCTTTTACCTGCAAGCCCGCCTGCATTTCGGTGCGCCCATCCGGGTGAATCAGCTCGAAGGTCACTGGAACTGCCGAGTTGCCCTCCAGTTCGGCCAGAACCTCGATCTGGGCTGAGTTCAGGTCTGGAGCCAGCGTCACGCGGGGCCACACCTCCAGCAGCGCCGTGCCCGCATCGGCCTGCAGGCTCACGCCGCGCCACAGGCCCACATGCACCAGCCGCGCCCCGAAATCCCACCAGTAGCCGGAGCGTGGCTTGAGCGTCTGCGTCTGACTGGTGCGGCCCAGTTGACCGGCCGCGGCAGGCGGCTCCGCCAAAATGACCACCAGCAGATGCTCGCGGTCTGGATCGAGGCCGCTGACGTCGAGGCGCACGGGCGTATGCGTGCCCGCCAGCGACCCCAACCACTCGCCGTTCAGGTACACCTCGCCCCCATGATCGGCTCCCTCGAAACACAGGTGCAGGCGCAGCGAGGGCTTCAGGCCCAGGCGGAAGGTGCGGCGGTAGACCCACTGCCGCGCACTGACCCACTCGGCTGCCAGACTGGCGAGGCCGAAGTTGGGGTCGTCTATGGCTCCGGCCCGGATCAGGTCGGCGTGCACACTGCCGGGCACACGCGCCGGAATCCACCGGGGCCGCGCAAATGCGCCCACCGGATGCGCCCGCGCCGTGTGGAGGCCCAGAAAACGCCACGCCTCGCTGATCGACGGGGCCAGTTGCCACTCGCCGCCCAGGTCTTGAGAGGACAGGTCATGCTGGACGGGGTCGGCCTCTGGCGGGGCCATGTGAACTGGGTCTGGAATGGGCATTGTCACCGAATCAGGAGGCTGGGGAAGCCGCCGAATCTGCCCGGCCCGCCGAGCGCACAAAGTTCTGGATCTTGTCGCAGGCTTCGGCATACACGGCGTTCAGTCCCAGAGTCCGCAGGGCCGGATCCTGCGCGTCGAGTTCGGCACTGGTCAGGCGGCCTATCCCACCCATGGCCGCCAGCAACGCCTGTTCAAGGTCAGTGGCGATATTCATCTTGCTGATGCCGCCGCCCGGCAGTTCTACGGCGCGGTGCACGGTTTCGGCAGGCAGGCCGCTGCCCCCATGCAGCACGAGGGGTGTTTTGGGCAGCAGGCGGCGAATGGCGGCCAGACGGTCAAAGTCGATCCTGGGATTTGCC
This sequence comes from Deinococcus sp. QL22, assembly GCF_023370075.1. NCBI lineage: Bacteria > Thermotogati > Deinococcota > Deinococci > Deinococcales > Deinococcaceae > Deinococcus > Deinococcus sp. QL22. The sequence continues at coordinate 186,834 of NZ_CP097151.1, forward strand.
ACCGGATACACGCCGTGCGCTGTGCCGATGGACACCGCCAGCACGTCGCATCCGGTACGTTCCACAAACTCCAGCGCCTCTTCCGGCACGGTGTACAGGGCTTCGTCGCCTTCTGTTTCCATCTGGTCGGTGGTGGTCAATTTGCCCAGTTCGGCTTCCACGCTCACGCCGCGTGCATGGGCGTACTCCACGGTGTCGCGGGTCTGCCGAATATTGTCTTCAAAGGGCTGGGCACTGGCATCAATCATGACGCTGGTAAATCCCGCCTCAATGGCGGCCCGGATGACCTGATCTTCCCAGCTGTGATCGAGGTGCAGGCACAGCGGCACGGTGGAACCCAGATCGTGCGCCGCCTGTTCTACGGCGTCCCGAAAATCGCGGGGACTCAGCCCAAACCAGCCCAGTTCGCGCTGGCTGATCTCAATGATCACCGGGCTGCGGAGGTCCACGGCGGCTTGCAGCACGGGCCGCACGCAGGCGCGGTAGCGGGCACTGAAGGCGGCCACCGCGTAGCCGTCTTGCTGGGCAGCGGGCAGGAGTTCATTCAGGGTCAGCGCGTGCGGCAGGAGTGTCATCTCAGGCTCTCCAGAGCGCGGGCCAGCCCACTGCCGGGGCTGCTGAGAACCGGGACAGACAGTTCGCCCAAGGCCGGAATCAATCGGGCCATGCTGGCCTGAGCCAACACCACCACGTCGGCACGCTGCGTCAGGCCAGCCAGGGCCTCTGTGACCAGTTCATCGTGCCGCTCCGGCTCGCCTGCCATCAGGGCGTCGTAGGCTCCGGCCACCAGCACCCGCTCCACCTGTACCGGGCGCGTGGCACGCTCGGCAGCCCGTTCGATCAGGCGGGCGGTGGGTTCGAGGGTGGTCGCCACAGTGGCGATCACGCCGACGCGCTCGCCCAAGGACACCGCTTCCTCGGCCATTGGCCCATCGATCCGTAGGAACGGAACAGCCAGATCCGCGCCCACGGCCTCTACCGCCTCGCCCACCGACGAGCAGCAGCACATCACAGCGTCGGCTCCCGCGTTCACGGCGGCCTCGGCGTAGGTTTTGAGGCGATCAGTGACCGCTGGGGTGAGGTGCCCGGCAGCCATCACATCGGGCAGCAGGCTGTCGTCCAGCAGATTGATCAGGCGGACCTGAGGGTCGGTCTGCGCGGCCAGCGCTTTCATGGCGGCCACCGTGACGGGGGTGGTGTGAATCAGGGCCAGCGTTTTCATTTTGGACCACCTTCTGAATCTTTTAGCGCTGAATCGTCTCGGGGCAGAGGCTCAACGGGCTTGGGCCGCATCTGCAAGGCCACCGTCACGATTTCCCAGGGGCGGGCCGTGAGGGCCACTGTTCCGTCCACGACTTCCAGCGGGTTCACGCTGTTTTCGCGCAGATTGACCTGTTCGGCCCCCGTCAGGGCAACCCCCAGCTGCGCCGTGCCCAACCGCACGCTGACAGGCTGCGGCCCGGAGGTCAGATTGACGAAGCGCACGATCAGGGCCTCCCGGTCTTCGGCACGCTTGATGGCCGTGACCAGCACGCTCCCCTGCACGTCGATCAGTTGACCGCTGGGCGGCAAACTGGGCAGCGGGGCGCGGTGTCGGTTGCGGATCGGCACCACCTGAGAGGTATGGGGCGCGGTGTGCAGCGGCGCATTGAAATCGTGGGCCGCACGCCAGGCTCCCGCTTCGGCCCACGATCCAACATGGGGAAACAGGCTGTAATCGGCCACCACTGGCCCCAGCATCTGGGCTTCGGGTGTGGCAGTGGTGGGGCCTGCGCCGCCGACTCTGGTCAAAAAATCCTCGCGCGAGAGCCAGCCCACAGCACGCAACACCGTCAGCGACAGGGTTCCGTCCTCACTGGCACTGAACTCCGGCAGGCCCCGGTTGAGCAGGGTCAGGCCGCGCTGTCCATCGGTCAGGCTGACGAACGTCATCTGTGGGTGCTCGTGTACGGCGGGTTCACTGCTGCCGCGCTGGTCGTCGGGCAGGGTCACCGGGCGGTCGACCACGCCGAACTGGGTTTCGGCACTGGAAACCGTGACGGGTGCGCCCAGCGGAAACCGGGCACGCAGGCGGTGATCCCGCGCCGTGTTTTCAAAATGGGTGCGAAGATCGACCCGCCGCACGCCCGCCAGCAGGGTCACGTCGCTGTGCAGGATGAAGGGCACATGCTCGGGGCTGCGGCTCTGGCGGTCTCCAGTCAGGGCAGCGGGCAACGACCAGACCCAGGTGATTCGCAACGTGGCCCGCACCGGCCCGACCTCCACCCAACTCAGGCGGGGCTGCACGCCCCGTGTAGAGAACACCTGATCGCCCAGAGGCCAGGCGTAGTTGTAGGTGTCGCCGTTGTCGCCGCCATCATCAAAACTGTTGAGGCCGCTGTAGCTGAGGCCAGTGGTTTTATCGAGCAGCTCGAGACTACCGTTGTCGGGGTTCACCGTGACCCGCAAAAAGGCGTTTTCCAGCTTGCCGGGGCCGACCATCAGGTCGCTGACCGCCGCCGCACCCTTGTCGAGGGCCACGTTACCCAGCACCTGATAAGGGCGAATCCGGTGGGAAGACAGGGGCACCTCGCGGCGGCGCAGCGCAAACGTCCGGTAGCCCAGACCGGGCACATCCGGGGCCAGGAAACTGATTTCGGTAAATTCGTTGGCGTCGTGGGGGCGGGTCGGAGCCGTGCCCAGCCACGCAAACGGCTCAGCTTTCTCCACGGCGCTGTACAGCGTCCGGGCCTGAAACGGGTGTTCCTGTCCCTGATGATCCACCAGTGCCCACGTCTCCGGCGTGATTTCCAGAAAGCCGTTCATCTGCACGCGGGCCTCGTCGGTACGGGGCCAGTTCAGCGGATTAAAGACACTCAGGGCCGCGGCTCCAGCGGCAAACGACGTGTCGATCTGCGCCGCCAGCGAGGCGTGCGCGTCTTCGGCCAGCAGGTCGGCCATCTGCTGGGCCTCATCAAAGCGGGTCACCATCTCGCGGTGCACCTGATCGATAGAACAGCCGCAGATGCTGTCGTGCGGGTGGTTCTCGATCAGGCGTTCCCAGGCCGTCCAGAGGTAATCGTGTTCATAACGTTCGCCCAGCAACCAGTGCAGCGCCTGAAGCGGTTCGGCGTAGCGTTCCAGAGCCGTCTGAACCTGAGCATTCTGCTGCTTGAGGTACAGCCGGGCACTCAGCACACCGGGCAGCAGATGTGCCTTACGCCCAAAGGCACGGCCCTCGCCCTGCCAGACCACCCCTACGCGGCCTTGCTGCCGCCGCACCTCCTCTACAAAGGCGTCCAGCGAACTGATCTGATAAGTCACGCCCTCACCCGCCAGCGCCCCGTTGATCTGCTGAAGCAGGCCCGGCAGCCGGGGATCGACGGGCAGGTGGTCGCCCCCCATCGGTTCCAGCAGCACGTCGGTGGCCGCGTAACTCGCCAGATACTGGCTGGTGCGGCGGGCACGACCAATGGTCTGGTCTTCGGTCAGGGCGGGGTCTTCGGGGCGCACCTTGTAATGGCTGCGGTAGTACTCCAGCGGCAAAAACACGCCCAGGATGCGTGTGCCGTCCAGCGCCTCCCACCAGAATTCGTTCTGCATTTCGGCAGGAAAGCGGCTGTCGCGGGCGCGGGGGTACAGATACGAATCCCGGCCCACCTCGGCCTCGCCCGCTTCTCCTCCCAGCGGCGGGCCACCAAAGCCGCGCCAGACGATGGCGCTGTCTATTTCGAACCCGGCCAACAGTTGCGGCATCTGGGCAATGTGCCCAAACTGGTCGGGCAGATACCCGGCGCGGCTGACCTCGACGCCCAGTGACCGGGCCGTGCGCTCACCCAGCCACAGGTTGCGAATGGTGGCTTCTCCGCTGACCAGAAACTCGTCGGGCAGGACGTGCCACGGGCCCACGAACAGCCGCCCCGCACGGATCTGCCCTATCAGTTCTTCCCGGCGAAACGGGCGCACCTGCAAATAATCCTTGAGCACCAGCGTCTGGCCGTCCAGCACAAAGCAGGCCAGCTCCGGGTCGGCGGCCAGGGCGTCCAGAATGGCGTCCACGGTATGCACCAGCCGGAAGCGGAAGCGTTCGCGGGTCGACCACCATTCGCGGTCCCAGTGGGTGTGGTGGTACATATGCACTGTCAGGCGGCGGGCCTGGGTCAGGGTGCTCATGCTCGGCTCCTCAGCCCGTTCCTGATGGTCGTCCAGTGCGCCCAGGTATTGCGGATCAGGTCATAATCCTGCTCGGTCAGTGCCTGGCCGTCGCCGTCGATGTGGGTGGCGAAGTACAGGCTGGGAATGCCCAATTGCGGTTGCAGGCGCGTATAGCTGCGCCACGCCTCCAGGCTGGGCATCGGCCAGTTGTCGGTGTCGATGAGGTGGTGCGGCAGGGCGGCGCGGGCCACGCGGGCGCGGTGAATCATCTGTTCATTCACATCTGCCCCCGTGTTCACGTCGTTCAGGCGAATCATGTCGCTGACGTTGCCAAAGACCGGATGAGGCGTGTGGGTCATGATCAGGGCGTCGGGCTTGCAGCGTTTGGCCTCATCGCGCAGGATCCACAGCAGGCGGTGCAGCAGGTGAATCCCCCAGGCCTCGCCGTGCCGTTTCAGGCCGGGGCCGCTGGGCGTGCGGGCGCTGAAATCCACCTTGAAGCCGTCTGCGCCGTACTCCAGCAGTATTCGGCGAATCGACTGGCGCAACAAGTGTTCGTACATGGGGCTGGTGGGGTCGGCGGCCACGGGCTCGCCCAGATCATTGAGCACGCAGGCCTCTGGTGGAAGGCCTTCCGGATCCCACGCTTTCCACCACAGCAGCACCCGCTGACCGCGCTCATGGGCACGGGCAATCCAGCCGGGCAGGTCGGGCCACTTCTGCGTGTCTACCTCGCTGGTGCCGTAGGTCGCGCTCCATTTGTCGTCCAGCACCAGAATTCCGGGCAAGAGCCGCTGGGCCGTCAGCACCTCCAGAAAGCCGTCGTAGTTGGCCTGCGTGCAGTGGTCGGGGGCGCGGCCACCCTGCACGCGGCTCAGGTAACACTGCGATCCCCAACCGCACTGAATCGGGCTTGACCACCAGTCCGGCTGGTCGCCCGTCTGAGGCTGCCTATACCCCAATTCGGCGTGGCGGGCGCTGTTCTGGGCAATGGCCTCGTAAGGATCTGAGGCAAAGGTCAGCCGTAGGGTCGGGGTCCTGAAGGCTCCGTTCACGGGAGTCTGTCCCTCGTAGACCAGTCGGAAAGCAAAGGCCCCTTCCGTGGCGTCGTACTGAAAAGAGGTGAAATTCAGCGCCTCGACGGGGGCAACCACAGAGGCGCTGAGCCAGCCTGCCGCAGTATTGGGCTGGGGCGTGGGCTGAGTGCTGGCCTGCTCTGCCGCCTGCCCCACTGCATCCACTTCCGGCGCGCCGCCCTGATCTGCGCCGAGGTTGGGACCAGCCCCTCCTTCCCCGAGCCGGAAGGCATACACCAGCGGAGCAGGCGTGAAAAACCAGTGTCCCTTGCCCGGCAGACTCGTCCCCATCACGTCGATGGCGCTGGACTCGCTGGCAGGCAGCAGGCGGCGCTCCCGGCCATACGGCTCGGGATTAAAGACCTGTGCAAAGTGGGCTCCGCTGCTAAAAAAGCCGCTGCCCCAGCGCAGATGGCCGCTGTACTGGCCGCCAAACAGCACCGCGTCCGTCAGGTGGCCCTCGCCCTTCACTTCCACATGGCTGTCGATGCCCAGGGGGTCGCAGCGCAGCACCAATTCCTTGTGCTCCCAGATGCCCCCTTCCAGCCGGAAGCGCAGGGTCAGAGCGTCCGGCTCCTGCTCCAGCGTGGGCGGATTCAGGCGGGCTGTGCGGTCCAGACCACCTGTGGTGTTGAGGCTGGGGGCCAGAAATAGATCGGCGTAAGGATGGCCGTCTGCACCGGAGAGCAGCGCGAATGGCCGGGCGTAGTCGAGTGTCAGAGCGTAAGTCCGCGTCTGAATCTGCAGGCCGTGGGGCCGATGTTCGGCGGCCACCTGCCCCGGTTCAATGTCCGAAATCGTGTCCATGGTCACCTCTTGCGTCGTCTTCAGTGCCACACTACTCTATTCCTTAAAATATTTAAATAACCCTGCACGTCTGGAGAAGCGATGAACAATCCCCGCAGCAAAGCCCTGACCTTTCACCTCATTGGACACGCCCACATCGACCCCGTCTGGCTCTGGGACTGGCGAGAAGGGCACGAAACGGTCAAGGCCACCTTCCGCAGCGCCCTCGACCGGCTGCAGGAAAACCCGGATATGGTGTTCGTCCATTCCAGCGCGGCCCAGTACAGCTGGATGCAGCAGCATCCGAAGTTGCTGGCCGAAATTCGTGAGGCCGTTCAACGTGGCCAGTGGGAACCGGTGGGTGGGTGGTGGGTCGAGCCAGACGTGAATCTGGCTCACGGAGAGGCCATCGCCCGTCAGGCCCTCCTGGGGCAGCGCACCTTCCAGCGGCTGCTGGGTCGCCGCGCCCGCATCGGCTTTTTGCCCGATTCCTTCGGCCATCCGGGCACGCTGCCGCAGCTCCTCGTTCAGTCTGGCCTGGACGCCTTTGTGTTTATGCGTCCGGGGGCCAATGAACTCGACCTGCCCTCCAACCTGTTTCAGTGGGAGGGCGTGGACGGCACCCAGATTCTGAGCGCCCGTGTGGAGTGTTACAACAGCAGCCCGAACCAGATTCACACCAGTCTGGAGCGCAATCTGGCGTGGCGACCAGAACACCTCACGCACTGGCTGGGACTGTTTGGGGTGGGCAACCACGGAGGCGGCCCGACCAAACGCGCCATCGCCAACATCCGCGAACTGGCCCAGCATCCCGATTGGCCCACCCTGAAGATGAACTCGCTCAGCGGCTTTTTTGAGCAGATGCGGGGCGAGCAGGTTGCCGCACAGGTGCCGGTCTACCGGGGTGAGCTTCAGCACCATGCGCGGGGCTGTTACGCCGCCGTCAGCGACATGAAACGGCTGAACCGCCGGGCCGAACACGCCCTGTTGCGGGCCGAAAAACTGGCGGTGCTCGCAGCCCCGGCAGGCTACCTCTATCCGCATGGGCCGCTCACTCAGGCCTGGGAGGGGCTGCTGTTCAACCAGTTTCACGACATTCTGGCAGGCAGTTCTCTCGAAAGTGCCTTTCAGGACGCCTTTCACCAGTTGGGCGAAGTGCTGAGCATTGCCAGCCGGGTCACCTTTGCCGCCACGCAGGCAGTGGCCGATCAGGTGGACACCCGCCGCAGTGGGCAGGAACCGGACGAGGTGATTCGCAGCCTGAACTGGACTGGGGCCACCTGGGTCACCGACTACGGCGACGGCGTGCCTGTGCTGGTCTTCAATCCATCGGGCACGGCACGCGACGAGGCCGTCGAACTGGAACTGAACGACTGGCACACCGAACACCTGCGCCTGATCGACGACACCGGACAGGATGTGCCCACCCAGCGCCTGCGCCCCGAAAGTGTGAACGGGGCTGGACGGCCCCGCTTCGTGTTCCGGGCACAGCTGCCTGCCCTCGGCTACCGCCTGTACCGCGTGCTGGATGAGCCGACCCCACCTGAAGCAGCCTCCCCTCCCCTGCTGACGGCCACCACCGAGCGGCTGGAAAATGCCTTCTGGGCGCTGCACTTCGAACCTCAGACGGGCGGGCTGCGGCGCTTGATCGACAAGGCCAGCGGGCTGGATCTGCTGGCCGGAACCGGGGCGCAGCTTCAGGTGGTGCGCGACGAAACCGATACCTGGGGCCACGGCGTCCGGGCTTTTCGCCAGATGGTCGGCGTATTTGGCGGGGCCACGCTGGAGGTGCTGGAGCAGGGACCAGTGCGGGCCACGGTGCGGGCCACCACCCGCTACGGGCAGTCGGTGGCCGTACAGGACTTCACGCTGTATGCCCATTCACCAGAAATTGGCGGCCAGCTGCACCTCGACTGGCACGAAACCCAACACGCCGCGCAACTGGTCTTTCCTGCCGCCCTCAGCGACGTGACCGCCACCTACGCCGCGCCCTACGGCTTTATGGTGCGCCCCGCCGACGGCGAGGAAGAACCCACTCAGGCCTGGATGGACGTGACCGGACTGACCCGCGACGCACGCGGTGTGCAGCGGCCTGCGGGTCTGGCGTTGCTGAACGACAGCAAATATTCGGCCAGCATTCTGGGCGGGGAATTGCGGCTGACCCTGGCCCGCAGCCCGGTCTATGCCCACCACGACCCCGCCGTACTGGCCCCCGGCGTGGCCTACACCCACACCGATCAGGGCCTTCAGCACAGCCGCTGGACCCTGGTGCCGCATGGGGGCAACTGGCAGGCCGCCCGCGTGCCCGTGCTGGCCGAGCAACTGAACGAGCCTGCCGTGCTGACCCGCGAATATGTGCACGCCGGAACGTGGGCGGGAACCCACAGCGCCCTGCATCTGGAAGGCCTGCCCACCGTCAGCGTCAGCGCGGTCAAGCAGGCCGAAGACAGTCCTGGCGGCGGGGACAGTCCCGACCTCATCGTGCGGCTGCACGAGTGGGGAGGTCAGACCAGCGCGGGCACGCTGCACGTTCAGAGAAACGGGCAGGTTCAGCAGATCCCCGTGCAGTTGCGGCCACAGCAGATACTGGGGCTGCGAATCACGCCTGCTGGCGGGGCGCAGACCGTCAATTTTCTGGAAGAGGCCCATGACTGACTCCGTGCTGCCTGACTCTGTACTGACTGAGACGCAAGAACAGGACACCTCGCTTGAGACCCATCCCCGCCCGCATCTGCGCCGGGCCTGGCGCTCGCTGGACGGCTGGTGGGACTTCGCTGTTGATCCGGCAGAGGACACGGACGACGTGCAATTTGCAGACCGGATTCGCGTTCCTTACGCGCCCCAGGCTCCAGCCAGCGGGCGGACGGCGGGGATAGGTCTCACAGAAACTACGCTCTGGTACCGCACAGTGGTTCATCTGAGTGCCGACGAAGTGCCCGGCCTGCATGAACGGTTGCTGCTGCACTTTGGCGCGGTCGACTGGGCGGCGGAAGTCTTTATTGATGGCGTTTTTGCTGGAAGCCATACCGGGGGCTACACGCCGTTTACCGTCAACGCGACCCGCGCCGCCCGCAACAGCACCTTTGAAGTGATGGTGCGGGCCGTGGACGATCACTCGGATCTGGCCCTGCCGCGTGGCAAACAGGACTGGCGCTCCGAGCCGCACGCCATCTGGTATCCCCCCACCAGCGGCATCTGGCGCAGTGTGTGGCTGGAAAAAGTGCCCCGGCAGCACATCGAGGCGCTGAGCTGGACTCCCGATCTGGCCCGCTTTGAGCTCACCGCGTCGGTCACGCTGGCCCGCCCTCCTAGGCCTGGCACCCGCCTGAGGATCGAACTGCTGGACGGCGACCGCGTGCTGGCCGACAGCGACACCCTCATCACCGGCCAGCGGGTCACGGTGTCGCTGCGCCTGCCTGATCCGGGCGTGGACGATGCCCGCAATGAATTGCTGTGGACACCGGATCATCCCAAGCTGCTGGACACGCGGCTCACCCTGACCGAAGAGGGCCGACATACCGACAGCGCGGCGGGCTATGCGGCCCTGCGCTCGGTGGACGCTCGGGGCCGCCGCTTTCTGCTCAACAGCATTCCCTTTCCGCTGCGAATGGCGCTGTATCAGGGCTACTGGACCGACACAGGCCTGACGGGCGACGACGAACGCTTCCAGGCCGACCTGCTGCTGGCCCGCCAGATGGGTTTCAATGGCCTGCGCCTGCACCAGAAGATAGAAGACCCGCGCTTTTTGTACTGGTGTGACCGATTGGGCCTGGCGGTGTGGGTGGATCTGCCCAGTGCCTACGCCTTCACTCCGCTCAGCATCGAGCGGCTGACCCAGACCTGGCTGGAGGTGCTGCGGCTGTACGCTTCCCATCCGAGTGTGGTGGTGTGGGTGCCGTTGAACGAGTCGTGGGGGTTGCCCGATATTCCGAACGAGGCGGCGCAGCAACAGGCCCAGCACGCGCTTTACGCGCTGACCCGCACGCTGGACAGCACCCGTTTGGTCAGCGGCAGCGACGGCTGGGAGCAACTGGTGACCGACCTGTTTACCGTGCACGACTACACCCAGGATTCCGCCGTGCTGCTGGCGCGGTACGGCAGCAAACCCGCCATAGAGGAAAACCTGTGGCGGCTGTGGCCGGGGGGCCGCGAGCAGGGACTCAACGGCCTGACCCCCGGCGAGCGCCCCGTGATACTGAGCGAATTTGGCGGCACCTCGTGGGTTCCGAACGGCGAGGAAGGCTGGGGCTACGGCGTGGTGCGCGACGGGGCCGCCCTGATGGAGCGCGCCGAGGCATTGTTGGTCGCCGCCGACCAGGCAATTCTGGGCAAGGGCATTCATGGCTACTGCTACACCCAGCTCACCGACACCTATCAGGAACTCAACGGGCTGACGGAGATGAACCGCACCCCGAAAGTGGATGTGACGCGGCTGTCGGAGGCGGTGCGGGGAGAGGGGCGGAACGCCGCCAATCCGCTGTGGTACTCCAAACGCTGGCTGAACCGGATCAGCCCTGAGGGGCCAGTCACGGGGACGCAGCCATGACCCGCATCGTGACCACGGGCGCGGGCGGCATGACCTTTCCCCTGACCCCCCTGATCCTGAATTACACCAACCCGATGACGATGAACTGCCTGTACCTGCAGCGCCTCGGCCTGCGTGTGGTGGGGCTGTATCACAGCATTCCCGGCACGGCGCACGTGATCTCGGACTTGCTGGGTCTAGACGGCCAGCACCTGACCTACCGGGCAGCGGGCATCAACCACCAGGCCTGGTTTGTACACCTCAGCAGCGGTGGGCAGGATCTTCAGGGGCGACTGCGAGACACCTTACGCGAACGCTTTTTGCCGTCCTGGGGCGGCACGGCCCCTGGACGGAAGGCGCGGCCACCTACAGCGGCGGACAGGAGCGCGTCCGGGCGGAATGGATGGAAACGTTCGGGTATTTCACCAGTGAAAACAGCCACCACGCCTCAGAATATGTGCCCTCCTTCTGGGCCTCTCCCGCGTCTTCTCCGGCCCATCTTCCCCGGCGCTGGGACTATTTACGTACCACGCAGGCCCTCGCTGGGCAAGAAGAAAACCTGACCAGAGAGGCAGGCAGCCGACTCTGCACCCAGCTGGAGCCTTCCGGGGAATTCGGCATGCCGATCATTGCCGCCCACATCGGGGGGCCGCCCGCCGAAATTTACGTGAATGTCCGCAACGACGGCTCGATCGGAAATCTGCGGCCAGAAGCCTGCGTGGAAGTGCCTGCCCGTGTGGAGAGAAGCGGAGTTCATCCGGAAAAGATGGGCCGCTTGCCCGGTGTCTGTGCTGGCCTGAATCTGACCGGAATTGCCCTGCAAAAGGCGGTGGTAGACGCGGTCATGTAGCCTGATGTTCAGGCCCTGATGGGCTCGTTTGCTCTGGACCCCCTGACGGCTCGAGTTCTGGACCTGCCCCGCATTCGCCATATGGCCCGCGAATTGATGTGAGCGCAGGGGCCCGCTGGATGCCGCCGTGGGTGCAGGCGACCTCGCTCTGAATCACGGGACTGAATTCCCGCGCCATAACGCCGTTCCCCCACGGCAGAGTAGACTTGCATTCTAAAGAAGGCGGGACACAGTCCTTGCCCACATTGGGGAGCAGGATGAATCAGCGCAAAGTGAGAACCATTCGGCAGGGCCGGAATTTGCCTGAGGTTCGGGCCGACAATCTGAGCGTGGTGGTCGAAGCCATTCAGAAACTTCAGCCGATTTCCCGGAGCGAGCTGGCCGACGCCACAGGCCTGACCGCCGCCTCGATCACGCACATGGTCAATGAGCTGGAGGCCTTTAACCTGCTGGTCGAAACGCCGTCCAGCGTGCGCAACATTGGCCGCCGCCCCACCCTGCTGACCTTCAATCAGAACCGGGGACAGGTCATCGGCGTCGAAATCTCGCGCTCTGGGGTACAGGCCATTCGCTCTGATTTTGGGGGCCGGACGCTGGCCCGCCTGGAACGGCCTTTTCAGCCTTCCTCGTCTGTGGAAAAGGGCCTGGCTGTGGTACGTGAAGTCATTGCGGACATCATTGATGTTCAGTTGCCGTTGCTGGGGATCGGCGTCGGCGTGCCCGGCCCCGTGGACAGTACGGCGGGCATCGTGATCGAACCTCCCAACTTCGGCGGATGGCGCAATGTAGCCCTGACGGCCAGCCTCAGCGAACATTTTGGCGTGCCGTGCTGGCTGGACGACGACGCCAAAGCCGCCGCCTTTGGAGAACGCTGGTACGGGGCGGGCCGGAACGAGGAAACCCTGCTGTACATCTCGCTGCGGTCGGGGGTGGGTGCGGGCCTGATTCTGGGTGACCGCGTGTACCGGGGCGCACACGAGCTGGCAGGCGAAATCGGCCACACCACCATTCATGTGGACGGTCCGCTGTGCGAGTGCGGGAACCGGGGCTGTCTGGAAACGCTGGTGAGTGTTCCGGCGATTATGCAGGAGGCGCGGCGCCTGGGCCTCAACGCCCGGAATCCGGCAGAGCTGCATCAACTGGCGCTGGAGGGCAATCTGGTCGCCCAGAACATCAAAGAACGGGTGTATCTGTACCTGTCGGCGGCACTGGTCAATGCGGTCAACCACTACGACCCCGCCGTGATCGTGCTAGGCGGCCAATTGGTGCGGTCCTGGCCCGAACTGACCGATACGCTGGCCGTCAAGGTCAAGGGGCGGTCGTTCGGCTACCTCTCCAAAGACATCCGGATTATTGCCAGCAGCCTGGGCACGGATGCCGTGGCGTTGGGGGCAGTGGCCATTGCCATCCACAACATTCTGCGCGACCTGCAGGGCACGCTGACCACCCCGGCGGTGACCGCACAGGCCGCCGTCAACGCCGCTGCCGTGCAGTCCCAGAAACACACAGAAATAAATACATAGATTAAATGTATAAATACAGAAGCCCGGCCTATTCACCGGGCGTTCTGGATTTCAGACAAGACTCTGGGGTTTGCTCAGCCTTTCACGCCCCCGCTGACGGCGGCCCCTTCCACAAAGTATTTCTGGAAGGAGAAAAACAGGATGATCACGGGCAACATCACCAGCAGCGCGGCGGCCATCAGGTATTGCCACTGAACGGCGGTGGCGGTGCGGAAAAATTGCAGGCCCACCTGCAGGGTGTAGAGCTTTTCGTCGTTCAGGTACAGCAGAGGACCCACGTAACTGTCCCACGCACCCTCGAAGGTAAAGATAGCCACCGTGGCCAGCGCGGGCTTGGAGAGCGGCATGATGACCCGGCTCCAGATCCACCAATCGCTGGCCCCATCGACTCGGGCGGCTTCCGAATATTCGTTGGGAATGCCCAGAAAAAATTGCCGCAACAAAAAAGTGAAGAAGGCTCCGGCAAAAAAGCTGGGCACCACCAGAGGCAGATACGTGCCGACCCACTGCAATTTTGAAAACAGAATGTACTGCGGGATCAGGGTCACCATGCCGGGAATCATCATGGTAGAAAGCAGGATGGCAAACAGAAAATTGCGGCCCGGAAACCGCAGCTTGGCAAAGCCGTAAGCGGCCAGCGACGACGACAAGACCGTGCCCACCACCACAGCAAAAGCGTACAGAGCGGTGTTGATGGCGTAGCGCGTGAAGGGAGCCAGCGACCAGGCTTTGGCAAAGTTGTCGAAGCGCAGCGGGTCGGGAATCCAGATGGGCGGGTTGGCATACACCTGCGTGTCGGCTTTCAGGGCGGTGGAGAGCATCCAGGCCGCCGGAAACAGCACCGCCACGCTGATGGCGCACAGCAGCGCGAACGCCATCACTTTCCAGAAGAGGTTTTTGCCGATGTGGCCGTTAAAGCGGGGCCGATTGGCCGCAGGCACAGTGGTCGCAGGCGGGGTTTGTTGAATGGTCATTCGCGGGCCTCCCCTTCGTAGTACACCCAGCGGCGAGAAATCCAGAACTGTAGGCCGGTAATCATCAGCGTAATGAGCAGCAGAACCCAGGCCATTGCGCTGGCGTAGCCCATCTGGTATTCACCAAACGCCTTTTGCCACATGTACAGGCCGTAAAAGAGTGTGGAGTAGGAGGGGCCGCCTTTGCCGCCTTCAGAAATAATGAGCGAGGTTTCCCAGAACTGAAAGGCCGCCGCGATGCCCGTGACCAGTTTGAAAAAGATGGTGGGCGACATCATGGGCACCGTAATGCTCCAGAACTGCTTGACAGGAGAAGCGCCGTCGAGCATGGCCGCCTCGTACAGGTGCCGGGGAATGCCCTGCAACCCGGCCAGATAGATGATGTAGCCGCCCGCCGCGCCCCACATGCTCATGATGACCAGGGCAGGCTTGGCCCAGGTGGGATCGGCAAACCACAGCGGCGGATTTTCTACGCCGATGGCCCGCAGGAACACGTTGATGGGGCCAAAGTCAGGGTTAAAGACCCACAGCCACAGCAGCAGCACCGCTACCCCAGTCAAGACTTTGGGCAAGAAGAAGATGGTGCGGAAGATACGCTGACCCGGAATCTTTTGGTTGAGCAACACCGCGATCAGTACGCCTGTAAAAACGCTGAGCGGAACCGCGAACAGCACGTAAAATCCGGTGTTGTACAGCGAGATCCAGAACAGGTCGTCATCGAAAAAGAGACGTCTGTAGTTGTCCCAGCCTACCCAGCGGGCCTGTGAGGTGATGTCGTAGTTGGTGAAGCTGGCATACAGCGACCACAGCATCGGCCCAGCGATAAACAACAAAAACCCGAGTAGCCAAGGGGCAATAAACAGGTAGCCGTTGATGGCTTCTGTGCGACGCGCCTGACTCATACGTGCCATGTAAACCTCCTGTGGGATGGCGATTCTGATAAATGCTCGGCAACAACAGAACTGAGGTGAAAGGAGGCAAAACGCAGTTGGCGTCTCCAGCCAGCGAAGGCCCACAGGGTGCAGCTTGGGGTGAGTTGCTTAAATATATAAAAAAACTGCGGGTTTTGGTATATGCTGATGTCCAAGGCCACCGCCCCAACCCAAATCCATCCGACCGCAGAGGAGCCACCCATGACGACGCTGCCGACGCTGCCACTGGAGGCCACACCGCGTCATGTCTTGGCCATCGATATAGGCGGCACGAAACTTGCCGTTGGAATCGTTGCCGAGACCGGAGAACTGATCGACTCCGTCCGTACCCCCACCCACGCCGAACAGGGGCCAGACAAGGTGCTGGAACGTATTCTCGACCTCAGTCACTCGTTGTTGCGGCGCAGTCCCGTGTCTATCGGGCGCGTCGGCGTGGGCTGCGGCGGTCCACTCGACACCCGGCGAGGTCTGATTCAGAATCCGCCCAACCTGCCGGGCTGGATCGACTATCCGCTGGTGCGCCGTCTGCAGGAGTCGTTGGCGCTCCCTGTCGCCCTCGATAACGATGCCAATGCTGCGGCACTGGCCGAATTTCATTTCGGAGCAGGCCAGGGCACCCGGCACATGGTCTACCTCACCATCTCGACCGGGGTAGGGGGCGGCCTGATTCTGAACGGTGAACTGTACCGGGGCAAGCGCGGCAATGCCGGAGAACTGGGGCATATTCAGGTCAAATACGACGGTGACCCCTGCAACTGCGGGGGCCGGGGATGCCTTGAAGGCTATGCCTCGGGCACCAACATTGCGCGGCGTGCCCGCGATTTGGCGGCGCTGCACCCGGAATCTGTGCTGGCCCGCACCTCCCAGGCACACATCACCGCCCAGACCGTGCTGGCGGCGCTGCGGGCAGGCGACGCGGTGGCCTGGCACCTGTGGAATGACACGCTGGATTTGTTGGCGGCGGGGGTAGCCAGTATCGTGAATGCCTTTGATCCAGAACGGGTCGTGATCGGCGGCGGCATCACCAATTTCGGTGACCTGCTCTTTCCGCCCCTGCGCGAACGGGTAGCACAACGGGCCATGCCTGCACTGCTGAGCGGTGTGGACATCTGCCCCGCTGCCTTTGCCGAGCATGTGGGGATTCTGGGCGCCGCTGCCGTCGCTTTCCGGGAACGCGTGGGGGTGGTCCGGTGAGTGCTGCCGACCATCTGACCGGGTATATCGAGCGGCACCGCGCCGCCCTGGAGCGCCTGTCTACGCTTGGCCCCGAGGTCGAAGCCGCAGCTCTGGCCTGCATCACGGCTCTGCGCGGCGGGGGCAAACTGCTGACCTGCGGCAATGGCGGCAGCGCGGCAGACGCCCAGCATTTTGCTGCAGAACTGACGGGCCGTTACCGCCGTGAGCGCCGTCCCCTGCCCGCGCTGGCCCTGACCACCGATTCCAGCGCCCTGACCTGCATCGGCAACGATTACGCTTTTGAGGAAGTGTTTGCCCGGCAGGCGCAGGCGCTGGTGCAGCCCGGCGACGTTCTGGTGGGCATCACCACCAGTGGAAACAGCGAAAACGTGATCCGTGCCCTGCAGGTGGCGCGGGAACGCGGGGCCATCACCATCGCCTTTACAGGCGAGGCGGGAGGACGCGCCGCCGAACTGGCCCACATAGCCCTGTTGGCCCCCAGCGACCGCACCGCGCACATTCAGGAGATGCACATCCTGCTGATTCACGTGCTGTGCGAAACCATCGACGACGCATTCGTAGAGGCAGCGGGAGAGGACACTTGAGGATGACGACCCCCAATCCACGCGGCGTATTTCACATGATCGGCAACGCGCACATCGACCCCGTCTGGCTCTGGAACTGGCAGGAGGGCTTTCAGGAAATCAAGGCCACCTACCGTTCTGCACTCGACCGACTGACGGAACATCCAGACTTTGTGTTCACCTGTTCCTCTGCGGCGCACCTGTCCTGGATTGCCGACAACGAACCCGAAATGTTCGAGGAAATTCGTGGGCGGGTCGAGGAAGGGCGCTGGGCGTTGGTAGGTGGCTGGTGGGTGCAGGCCGATTGTGCGCTGCCCAGCGGTGAAGGATTTGTGCGCCAGGGCTTGTACGGGCAACGGTTCTTTCAGGCCCGCTTTGGCCGCACTGCGGATACGGGCTACAACCCGGACTCGTTTGGGCACGCCGGAACCCTGCCCCAGATCCTGCTCAAAAGTGGGCTGAAAAACTACACCTTTATGCGTCCGGGGCCACACGAGCAGGCCCTGCCCAGCCGCCTGTTCTGGTGGCAGGGTCCAGACGGCTCGCGGGTGCTGACCTTCCGGATTCCATATGAATACTGCACCTGGGGCAAAGATTTGGAAGCCCATGTCCGCAAATGCACCACCGAACTGGGCGGCCCGGTCAATGAGCTGATGTGCTTTTACGGTGTCGGCAACCATGGTGGCGGCCCCACCAACGAAAACCTCGCCTCTGTGGCCCGGATGAACGCGGAGGGCGGTCTGCCAGAGCTGCGGCTCAGTGACCCCAGCCGCTACTTTGAAGCCGTTGGGAAGCTGGAGGTTCCGGTCTGGTCCGATGAACTGCACCATCACGCGGTGGGCTGCTACGCGGTGCATTCCGGCGTCAAACGCTGGAACCGTAGCGCCGAACTGGCCCTGATCCGGGCCGAGAAATTCGCGGCGCTCGCGGCAGCCGTTACGGGCCTTTCCTATCCACGCGCCGATCTGGAACGCGCCTGGAAACGGGTGCTGTTCAACCAGTTCCACGACATTCTGGCGGGCACCTCTATAGAAAGCGCCTATGAAGACGCCCGCAATGAATACGGCGAGGCGCTGGCCACCGCGCAGCACATCACCAATGCAGCCGTGCAGCGCCTCAGCTGGCGCGTGACCGTGCCCCACCGCGAGGGCAGCAAGCCGTATGTCATTTTCAATCCTCATCCGTGGCGCACCCAAGTGCCCATCGAGCATGAGACGGGCGGCGTGCCCGCAGAGTTTACCGTGACCGACGAACAGGGCACACCCATTCCTGTGCAGCGCATCCGGTCAGAGGCCACCGTAACGGGTTGGCGCAAGCGCCTGACCTGGATGGCCGACCTGCCGCCCTTTGGGTACCGCACCTATACCATTCTGCCCGAAGCTGCGCCAGAAACCCCGCCTGTGGAGGCCAGCCACCTGCATCTGGACAACGGCCTGCTGCGGCTGGACATCGATCCCCAGACAGGCGGCATTTCGCGCCTGCTTGATCAACGCAGCGGCGCAGAAGTCTTTCAGGGAACAGCCGCTGTAGGCACCGTGATGCGCGATCCGAGCGATACCTGGAGCCACGGCGTGTTCCGGTACGACGACGTGGTGGGTCACTTTGCAGACGGGCACAGCACGCTACTGGAGCAGGGCCCGGTTCGCAGCACCATTCGCACCACCGCCCAGTTTGGTCGCAGCACGCTGACGCAGGAATTTACGCTGTATGCCGACCAGCCGTATGTACAGGTGCGCGTGCAGGTCGCCTGGCACGAAGCCCAGCAGGTGCTCAAGCTGATCTTTCCCACCCATCTGCACTTTCCACAGGTGACCTACGAAGCGCCTTACGGGGTCACGGAGCGGCCCACCGACGGCAACGAGGAACCCGGCCACCGCTGGGTTGACCTGACCGGCGTACACCGGCCCAGCGGAGCCGTTCGCGGTCTCAGCCTGATCAACGATGCCAAATACAGTTATCACGCCCTTGAGCATGAACTGGGGCTGACGGTGTTGCGCTCGCCTATCATTGCCCACCATGATCCCTACGTGCCCACGGAAGGCGGAAACTACCGGTTCATGGATCAGGGCGAGCAGCAATTTACCTACTGGCTGTATCCCCATGACCTCACCTGGCGCGACGCCGAGACTCCCCGCTGGGCCGCCGCGCTGACCGAACGGCCCGTGACGATTCCCGAAACCTTCCACGAAGGCCCCCTCGACTCAGCCGCATCCTTTATGCGAATCGAACCCGCCAACGCTCAGATCACGGTGGTCAAACGCGCCGAAGACGACCACGGCTACGTGCTGCGCGTGGTCGAAACACACGGCCAGCCCACGCAGGCAGTCGTGGATCTGCTTTTTTTGAACCGCAGCCTGCATCTTCAATTGGGCGCTTATGAACTCAAAACCATTCTGATCCCAGACGGTGGCGGCCCCCCCCTAACCCTGAATCTCACCGAGCTGGACATCTGGGGAGAGATCTAGACCCTGATCCCTATCTAGCAGAGCGGCTCTGAACAGTGTAACTGACCTCTGTGCCTGACCGAGAGTGCTTGGCAGCAAAGGTGACTGACATTAATTTGCCGGAAACTGCTGGCCTTATCCGGTTCCCCCGGACTCCTTGTGGGGCTGGCCGTGATGAACGATCATCTCGCAGACGCGACCGGGTTTCCGGCGTTCCTGCACGTCTCGGTAACTCAGGGGAAAGCGATGGCACAGCCAAACCGCGTGCTGGATGATCGTTCATTGAGAAGCGGTGGCGGTAGAGTTTCCGGTCAGTCAGGGCAGGCCAGCCTACTCCGACTCCGGTTAAGGCAATACAACCCTCAGGCCTGCTTCAGCGCGGCCCGTGGTTAAAGGTGGCGGTGCAGCCACCGTCTACCGTGACAATAGATCCGGTCATAAAGGAACTGTCGTCAGAGGCCAGAAAGGCGACCACGCGGGCCACTTCATCCGCCTGTGCCTGCCGCCCCAGGGGTTGCAGCGCAGCATTGGCTTCACGCCGTGCCCGTGCGGCGGCTGCCTGCTCGGCTGGCAATTTGGCCACGCTGCCGCCCATATCGGTATCGATGTACCCCGGACAAACGGCGTTGACGCGGATGCCCTGGGGGCCGTAGTCCACCGCAAGCTGCCGGGTCAGATTGACCAGCGCGCCTTTAGAGGCACAGTACGCTGGCGCCCGCAACGCCCCGATCAGGCCATAGGTCGAAGCAATATTGATGATGGCCGCCTGGTGGCCGGTGGCAAGCAGATGCGGCATCGCTGCTTTCACGCACAAAAAGGGACCCCGCACGTTGACCGCCATGACCCGGTCCCACAGCTCTATGTCCATCTCATGGGCCAGACTGGACCCCCCTGAAATTCCAGCATTGTTGACCAGGATATGCAGCGCGCCGTATTCCTCAACGGTCTGTTTGATCAGGCGGGCTACCTGTGCGGGTTCCGAAACGTCACAGGCCACAAAAACAGCCTGACCACCTGCCGCGCGGATCAGTGCAGCGGCGGCTTCGCCCGCCTCAAGTTGCATGTCGGACACCACCACCCGTGCCCCCGCCTGTGCCAGTGCCAGCGCCGTTGCGCGCCCGATGCCGCCAGCCGCCCCGGTTACCACTGCCACGCGTCCTGTCAACTTGCCGTGTTCACTCCTCTGGAGTTCTTTGTCAGATAAAGGCATAGGGCCAATGTACACGTGCCGCAGCCCTCTCCTGTTGCTAAACCCTTCAGGCAAAAAGCTGTGCCTCAACCTGTTTTTGCTCTGACCCGCAAGTGGCGTGGGTGCAGTCGCTGAACCGTATCGAAGATGGATCAGTTCAGCAAAGGGAGCAATCTACCTGTCTCGACTGCACTGAGGTCACAGGGGCTTCATAGGTTTCATGGGTGTCATGGGTTCTATCGGCTTCATACCCTGACCGTCCGGCACAGCCTTCAACTCGACCGCCCCGTGTTTGCCCAGGTCGGGGGCCTCGCCCAGCGACTGAACCTGGTTGCCGTGCAGCGCGAAATACACGGGCGGGTTGGTCCGGAGTTCCACCACAAAGCGGTCCTGGAGGCGGTGGACCTGAGGCGGAGCGGTCCAGGTGCCTGTTGTGGTGCCGGACGCTTGGGCCTGTCCCTGCTGCTCAACAGA
Source organism: Deinococcus sp. QL22 (assembly GCF_023370075.1). NCBI lineage: Bacteria > Thermotogati > Deinococcota > Deinococci > Deinococcales > Deinococcaceae > Deinococcus > Deinococcus sp. QL22. The sequence goes on from NZ_CP097151.1 coordinate 207,501, forward strand.
GATGAGGGTCTGCTCGCCGTGCTGCTCAAGCGTGAGGGTCCGGCCATCATCGAGCTGCGCTTGGTAAGCCATGCCTCAGCCTATCTGCTGGATGTCGGAGGTTTGTTGGGTTCAGCTTTACCAATGGATCAAGTGGGCTTGTAGGCGCTTCAAACGGCCCTCAGACCCTACAGAACCGGCGACCGGGCGCCGACAGCTTCACCTCTGTACCTTGCAGGAGGCCGAAGAATAAAAAGGACGGGCGGGCGGCGTTGATGCTCGTCCACGGTCTGTTACAACTGGAGGTGGGGTTTCCGATAACTGAGTTCTTCAGCAAGAAGCGGCGAGAAGTTGATGTTCCACTGTCTCAGCGTGTCGTGACTTACCAACATACCGCGTTTGTATCTTAGGAGAGTCGAAGAAACTCGACATTGCTCAGGGACGCTTGGGTGCTGGGAGGGATGAACACGATTTTCACGGTGGGACTTGACCCCGCTCAGGAGATGCGCTCGCCCTCCCCCAGCTCTGGTGGTCGAACGGAATCGATGGCCCTTCTTGAGGAGTGAGCCTGCAGGTGCAAGCGAGACCGTGGAGCACGTCCTTTCCCGGCGTCGGGAATTCTCTGTCCCTTGGAATCGACATCAGCCAGTCTACTTTTGATGCGGTGTTCCTTCAGGGGGCTGTTCAGCGCCACAAGGTGTTTGCCAACACCGCTGCTGGGTTCAAAGCGCTGACCACTTGGCTGACCACCCATGCGACGCCGACTTGCCACTTCTATATGGAGGCCACCGGCCGGGATCAACTGCCGTTGACCACGTACCTCCATGCCGCTCTCCACACGGTCAGTGTGGTGGACCCAGCCCGCAGCAAGGCCTATGGGCTGAGCCGAATGAGCCGGAACAAACCGGACAAGACCGAAGCGCTGCATCTCGCGCAAAATGCAGCTTGGGACCCAGCGCCCTCCGAATGCCAAACCTTGACTGCTTTGGTTCATCTTCTGGAGGAGCTCGAGGCGACCCGGCAGCAAGAACTCAACCATGTGGAAGGCACAGAACATGTCTATGCTCGTCCTTCTCTTGACGCTCATATCGCCGACCTCGATCTGGAAATTCAGGAGGTATACCTGCGTCTGCACGAACACGTCCTGGCGCATCATGAGTTGCGACGTCAGGAAGAGTTGCTCACGAGGATCCCGGGGGTGGGCAAACGCACCGCCCGGAGAGTGCTGGCCGAAGTTCAGATCATGGACTTCGAGCATGCCCAAGCAGGTCGCTGCATCTGCAGGTCTGACCCCACAGCAGCGCACTTCAGGGTCATCTCTCCGACGAGGGCGCCTCTCGAAGATGGGCAACGCCAGTGTACGCCGAGCGCTCTCTTCCCCTGCCCTTTCAGCGATGCGAGGGAATCCCATCGTCAAAGCGTTCTGTCTCGGTCTTCCAGTGAAAGGCAAGCCAAAAATGGTGATCGTAGGCGCCGCCTTGCGGCAATTGTTGCACCTCCTGTACGGGGTCTTGGAGCATGGCGTTCCCTGCTCACCAGCGGCGTGGGTCATCGACGCTTGACTTTGAAGACGGAATCTCCTGAAGCAGTTCCTGCACATCCTGGGCCCAGAGCGGGAAGCGCTAGTACAGCTAAGGCCCAGCCAGATGGCATGCTGGATGCTGCTGCTGAAGACGCGATGGCGGTGGGGCGTTGGGTCAGTCACCAGCGCCACCCTACCGGTTAACCTGACAGCACCTTTCGAAATGCTGAACGCGCCCGACCAGCGTTCTGGTTTTGCTCCTCCCCGCGACAGCAAGGACGAGGGCATATGTGTCCGTATGTTCAACGATGCCCTGCTGATCTGTGCTGAACATTATCTCGGTGATGTTGGAACCGCCGGATGGCCGAGGGGGCGAAGGTGTGCGGGAGACCTGGAAGAGATCTTGGCTCCAGTACTCTCAATATGCTGACTCGTTGTGCCGAGCGGGTGATCCGACTGATGGTAAATGGCTGTCCAGAGTTTCGGGAGTGTCATCAGCCTGCAGGTCAATACGGCGGTCTGCAGCCAGATCCAGACTGGGCACTGCCTCGGCCACACATAACGTTATGTGTGGTTCAGGTAAGCTGGCAGAGTCATGACCATTTATACGTTTTTCAATCACGCTGGAGGAGTGGGAAAGACATCGGCGACCCGCGATTTTGGCTATGAGCTGGCCTCCCGTGGCCACCGAGTCCTGCTGGTCGACTTCGATCCACAAGGAAATTTAACCTCCTTTCTTGGTGCTGACAAATGGAAGCTAGCGCCAGAGTCGACACTCTTGGCTGCCCTGCTGGAAGACGATCCCAAAAGTGTGGCGGGCCGCTTGCCGCCCACCATCGATGTGCACGGCCTGTCCCTGTACCCTGCCACCATTGATCTGGCCATCGCCGAAGCGCAGCTGATCGCCAAATTGGGCCGGGAGCGGCGGTTGGCCAATATTCTGGCCCAATTGCCCCAGCCGTACGATTATGTACTGATTGACTCGCCTCCCAGTTTGGGTACCCTCACGGTGAACGCCCTGGTGGCGGCTGACGCCCTGATCGCGCCGGTAGCCACCCGTTTCAAGGCCATTGACGGTTTGCCGGGCCTCACCCGGATGGTGAGCGAATTGGGGTGGGTCAAGCCTGGGCTGGGGTTCGCTGCCTTCCTGCCCACCATGTACGATCAGCGCAACCGCCACGATTCTGAGGTGCTGGAGATGATCCGCGAGCAGCTGCAGCCCCTGGCACCGGTCCTGCCTGCGGTGCGCTACCGGGCAGCCGACCACAACGACGCCAGCATGAGCGGCCAGCCGGTGCAGGTGTACAAGCCGGGCAGTGAGGCCGCCCGGGATATGGCCCAGGCGGTGAGCGCTTTTCTCGCTTTGGAAGGCGTGCCGTCGTGAGCCGCAAAGAGCGGCCCAAACTGCAGATCGGGCCCTTGAAGGCTGCTGGGCAGCCCAGCGAATTGATGTCCGGATTTACCGGCAGTCAGGCTCCCCTGGCCCAGTCGGATCTCGCGCTTGACCTGATCCAGCCCCGCACCCAGCAGCCCCGGCGCTTTTTTAATGCCGAGACCCTGACCCGGCTGACCGAGAGCGTCCGCGCACACGGCATTTTGCAGCCGCTCTCCGTTCACCAGACGCCCGAAGGCCGCTACGACCTGATTTCAGGTGAACGGCGCTTGCGGGCGGCTCAGGCGGCGGAGTTGTCGACCGTTCCTGTCAAGATTTTTACTGGCCTCAGTGAACGACAGATTCAGCAACTCGCCGCCATTGAAAACCTGCAGCGGGAAGACCTCAACCCGGTGGATGAGGTCGATGCCGTGCTCGATATCCTGGCGGCTGAGCTTGACCTGCCGCGCGCTCAACTGACGCCCAGACTGGAGCGCTGGAAATCGATGAAGATGCGCGATCCGGCCCTGGGGCGGGCCAGTGAAGAAGACCGGGAAGCCATTGCCAAACTCGATACCCTCTTCCGCGGGCTGGCGAGGGGTGAGTGGGCGTCGTTCGTCGCCAACCGGCTGCCCGTCTTGCGGTTGCCGTCCGCACTTTTGGAGGCGGTTCGGGAAGGCAGGCTCGAATACACCAAAGCCATCGCACTCCGGCGTGCACCTGAACCTCTGCAGTCGGCCTTGCTGCGCGAGGCCCCCTCATTGTCGGTTCAGCAACTGCGGCAACGGGTGCGGGCCGACGCCTCCACGCCGGAGGTCGCTGAGGGAGTGAGCCAGGCCATCACCACCCTACAGGGATTGCTCAAGGTCGAGCGCCTCGCGCAGCTCGGTGCGGCCGACCAGAAGCGGCTCGTTGGGCTGCTGACAGAAGCGTCGGCCCTGTTGACGGGCGAGCAGGAGTTGACAGGGCAGGGGAGAGGTTCCCCGAAGACGGGACGGCGCCAGGGGAACGTCAGGCCAGACGAGTAAGGTGGTCTACACCTTCGCCGGTGCTGTACAAGGCGGTTCACCTTGACATCTCCTGCCTGTAGAGCACGGCTTGAAGGACGGCGAACCTTTGGGCGGCGCCTTTAGGCAATCCGGCGCCCTTGCCTACCTCCGCCTCATCCTGTTTGGGTTGTGTTGCCTTAACTGGGTTGGGGTAGGCTGGCCGTCCGCGACCGACCCAAAACCGTACCGCCACCGATTCCCGATGACATCATCCAGCACGCGGTTTGGAAGTACCACCGCTTTCCCCTGAGTGACCGAGACGTCCAAGAATTGCTCCACCAGCGCGGTATCGAGGTTAGCCACGAGACTCTCCGCGAATGGTGCATCAAATTCACTGTTCCAACGCTCTGGTCTGAAGCCATGTACTGGAGTGCAAGCGGCTGTGAGATCAGGCATTTCGGCAGAGGAGGTAAAAACTACCCTGCAACCGATACCGAATGACAGGCAACTCGTCCAAGAGAGGGACGTAGGTGTCATGGCGTCAAGGCGACTTTAGTCGCTCCCAAACCCCTGTCCTTTCAGTGTAGGGTTGTTTAGTCCACCGTGTCATGGTGCCACTCGTCCAACCATTCCATGAGCGCGGCGTGGAACGCCGCGCCACGGTTGTTCACCTACGTGCGCTCGCCCTCCAGGCCGCGCACCAGTTGTTCTCCGAGCGCTGCGGCGGGCAGCAACACCCGTCCCGCTGGCTGCTGGCCCCGCACCTCATCCACAGACTCTCCCAGCAGCGCTGCGCGGCTCCGCGCTGAGGTTGCTGCAAGATTCCCCTCGACACCGGACGGCACCAGCAGCGTCACATGAATGCCTTCTGGAGCCAGCGCCGCGCGGAGGACGCCAGCGTAGCCCGTCAGCGCGTGCTTGGTCGTGGCGTACAGCGCCGACAGGGGATCCGGTTCCCGAATGGCCAGACCAGAGCCTGAACCCGTCAGGACGATGCCTGCACCCGGTTGGCGGCGCATGAGTGGAAGAAAGGCCTGAACGGCTAGGACGCTGGTCATCACGTTCAGTTTCCAGACCCAGTGCCAGTGGGCTTCCGTGAGCTCGTCCAGGGGGCGCATATCCAGCACACCGACCGTTACTACGAGCAGGTGCAGCTCTGGGAGGCGACGGGCCAGATGCTCAAGTGAGGAAGGCAACACGACCGTCACGGATCACAGGGCGGCCCGTCAACTCTCGCCGCGGAGGCCATGGCCACCTTCTTCTGATGGTCGCCAGTGGTGTCCATCCGGCAAATTCCTGAACGCCAGTCCTCAAGACCGCGTCCTCAACTTCTGCGGCCCTGGATGCCCGATCATGCCCCACAACAGACCTGGCCAAAAGGAACTGACGAAATCACGCTATTTCGTCAGTTCCTTTTGGCACAACTGCTCTTTCTTAGGGCAGCGGGTATTCGGTGATGTACACGGGAATCCCCACTTTGCTGGTGTCGGCGGCGGCACCCACACCGTTGACCACATGATCAACCGTTCCCGCGCTCAGATTCACGGTCATGATGTGCCGGAGCTTGACGCCAGGTGTCTGCGGAACCTCAAACCCGTTTTCGGTGTGAATAGAGGGGTTGTTCTGGTTAAACACGTACACGCCGCCCCCGAACAGCTGGTGGGTCTTGACCTGGTTCCCGACCTTGTAGCCGGCCCACCCTTCCACGCTGCCGTTCATCCAGTCGGCTTGGGTCGGGGGGTCGTAGGGAAGCTCGTTCTGATACAAGACCGTCGTTCCGTTTTCACCATTCCAGATCGTGTTGTATTCCTGAAAATGCTCGACGAACAGACCTGTGGCCGTGACGTGATCGCCGTTGATGATTACCCCGTTGCGGCCCCTGTTGGTGTTCCAGCGCTCTGTATCGCCAGAAAAGCCTTCAATGCCGTGATCGGCCCGCCAGACCCAGGTGTGATCGATCAGGACGTGGTCGCTGTTGACCTCCAATGCAGTTTCAGCCTTGCCGATATGGGGGCCGCCGACCCGGAAATACACGTCGCTGAGGGTCACCGGGTCGGCTGGGTCGACCTTACGCGCCCCATTGTTGCCATTTTTCTTGCCCACTTGCAGCAGCACCGGAGAGGTGGTGGTTCCTGCATCCACCGTCACGCCAGCAATAATGACGCCCGGCACATCGGCCACAGTCAACGGAACCGCGCCGCCCACCGCTGTGAGGGTGGCATGCCCGATGCCCAACACCACTGTGTTGGCCCGCTTGACCGAGATGCTCTGGGCCACGTCATAGACGCCCGGGGTCAGCAGCAGGTTGCGCCCACGCGTCAACTGGTTGTTGATGACCTGCACCGAATCTGCGGGAGTGGCGACATAAAAATCGCTGAGCGGCAGGCTTTGCCCCGGCGTCATTCCAGCGGCCCAGGACGTGCCCCGGCTGTTGGTCTGCGCCGAGGGCACGCGCACCTGGTAGTTGCCCTGCGCGTCCAGATACAGGTAAGGCTTTTCGCGGCTGACTGGAGTAGCGGCCAGCGTGGTGTACGGCGGATTGGGGAAGGTGGTGTCGTCCGGTGCGCCCTCTACTCCCGCAAACACCTGATTCCAGACACCATTCGACCAACCGCCGATGGTGCTGTTGCGGGTCAGCCACTGCTGCTGGGACCCGTTGATGATGAACGCGGTCTTGCTGTCGGCCAGAAAGCCGCCGCTGGCAAATTGCGGGCCTGCCGTGCAGTAATCCATCAGCGACAGGTTGCCGCCCTGAATGTTGATCCGGCGCATAGACACTGCCTGCGACACGGCCCAGAAATTGGCCGAGCCGCGGCAGCCGTCTTGCCCTGCGCCGTTGACCTGCACGGTGAGATTGGACACCGTGCGCCAGAAGTTGACCAGCGCGATGCAGTTGCTGGTGCCTCCATCGCCGAGGCAGCGGTTGTAGACCTCGACCTTGCCGTTGATGACCACATCCTGCGGCGACGCGCCCAGACCGGAAATTTCGGTGTAATAGCCTACCTTGATCTGAAGGGGCTGTTCGGCGGTGCCGTAGGTACCAGGCCTGAACAGGTAAGCGTACCGTTCGCTGCCCATCTCGTTGTCGACCTGCTTGGCATAGGTTTCATCCAGAATGGCCTGAATCTTGGCCACAGGCATCGATGGATCAAAGACCGTGACGCGGGTGCCGAGGTCTGTGCCGCCGTTCACGCTTTTCTGGGTGGCAGAGAGGCGGCCCAGTTCTGCGGCCTGTTCAGGTGGAGTCGGAGAACCGCAGGCGCTCAGCAGCAGCGTCACAGTGGTCAGCAGCAGCAGAGGCCTGTGCACAGGGCGGGACGGAAGGGGAGCGGCCAACGGGGCGGGTTGCTTCATGACTCTCCTGGTGTACTGATGGTGGACTGAGCCGAAGGTAGTGATCCGAGTGGGCTGAAAGGGGATGGTGGCCGTGTGCCGTGCTGTCTTGGCCTGCTGACCGCCGATGGGCCAGCCAGGAGTAGGCACCCCATGAGCCGGAATGGACTCGGAAAGCCAATCGAGTGCCTTCCAAAGGCACGTGTCGGTGAAGGGGTGATTGACGGGCGTCAGCAGAATTCAACAAGACATATAGCGCTACAATTTTGTTAGGCAGAAGGGTACCGGGACGTGTGAGCTGCCGGATTCAGGCCAAATCAGGGGGAAGAGCCTCCTCTACAGCTGCGAAATAGGAAGTCGGAGATTGAATTGTTTGTACACTCCAAATGTAGCGCTATAAATTATGAAAAAACAAGTGAATGCGCCTTCATACTAGACTCCGAGTTTGGAGGATTTCAGGTCGATATGCTCTCTAAGAACGTCCCCGCGCCCGCCGCCCTTACCCTGAATGACGTCGCCCAGCGGGCAGGCGTATCTCCGATGACCGTTTCTAACGTGATCAACGGCAAACAGGGCGTGCGTGCCGCGACCCGGCAGCGGGTGCTCGATGCCATCGCCGAGACTGGCTACCGGGTCAACCCAATGGCCCGCATGTTGGCTGGAGGCCGCAACCGGATCATCAGTGTCCTGACTCCTCAGATGAATCAGCCTTACGCTTCGGAAGTGGTGCAGGGTGCTGCGGGCGCGGCGCAGCGCCTCGACTACGACCTGATCGTGATGATGTCGGGCAGCTCGGATTTTTCGGTCATGACTCAGCTTTCTGCTGGGGTACTGCTGATTCAGCCGCCCAGTGAGGGCTATGACCCGAGATCAGATTTGCCGTCCCATGTCGTCAGCGTGGATGGGCCGTCCGATTACCCCTTGATAGTGGACAACTACGGCGGAGCTTGCCTCGCCATGCAGCATCTTCTGGTGCTGGGCCACACCCGAATAGGCTTCATCAGCGGTTTGCAGGCCGAACCCGGCGTCATTGCAGCGGCGCACGCAGCTCAGAGTGGACAGCGCAACGATGCCCACGAGCGGTTTCGTGGCTACCGCGAGAGCATGGCATCGGCCGGGCAAAGAGTTCTGCCGGAGTATGTGCAGCACGGTGATTTTACCAAAGCAAGTGGGGAAAGGGCCGCCCAAGTTCTGTTGAGGTTACCGACCCCACCCACAGCGCTCTTCGTGTCCGGTGACGCGATGGCTCTGGGGGCGATTCACGTGGCCCAAGACCTTGGCTTGCAAGTGCCGAAAGACCTGTCGGTGGTGGGATTCGATGACCTGCCTCTGGCTGCGGCGGCTCGCCCCGCCCTGACCACCGTGCGTCAGCCTCTGCAGCAGATGGGCGAAGCGGCTCTGGAACTGCTGGTGGCCCTCGCCGAACACCGCCCTATGGTGTTGCCCACGCCTTTTCCCACCACCTTGATCCAGCGGGAATCCACAGCTTCACCCTCCTGACGCCGGAGACTGTACTTGAACCTCACACGACTGAAGTCGCGTGATTCTCACTTCGCAGACCGTTGCCCAGTATTGCGGGTCTCACACAGCCTCCATGAGCGTTTAAGGTGTTCGGCATTCCGACGACCACCAAGCCTTCACGCCGGATGTTGAGTGCGGCGTTCTCATCGCGGTCATGCGTCTCGCCGCAATTCGGGCAAGTCCACTCTCGGACGGCGAGATTCTTGACTTCGGAGTTTTTGAAGCCGCAGTCATGGCACATCTGGCTGGACGGGAAGTACGGGCTGATCTTGGAGACTAACCGTCCATACCACGTCGCCTTGTACTCCAACTGCCGGATGAACTCCCCCCAGCCTGCGTCAGTAATGCTCAGCGCCAATCGGTGGTTTTTGACCATGTTGCTGGGCTTGAGATGCTCGGTGCAAATGATCTCGTACTCACGTACAAGGGAGGTGGTGAGCTTATGCAAAAAATCCTGACGTTTATTGGCGACGTGCTTGTGGATGCGGGCCAGCTTGGTTTTCGCTTTCCCGTACCGCGCACTGCCTTTCTTTCGTCTGGACAGGGTTTTCTGAGCCTTGCGGACAGCTTTCAGGGCACAGCGGTAGTATTTGGGGTTGGCATGATGTCTGAACTCCTGTCCATCGGTGACGATGGCAAAGTCTTTGATGCCGACATCCACACCCGCTGCATACCGGGGCGCGGCGGGCAGATAGGGATGTCCACTTCGCAGAGAACGGACGCCTCGTAATGAGTCTCATGGATGCGGCGGACGGTGACGTTCAGAATCTTGCCCGCAATCCCCGGTTGGCCTTTGGTCTTGATCCAGCCCAGTTTCGGGAGCTTGAGTCGCCCCTCACCCACTTCGATGTTGTTGTTGGTGAACTGGGTGCGGTATGCCTCCCCCGTGCGCTTCTTCTTGAAGTTCGGGAATCCAGCCTTTTTGCCCGACTGCTTGAGAGTGCGGAAGAAATTCTGGTAGGCCCGTTCCAGATCACGCAGGGATTGTTGGAGGGCGAATTTGTCTACCTCTGCGAGCCATGCGGTGGCTTCTTCCCGTTTCAGCAGGGTCAGCGCCTTGTCGGTGGCCGCGTAGGTCATGCCTTTGCCATCTTCGCGGTACGTTTCGATCCGGCGGGCAAGGAAATGGTTGTAGACAAATCGGGCGCACCCCAGCGTGCGGTTGATGCGCTCTTGCTGGGCCGCGTTGGGGTACAGCCGGACAACGAACGCCTTATTCCTGATCATGCTGGCTCTCGATGTACTGCTGAATCTGTGTGCGAGTCTGCTCGGAAACGGTCAGGACGCAGTAGGACGGGTTCCAGAGATTGCCGCCCCAGAGTTTTTGCTTCAACTGAGGGAAGGCGGCAAACATTCGGCGGGCCGAGGAACCCTTCAACGCCTTCACAAAATCAGGGATGGCGTGCTGCGGTGTGGCCCCCAGCAACAGATGAACATGGTCAGGCATGACCTCCATCGCGGCGATCTCCAGTTTGTTCTGGGCAGCGATATCGCGCAGGATGTCCTTCAACCCATCGGCCACGTCATCCACCAACACCTGATGACGGTACTTCGTCGCCCAGATCAGGTGGTATTCGATTTGGTAGACGTAGCCTCGGCCTTTTTTCATCGCTACAAGGAGGCTAACATATGTTGAGTCTGTTCCATAGGGTTTCCGCTCTACGTCGCCCTACTCAGGGCGAGAGGGCGAACTCATGACTGAAGTCACGAGCACGTGCCCCTCACCCGTCAACACCATCACAGAACGCAAACCATCAGCATACGGCTGTGTTCCAAAACTGGTCTGTGCTGTCTCTCTGCGCTGCCGTATCGGGCAAGTTTAGAAATTTCGGCAGGTGTGTCAGGTCAAACCGTTGTGTGACCAACCTCAACCGAGGCACAGCATGCTTGATGGGGCAGAACTCCTCGCTGAACTACAGGTTCACCTTTCGAGAGGAGAGACGCCGCCCCAGAGGCGCCCACCTTAGTTCAGCTCACTGATCTATTGCCGAGCTCCCTTCGTTGGGCCAGCAGCTTCTGGCTCTCAGTGTCAACAGCGTGGCCTACTCAGCACCGCCGCTATCCGCCGCCCAGCGGCGGCATCATGCGCAGAATGTGGACATCCAGCAGTTGTCCAGATTGGGCAGAGACGTTGCGGTAAAGCCGCTCACCGGTGGTGGAAATGCCCAAGGTCACGAAGCGTAGCAGCGCGCTGCCCGGCGTCAGGTGCAGCGCGGCCGCCGTGGTGTCGTCGGCGCTCACCGCGGAAATGCGCGTGGAGGTGTGGGCCAGCGGGTGGGGCAAATAGGGCGTTAAAAAGTCGATGACGCCCTTGGTCGGCTCGAACGAGTCCCAGGTTCGGATGGCCCGCGTGACCGGCGGGGCCAGGGCGTAGGTGACCTGCACGGCCGGGCGCTGCCCCGCCAAGTACAGCAGGTCGATCAAGGTGACCTGCGTGCCGGGGGACAGGCGCAACTCGCGCTGGGTCTCGGCATCGGCTGGAGTGAGGCGCCGCGTCCAAGTGTCCACCCGCGGCTCAAATCCAGCGGCCCGAATCAGATCAGGAATCGGCAACACGCGGCCCAGCGGGGCATGCAGCGGCGGCTCGGCCGTGAAGGTGCCCAGCCCCTGCTGCCGCACCAGCAGCCCTTCACGTTCAAGGGCGGCCAGACCGTCGCGCACCGTCGTGCGGCTGACTTGGAGCTGTTGGCTGAGTGCCGTCTCACTCGGCAACCGCTCGCCAGGGGGCAAGTGGCTCATCAGCTCGCGGAGATGGGTCACGACCAACTGAGGGCGGGTGGGGTGCGGCTTAGAAGAGCGCTGTATATTCATGATCGTCTCGCCTGAGTGTATAGCGCTTAAGATGTTGGACGTCCAACAACCTTTTCCCTCTCTTTGTTGTCCAGGAGTGTCCATGAAGATCCACCGCTCTGCCCGGCTTCTCTTCACGTTGCTGCCCCTTACTCTCGCTGCCGCCCACGCGCAAAAGGCCACGCTGGTGGTGTCGGGCTTCGGGATCGCTCAGGACAAGATCGACAAAAATATCACCCGGCCCTTCGAGGCCAAGTGCGGCTGCAACGTTGTCTTCGAAGTGGGGAACAACGCCGACCGGTTGGCCAAGCTCGGCGCCCGCCGGGCCAACCCCAACGTGGACGTGGTGCTGTTGGCAGATTACTTTGCCAAACAGGCCAGCGCTCAGGGCCTGCTCGAACAGCTCGATCCGGCGCTGCTGACCAATTACAGCAAGCTCTACGACTTCGCCCGCGATCCGCTTAAAGACGGCACCTCCGTGGCCTTCACCGTCTATTCGGTGGGCATCGTGTACCGCACGGACAAGATCACCAAGCCGATCACCTCCTGGAAGGATTTGTGGCGGCCTGAGCTGGCCGGCAAGGTGGCCCTGCCCAACATCACGACCACCCAGGGGCCGCCCACAGTCTGGCTGGTCAACCGCGCTTACGGCGGCAAGGACAGCAATGCCTCTCCCGCCTTCATTCAGCTCGGCAAACTCAAGGTGCTGACCTACTACAACCAGTCTTCTCAACTGACGTCTCTGTTCGCGCAAGATGAAATTTGGGCGGCGCCGGTGGGCCGCTTCGCGTGGGGCGGACTGCTCAACACCAAAAAACCCTTGGCTTGGGCCCGCCTATCGGACGGCCAAGCTGGCCTAGTCAACGTCGCCTCTATCGTCAAAGGCAGCAAAAACGCGGCGCTGGCCCACCAGTTCATCGACTTCATGCTCTCCACCCCGGTACAGACGGCCCAGGCCCTCGATCTGGTGGACTCTCCCGCCAACAAACAGGTCAAGCTGCCCGCGGCGGTGGCCGCCCAACTGACCGTTGGGGTCAGCCAAGTGGCAGGACTGCGCTTCATGGACACGGCCTACGTCTTAGCCAACCGCGACAACTGGATTCAGCGCTGGAACCGTGAAGTCGTGCGGTGATGGCCGGACGCCTCTTGACGCCGTGGCTGTTGGTGACGCCGGCCCTGGCCTTTTTGGGTGTGGTGTTCTTGTACCCGGTCGTGACCCTGTTGTTCAGCAGCTTGCGGGTAGACGGCGCCCTCAGCTTCGGCAATTACGCTGCTTTCTTCAGTGACGGCTTTAATTTGCAGGTGCTGGGGCGCACCCTGCGGGTGGCCTTGGTCGTCACCTTGATCAGTGCCCTGGTCTGCTACCCGGCCGCGTACGGCATGCAGTCGGTGCCGCCACGCTACCGGGGACTGGTCACCGCCCTGATCATCGTGCCGCTGATGACCTCGCCGGTCGCCCGTACCTACGCCTGGTTGGTGCTCCTCGGTCAGACCGGGATCGTGAACTCCACCCTGGTGGGCAGCGGCCTGGTCCAGGAGCCGGTGCGAATCTTGTACACCGAGTGGGCCGTGTATATCGGATTGGCCCAGCTGTTCATTCCGCTGATGCTGCTCACCCTGATCAGTGCAATGGAAAATCTGCCCCGGGACGTGGTACCGGCGGCGCGCAGCCTGGGCGCGACGTCCCTGCAGTCGTTTACCCGGGTGATTTTGCCGCTGACCCGTGAGGGTCTCGTCGTCGGGGGAACGCTGGTCTTTACCGGCTGCATCACGGCCTACGTCACGCCCGCGCTTTTGGGCGGCGCGCGGGTTCAGTTGCTGGCCACGCTGCTCTACCAAAAGGCCGGCGTCACCGTCGACTACGCGGCTGCAAGCGTCATCAGCGTCATTATGTTGGCCCTGACCTTGACCGTGGCCGGCGCGCTGCGTGGGCGGACGGGGCGGGGCCGGTGAACTCCAGCCGCCTGCCCCGCGTGGTGCTCTACCTCACCTTGCTGTTTTTGGTCGGCCCTTTTCTGGTGGTTTTCGTGGCTGCCTTCGGGGGCGAACCGACCCTCAAGTTTCCGCCGTCGAGTTTTTCCACCCAGTGGTTCGGGCGGGTGCTCGGCGTGGAATCGTTCCGGGCCAGTTTCTGGATCAGTCTGTGGTTGGGGCTGGTGTCCACCGGGCTGGCCCTGCTGCTCGGCGTGCCCGTGGCCTACGCCCTGAGCCGCTACCGGTTGCCGGGTGCGGCGGCGGTGCAAACCCTCCTGACCAGTCCGGCCTTGGTGCCGGGCCTGGTGGTGGGGCTGGCCCTGCTGCAGTACTTCGTCAACCTCGGCGGCTCGGTCTATCCGTCACTGTTGGCCGCCCACACCGCGCTGCTGCTGCCGTACGTGGTGCGGGTCGTCTCGACCAGTCTGGTCAACCTGCGGCCCGACATCGAAGAGGCGGCCATGAGCCTCGGCGCGTCACGCTTAACCGCCTTCCGTTTGGTCGTCTTGCCCAACATCCGCGGCGGCGTGGCGGCGGCGGCGGTGCTCGCCTTCATCACCTCGTTTGACCAAGTGGCCGTCTCGCTGTTTCTCACGGGGCCGGGCGTGTCGACGCTGCCCATCACCATGCTGACCTTTATGGAATACAACTATGATCCCACCATCGCCGCGCTGTCCACCCTGCTGATCGTCTTTTCCGTGGGCTTGGTGCTGATCTTTGAACGGCTGCTCGGACTGTCGAGGTACGTGTGAGTCAGCTGCTGCTTCAGAACCTTCACCTCCGCTACGGCGCGGCCCCAGCGGTGGCCGACCTGAATCTCGAGGTGCAAGACGGCGAACTCGTCTCGTTACTGGGCCCGTCCGGCTGCGGCAAGACGACCACCATGCGGGCCGTCGCGGGACTGCTGACGCCCAGTTCAGGCCGGATCATGCTCGGAGGGCAAGACATCACCCAGCTGCCGGCCAACAAACGCAACATCGGGTTGGTCTTCCAGTCGTACGCTCTGTTCCCTCACCTGAGCGCGTTTGAAAACGTCGCGTTCGGGCTGCGCCTGCGCCGCGTTTCAGATCAGGAAGTGCGCCGGCGGGTGGGGAGCGCGCTGGAGGTGGTCGGCCTCACCGAGCTGGCTGGCCGGCTGCCTGCCAACCTGTCAGGGGGGCAGCAGCAGCGGGTCGCGCTGGCCCGGGCCTTTGTCATTGAGCCCCGGCTGCTGCTGCTCGACGAGCCCCTCAGCAACCTCGATGCCAAACTTCGCCTCGACATGCGCGGCGAACTGCGGCGGATTCAACGTGAACTGGGCGTGACCATGCTGTACGTGACCCATGATCAAGACGAGGCGCTGGCCCTGTCAGACCGCATCGTGATTATGCGGGCCGGACGGATCGAGCAGCAGGGCACGCCTGAAGAGGTGTACGCCCGGCCCACCACGCCGTTCGTCGCCGATTTCATGGGCTGGCAAAACATTCTCGCCGCCGCCGCCGTTCCAGAACCCCTGCGCCGCAGCCATCCTGAGGCCAGCCACTTCGCTTGGCGACCCGAAACCGTGACCCTCGGTCAAGGTACCACCGCGGGGCGCGTGCTGGCCCGAACCTACCAGGGCGAACACCTCGAGTACCTGCTGGACAGTCCCTTGGGCCGGGTCAAGGCCTTCGCGCCCATCGGGGCCGCTTGGCTCGAGGGCAACGAAGTCACCTTCGAGTTGCCCCTCGGGCGCGCCGCCGCGCTGCGGGACGCGTGATGCTCGACCTGCTGCTGACCCACGCCCGCGTGTTCGACGTGACCCGCGACCGGGTCTTTGACGGCTGGCTCGGCATCCGCGCTGGGCGGTTGCAGTACGTCGAGGAGGGAGAGGTGCCCGGCGGACTCTTGGCCCGCCAGACGCGCGACCTGCGGGGGGCCCGCGTGGTGCCCGGCCTGATCGACGCCCACATGCACATCGAGTCGAGTCTCCTTACGCCCCGGCGCTTCGCGGAGGCGGTCTTGCCGCACGGTACCACCACAGTGATGACCGATCCGCATGAACTGGCTAATGTGCTTGGGGTGGCGGGAGTACAGTACACCTTGGAGGCCAGCGAGGGGCTGCCGCTGCGGGTCTACGTGGCCGTGCCCTCCTGCGTGCCGGCCACTTCCCCAGACCTAGAGACGGCCCTCGGACACATCGGTGCGGACGATGTGCGCCGCTTGGCACTGCACCCCCGGGTCTTGGCCCTCGGTGAGGTGATGGACTATCAGGGCTTGGCGGCGGGCGTGACCCAGTTGCCGGCCTTGATCGAGGCCGCCCAGGCCGCTGGGCTGCTCATTGAGGGGCATACGCCGACCTTGGGCGGCATGGTCTTGTCCGACTATACGGCCTACGGCATTTTGTCGGACCACACGCTGTCGACGCCTGAGAAGCTGCTCGAGCAGCTCAGCAAAGGCTATACCGTGATGCTGCAGGAAAAGAGCCTGAATGCAGAGGTGGTTCGGGCCGTTCTGGAGCTTCCGGACCGTTCGCGTGTATTACTCGTCACCGATGACGTGATGCCCAACCGATTGCCGGGGGGTCACCTGTCCCGGTTGGTGAACTTGGCTGCCTCGCTGGGCTGGCCCCTGGTGGACGCCGTGGCCGCCGCCAGCCTGCGGCCCGCCATGTACCTGGGGCTGCGGCATGTGGGGCTGCTGGCCCCGGGCCGGGCTGCCGACCTGTGTGTGCTGGGTCCGGGCGAGGACTTCCAGGTGGACGAGACGTACGTCAATGGCACCCTGGTGGCCCGGCAAGGGCGCTGTGTGACGGAGCTGCAGGCGTTTCCAGCGCCGGTCGGTGGGCAACTGCTGCGTCCAGAGGTTGACGCCTCCGCGCTGCAGTTCGGCGTGTCGACCGGCCTCCACCTGACCAATACCTTGACCTGCAATACGCGCAACACCTTTACCCGTTTGGAAACGGTCCCCGTGGCCTTCCAGGACGGTTGGCCAGTTGACCCGGCGCTGAATGCGGTGGCTGTGTTTACCCGCCAGGGCAGCGCGCCGCCGGGGCTGGGTCTGCTGCGGGGCTTTGGCCTGCAGGCCGGGGCTTTTGCCAGCACGCTCGCCCACGACAGTCACAACCTGCTGGTCGTCGGTCAATCCCGAGAAGATATGGTGGCCGCTGCGCGCACGCTTCAGCGCGCCGGAGGCGGGATGGTCTATGTCCGCGGCGATGAGGTCATTCACCTGCCTCTGGAGGTAGCTGCCTTGATCAGTGACGCGCCCCTCGGCGAGGTGGCCGGGCAGGTGGAAGCCATCGAGGCGGCGCTGCGGCGTGGCGGCGTCACGCACCTCCATCCCATTTTGTTCCTCACCATCTTGCCGCTGACCGTCAGCCCGCAGGTCAAGGTCTCAGACCGGGGCCTCGTCGACGTGGAGCGCCGCGCGCTGCTCCCCCTCTTTCCGTGACCCGCCCTCAACTTGTGTGGCTCGACATCGACCCTGGCTTCGACGACTTGGCCAGTTGGCTGATGCTGAGCGCCGCGCCGGGCGTTGACCTCCAGGGCGTGAGCACCGTCGCTGGCAACGCGCCCCTGCCCGATACCTTTGACAATGCCGTGCGGGCCCACGACTTCTTCCGGCTGCCGCACCCGGTGTATCCCGGGCGAGACCGCCCGCTGTCGGGAACCCTGGTCACCTCGCAGCACCTCTTGGGCCGCACGGGGCTCGCGTCGGTTGACCGCACCCTGCCGCGCGGCCGCTATGCCGGCGAACGGCAAGACGGGGTCGAGGCCCTGATCGCGGCCGCACGCGCCCTCCCGGGTGAGCTGCGCGTCTTGGCCCTCGGCCCACTCACCAATCTGGCCACGGCCCTGCAACGTGCGCCTGACCTCGCCCGTCTCCTGCGGGAGGTGGTCTGGATGGGCGGCTCCAGCGACCAGGGCAACCACACCGCCGCCGCGGAATTCAACGCCTTTGCGGATCCGGAAGCAGCCGACGCGGTGCTGACATCCGGCGTCCCCTTCGTCTTGGTGGGACTCAACCTCACCCGGCAGGTGGTGCTGGATCCCACCCACTTGCAGCTCATGCGCTCGTGGCCGGGAGAGCGGGCGCAGCTGCTGGCCGATCATCTCGAGTTCTACCTCAGCATTCGCACGCCGGGTCGCCCCGGAGCCATGCCGTTCCACGATCCCTGCGCCGCCCTGTGGCTCCTGCACCCTGAGCTGTTTGAAAGCGTCCCGGCCCACGTGCGGGTGGAACTGGACGGTACCCTCACCCGCGGCATGACGGTTTGTGAGTTCAGGGTACCGGCCCGGGCAGTCGCCAATGCCACGGTGGTGACCCGCGCTCAGCTGCCGAGTTGCCAGACCGCGATCACGGGACTCCTCTACAGCGCCTTGACCAGCGGCTGAAATTGCACCAACTCAACCGGAGCAACTTCACTCGCCGACAAAAACACCGTCTTGCTGAAAAACCTCGCCGTCCAGCAAGATCTGCCCGCCGGGGCGCAGGTCGCGGATCATGTCCCAGTGCAGGGCGGAATGATTGGTGCCCCCAGTTTCCGGGTAGCTTTTCCCCAGGGCCAAATGCACGGTGCCCCCAATCTTTTCGTCGAACAGAATGTTCATGCTGGGCAACTGAATGCCGTGGTTGGTGCCGATCCCCAGTTCGCCCACAAAGCGTGCGCCGTTGTCGGTGGCCAGAGCCGCCTGAAGCGCGTCGTCTCCTTCGTCGGCCCGAGCTTCCACGACCTGCCCCTGCTCGAAGCGCAGGCGAATGCCGCTGACCCGGCGGCCCTGAAACGTGGTGGGCAGATCGTACAGGATATGGCCCTCCACACTGTCTTCTACCGCTCCGGTAAAGACTTCGCCGCTGGGCATGTTGCGTTTGCCGTCGCTGTTGACCCATCCCCGTCCCTTGACACTCATGCGCAGGTCCGTTTCTGGGGCCACAATCCGCACCTCATCCGCACGGCTCAGGCGCTCGATCAGGCGGGCCTGTCGAGTCCGAATTTCGCCCCACGCCACCACCGGATCAGGTCGATCCAGAAATAGGGCGCTGGCCACGAACGCCTCGTAATCGGCCTGGGAAAGCCCTGCCATCTCGGCCCCCTGCGCGGTGGGAAAGAGGGTCAAAGTCCAGCGGCGCTGGGCACGCGCCGAAGCCACCGGGCCGATGGTGCGGGTATAACGCGCCTGGCGGGTTGGGTCAGAAGCGCCGAAAGGATGTTGCGGCGTCAAAATCCGGATACTGGCCTGCACGCTTTCCATATCGGCCAGATCAGCGGCATGCAGGGTATCCAGCAGGTCATCCGAGGCCAGGCGCAGAAAATCTTCCTGCTGACTGGGATATTCCAGCCGCAGCACAGGCCGGGCACCACGCATCAGCAGCGTGCGGTGAATGGCTTCGACCAAGGGGAGAGCCAGCGTACTGGAGGCGACCAGCACTCGGTCTCCCGGCTGGGCGCTGACGCAGTAATCCACCATCAGAGCGGCGTGTTTTTCGGGATCGTAGACCGACCCAGAGGGCACAGACGAAAATGAGGTCATAGGTTGGTCACGGCTCCTCCATCCACCAGCAGCGTGCTTCCGGTCACGTAGGACGCGGCAGAAGAGCACAGGAAGGCCGCCACCCGGCCAAATTCGGCGGGTTCGCCCAGTCGGCCCAGCGGCACTTCCTGTTCGGTCTGGGTGCGCACCTCTTGCCAGGAGCGGCCTTCGCGGGCCGCGCGAGCTTCATCAAGTTCCTGAATGCGTTCGGTCAGCACCCGGCCCGGCGCGATACAGTTCACGGCCACCAGCGGAGCCAGTTCTATACTCAGCGACTTCATCAAGCCGTGTACGGCCGGCCGGAACACGTTGGACAGGGTCAGGTTGGGCAGGGGCCGCCTGACGCTGGAACTCACGATGGTGAGCACCCGGCCTCCATGCTCCCGCAGATGGGGCAACGCCGCGCGGGTCAGGCGCACCGTGCTCATCAGGGTCAGTTGGAAGGCCGCTTCCCACAGGTCGTCATCAAATTTCTCGAAGCCGCCGGGAGGCGGGCCGCCTGCATTGCAGACCAACACGCCCAGTCCACCCAGGGCATCGGCGGCCCTCTGGACAACATCACGGCAGGCCGCTGCCTCACGCACGTCGGCCTGCAGGGCCAGCACGGCCTGCCCCGTCTCGGCTTCAATGCGCTGGGCCGCCGCCTGTGCCCGCTCTAGATCACGCGAACACAGGGCCACACGGGCTCCCTCACGTGCCAGTTCCAGAGCCGTGGCGTAGCCCAAACCGCTGCTGGCCGCCGTCACCAAGGCGGGGGTTGCGTCCGGGAAAAGATTCATACGTGCCCGTATTTGGCCAGCACTTCAGGCAAGGTCGCCCCCTGATCCAGGTCTTCGCGGATGCGCTGTTCCTGTGCGGTCAGGGCTTCGGCCTGCTCCAGCACCTCCAGCACCAGTTCTGCCGGAACGACCATCGCTCCGTCAAAGTCGGCCAGAATAAAGTCTCCGGGACGCACGATCACACGCTCACTGGTGGCTCCTGGGAGATACACCGGAATCTGCCAGGCATTGACCTGCCAGCGCCCAATGGACTGAACAGGCGTGCGGTAGCGGGCAAATACAGGGTAATTCATACGGGCCAACCACTCGATGTCACGGATGCCGCCGTCGACCAAGGCGCCCACACTGCCCCGGTGCTGCATGCCCCGCGCGATCAGCTCGCCGAAAAAGCAGATGCCTGTGGCTCCGCCGCCGCTCCAGACGCTCAGTTCATCAGGGCCAATGCCGCTGACCGCTTCCATTTTTTTGGGATCGCCCGTGCCCGGATAGGGAGTCATCTGACCGCGAATGGTGTAGGCCCAGCCGCCCATCTTTTCCAGTCGCTCGCGAATGGGCCAGAAGTCGGAGCTGAGGCCGTATTCCGTGCGTCCCAGCTGATCCAGCACATCGGCTACGTTGGCGGTATCGACTTGAAGGTAGCGTTGCCGCAGATCGCGGCGTTCATCAGCGCTGAAGGTCATGAGACTCCTGAAGTGGGTTGAAGTGGGTCAGCAGCCTGCGGCATGCTGAGCCAGTGAAGGGGCGCGTGGCCGTGTGCCAGCAAGTGATTGTGAAATTCACGGGCAGGCAGGGGAGAGGCCGCACGGAGACGGCGAATCTGTTGGGTGCCCAACCAGTACATGAGCCGGGTGGCGGGCAACATGCTGTTGCGGGTGCTTTCGCTCCAGACCCGCGCTTCAGGAAAGCCCACCTCGTCGCGGTAAAAAGCCCGCATCTGTTCCAGACTCCACTGCCCGAGATGCAGCTTGATGTCGGCGATACAGCAGGCCGCATTGCGCCGTTCAAAACTCTTGAGCAGCAGCCCCTCTTCGGGCGTGTAAAAGCCGCCGGCTTCCAGCAGCAGGTCTTCGGCGTAGCAGGCCCACCCTTCCACAGCCGTGCCCGAACTCAAAAAGGTGAGGCCCAGTGCCCCGTCCGTACCGCCCAGGCGGGCCAGCTGAGATGGAGACTGCCGCGCCCGCGCATTCTGGGTGTGGTGGCCCACCGATCCGTGGTGAACAGCATGCACCAGCTTGATAAAGCTGACGCTGGGCGGCGTGCCGTCTTCTACGACCCAATACACGCTGCCAGTCCCCGCACGGGCCGCGGCAGGCGAGCGGTAAAACAGGAAATACAGGTCGCGCGACACCTGCCGCGCCCAGTCGGGCATCGGCCGGAAGGCCAGCCCATAGTCGCTGGCCGCCGTGACCAACTCCGCGTCTTCCGCTGCCTCGAGCGCGCGTTGGTGCCAATGCTGGTAGGTGTTGGCCAAGTCGGCTGGGTCGGGCCGAACAGCGTCTAGACCTGCCAGAACGGTCTGCCAGTCGGTGCCAAAAGGCAGGGCGTCTTGCTCCAACTCTGCAGTGAGGTGGGCAAACGCGGCCTCGGCCTGGGCCAGGGCCTCCTGTGGCCCAAAAGGCAGGCCGTGGACGCGCCGCATCAACAGATCCAGATGGGCTTCTCCACAGGCTGTGGATACGTCTTGGGAACCACCCAGCGGCCCTTGTACGTTCAGGGCGAAGACCTCAGCGGCTTGGGCGGCTTGCTCTGCCGCGTTTGAGAGTGCCGCGTCCCGCGAATCGGCATGGGGGTGAAGCCACAACTCTTGCCTCAGGAACCCCACCAAAGACGCGGCTTCGGTGGCGGCCCGCTTCGACCAGTCGGCTGGAATCTGCTGGGCTGAATGCAGATAGGTCAATCCTTCATTCAGAAAGCGTGGCATGTCGCTCAGGCGTGCCGTGAGGGCCGTGCGTATCTCCTCCGGCGTTTTTCCGGGTTGGGGCAGCAGCAAAGAGATGATTCCAAACGCGGCCTCGCCCGTGTACCACGCGGGATTCAGTACCCGTGGCGCCCGGTTCAGTTCAGCGGCAGCGTGGGTCAATTGTGCGTCCAGCAGGCGGACGTCCAACTGCTCGCCTGCGTGCTGAGGCGGGACAGCAGCGTCCAGAGCGGCACGTAACCTCTCCAAGCCCTCACGTTCTTGCTCCACCACCTGCGGGCCGGCCGGAGGCAGGCGGTGATCGTGGCCGGGCAGTCCCATAAAGGTCAGATCCACGGGACGAAACTGGGCGTGTAGTTCCAGATACGCATCAACCAGCGCTGCTATCCCGCTCGCAGTCTGGCTCATAGGGCAGGCGTGCCGTGTTGAGCCGCTTGTGCTTCTTTTGCCTGGGTTTCTTCCGGGTACAGAGGTAGATCAATCCAGCGGCGCTCGGTATTCGACTGCACGATGGCGTTGACCACTTCCTGACTCTTGGCCCCATCATAAAAAGTGCATTCCTCGGGTGTGCCGTCCAGAATCTCGTCTACGAAATGGCGAACCAGGTTGCGGTAGTACAGCTCGGGCCAGGGCGTATGCAGGGTCGTGCCGGGAGGATAAGCGCTGTCAGGCAGCGACACCTCGCGGAATTCCACCTGATCGGGCGTAGCGAACCGCAGCGTTTCGGCCACACCGTTTTCCTCGACCAGACGGGCCACCGCCGCCCCCTTGCTGCCGTACACCCGCAGTTCTACGCCGGGGTAGTTGCCGATGGCAATGTAACTGGTCTGTAAGATTCCCTGTGCCCCGCTGGCAAATTCGGCCAACGCCACGGTGCCGTCTTCCACCTGAATGCGCTGCAAGCCCTCACCGTAGCCGCGCACCACCCGCTCGGGCACAAAGTTCTTCATGCTGCCGATCACGCTGCTGTATTCGCCCACGCACCAACGCACCAGATCCAGCAGGTGCGAGCCATACCCGACCACCGAAGAGGGAATCAGCGTACCGAAATCTGCGCCTGCCGTCACCTGCCGCAGCGGAAATTGGGGATCCAGAAATTGGCTGTTCTGTTCCAGGCCATGCACATGGAAAATCTCGCCCAGGGTGCCGTCCTGAATCCAGCGCTGCACCTGCCGGATGGCCGGTGAATAACGGAAGGTGAATCCCAACTTGGTGCGGACGCCTGCCTCGCGGGCTTTGCGGGCGGCCATAAAAGCGTCGGCGGCGTCGTGGGCCAGCGGTTTTTCGCTCAGGACGTGCTTTCCTGCGGCGATGGCGGCCAGGCTGAGCGGCAGATGCGTGTCGGTGGGCGTGCAGACATCCACCATCTCGATGTCCGGATCCTGAAGCATCTCGCGGTAGTCGGTGTACACCCGCCGCGCCCCGAACATCTGGGCCAGGCGGTGGGCCCGTTCCGGCACGCTGTCGCAGATGGCCACCAGATCGACGCGGTCATAGGCGGCGTAGCCCGGCAGGTGGGCCGATTCTGCCCAAGCATGTGCGCCGATCACACCGACGCCGAGTTTTTTGGAAGAAGTCATGGCAGGGCCTTCCCGATGCTGTTCACGTAGGTCTCCAGTTCGTCGTAGTTGTGGAAGCCCAGCTCGCGCTGACCGTCCTCAATTTCGTAGATCATTTCGCAGAGTCGGGCGTTCAGGCGGGTGTCGGCCCCGACCCGCTCACCAAAGGCAATCAGCTTGCCGTTGCTGGAACGCACTTCGCTGGGACGGTTGCGGTACACGATGTCCCACCAGATGCCGCTGCCTTTTTTCTTGAAGGTGTGGGCCTGCGGTTTCTGGTCTTTTTTCAGCAACCAGATGGCGTGCTGAATGTTGTCCAGCAGCTTTTGCGTCTCGCTGGAGGTGGTGGGCTTGTAGTTGGCCGGATCAAAAAAATCGAAGGCTTCGACCTCAATGCCGTTGGCTTCGGCAATTTCAAGGGCTTCCCGCACCACCGCGCCCGCCACACGGGCGTAGCGTTCCGATCCCAGGCTTTCGGTCACGGGGGCGTTGACCAGCGCGCTGAACACCACCTGGGCGCTGTACACCTCTTTGGCCCAGATCTGGCCCCAGATGTTGTCGGAGAGTTGCACCTGCGTCAGCGCTTCCAGGCAGCGGGCCAGTTCCAAGAGGCGGGGCGTGCGCTCGCCGGTCATTTCGCCCAATTGGATGGGGCCTTCGTGCACAAATTCGATATGACCGGGATTGACCAGTGCGCCGCCGTAATTGGGAATACTGCCCATCACGCGCTCTGCACCGCCCAGCCCGGCCTGTTCCAGCCGCGCAATCAGATCAGGTTCATTGAAGCCGTTCTGATATGACACCACAAACGTATCTGGTCCAAATAACGGCAGAACACTTTCCAGTGCCTCTAGGCTGTGCTGCGATTTGGTGGCGATCATCACGCATTCCAGTGGGCCAGTCAGTTCGTGTGGATGCAGGGCCTTCACGTCAAAGTGCAGCTCGCCCCGAACGCCGTCTACTTGCAGTCCGTTGGTCTTGAGGGCGTCGATATGTTCGGCCCAGCGATCCGTCAGGGTCACGTCGTGGCCCATTTTGGACATGTAAGCCCCTGCGAGGCCGCCGATGGCACCGGCCCCAATGATGGTTATCTTCATGGCTGTTTCCTCAGGTCAAAGAGATGGAGTTGAAAGGGGAGAGGTGATGGATGGGCTGCGGATCAGTTGCGGGGATCGAGCGCGTCGCGCAGGCCATCGCCCAAGAAGTTGACGGCCAGAACGGTGATCAAGATCATCAGTCCAGGGAAAATCGCCAGCCAGGGAGCGCCGCTCAGCCACTGGCTGGCGTTGTTCAGCAGATTGCCCCAGGTGGGCGTAGGGGGTTGTACGCCCATGCCCAGAAACGACAACGCGGATTCAAGCATGATGCCCGAGCCAACCGCGAGGGTGGTCGACACAACGATCGGCCCGACGGCGTTGGGCAGGATGTGCCGGAACATGATGCGGTTGTTGCTGCCCCCCAGCGCGCGGGAAGCCTCGACGTACTCGCGTTCACGCAAGCTGAGGAACTGCCCCCGAACCAACCGCGCAGTGCCCATCCACCCTAGACCGCCAATGATGCACACCAGGAGCCAGATGCCTGGGCGAATCATGCCCGAAAGCAGGATAACGAGGGGCAGCAACGGGATGCTCAGGATGATGTCTGTGAAGCGCATCAGCAGGGTATCGATGGATCCACGGTAGTAACCGGAGAGCGCGCCCACCAGTACCCCGAGGCCCGTGGCGATCAGCGCGCTGAACACGCCGACCATCAGGGAGATGCGCGCGCCGTACAGCACCCGGGTGAATGCGTCGCGCCCAAGCTCATCTGTGCCCATCAGGTGCGCACTGCTGGGCGGCTGCGGTTGGCCGATGATGTCGAAATCCTGCCCGTCAAAGGTGTACGGCGTGAGCAGCGGCGCGGAAGCGGCCAGGATGCCCAAGGCCAGCAGGGTCACCAGTCCGATGACTGCAAGGCGGTGTTTGAAAAAGCGGCGGGTAAAGCGGTGCCAGGGAGAGTCAGCTGGGCGTGGCTTCTGGAGGGCCGTCGGGTGAGTTGGGGCCAAGTCATTCATACCGGATCCTCGGGTCGGCCAGGGCGTAAGCCAGATCGGCGATCAGGTTACTGATCAGCAGCGCCAGCGAGCCAATCATCATCAGGGCCATGAGCACGGGGTAGTCGCGTCCATTCATGCTCTCGATAAACAGCCGGCCGATCCCTGGCCACGCGAAGATGGTTTCGGTGATGACCGCGCCCGAGACAATCCCAGCGAAATCCAGCGCGACGACCGTGATCATGGGTGCCAGCGCGTTGCGCAGCGCGTGACGGTAGACCACCTGTCCGCCCGGAAGACCTTTGGCCCTGGCCGTGCGAACATAGTCTTGGCTCAGGACTTCGACCATGCTGGAGCGCATGTACCGGCTCCATCCGGCGATACTGGCAAATGCCAAAATACAGGCGGGCAGGATCAGGTGCCGTGCCAGATCCAGCACGGAGCCGTCACCGATGGTGCTCATCCCAGCAGAGGGCAGCAGCCGCCACTGGACTGAGAACAGCAGTTGCAGCATCAACGCCAACCAGAACACCGGCATGCTGATGCCCAGAAAAGCCCCGAAGGTAATGGTGTAATCGACGGCGCTGGAGCGGCGCAGCGCGCTGATAACGCCCAGCGGAACCGCCACCAACAGCGCGAGCAGGAAGCTGACCCCACCCAGCAGCATGGTGGGCCCCAGGTGCTGAACCACTTCCAAGGTCACCGGCTGACCGGTTCGGATGGAGTAGCCCCACTCGCCGGTGAGAAAGCCGCGGATCCAGTGAAAATACTGAATGTGGGCAGGCTGATCGAGCCCCAATGCCAGCCGCATCTGTTCGAGCGCTTCTGGGCTCACACTGGGATTGTCGGCGTAGACGTCCAGAGGTGTGCCGGGCGCGAGGTGCAACACGCCGAACAAAATCAGGGAGACGCCCAACAGGAGCGGAAGCATGCTGACGAGTCGTTTGAAGAGATAACTGACATTCACTCTGGCACCCCAAACAGGCGCGGGAGGGTTTCCCCTCCCGCCCGGTCAAGTCACTTCCGCAGGTACCACGATGCAACATCGACGAAGTTCGTCATGTTGGTGGGATTGGGCGTAAAGTTCACGAGCTTGTTCGTGAACGCGATCATGGAAATGTTGGTGGTAATGGGCAGCGTCGGCAAATCCTTCATCAGTTCGGTCTGAAAGGTGAACAGCGTCGCCCGGCGGGCGTCATCGTCCAGGGTCGTTTCTGCCTGCGCCAACAGCTGATCGATGCGCGGGTTGCTGTAACTCTGGCCGTTGTTGACGCCTTTGCTGCCAAAGAACACACTGTAGACCGGGTCAGCGGAGGTGATCCACCCACCGTACCAGAGGTCATAGGTGCCGTTGTAACGCGCTTCGCGGAAGGCGACTCCAGACTTGTTGTCGGGTTTGAGTTCCACCCCGATGCTCTTGAGGTTGGCAATGATCACCTGCTGCGCGACCTCATCATTGGGGCGGCCCGCCTGCACCATGATATTGAAACTGAGACGCGCGCCGTTTTTGGCACGGATGCCGTCGGAGCCCCGGCGGTAGCCCGCTGCATCAAGAATGGCGTTGGCCCGGCTCAGGCTGTAGGGGTACTTCGGGACGTTTTTGTTGTACGCATCGAAGACGGGGACGACCACGCTGTCAATCGGCACCGGATAGCCACCCAGGGCTTTGGAGACGGCGTCACGGTTGATGGCGTGCGCGAACGCCTGACGTACGTTTATGTCACGCAGCGCCGCTGGGCCTTTGAAGTTAAAGTCGAGATGCTGCCAGGACAGCACCTTGTTCTGCACGACATTCATGTTCGGAAGGGCGTCAAGCTGTTTGACCTGCGCGTAGGGCACGTTGTAGGCCAGTTGAACTTCGCCGGAACGCAGCTGGGTGACCAGGGTATTGCTGTCCGGAATAATTTTGAAGTTCATGGCGTCGAGGTACGGCAATTGCTGACCTTTGGCGTCCTTGCGCCAGTAGTTGGGATTGCGCGTCAGGGCGACATACTGGCCACGGCGGAACTCTTTGACAATGAATGGTCCGGTACCGAGGGGTTTTGCGTTGTACGGGTCGGTGTTCAGGTCCTTGCCTTCCAGCGCATGCTTGGGAAGCATGCCGAAGGTAAACAGGGTACTTGCAAAGTCTGGGGCGATGCGTTTGTAGTGCACCACGGCGGTCAGGGGGTCCGGCGTGTCGATGCGCAGAATGTCCTCGGTGCCAGACTTGCTCTCGGCGATGAATTTCGGGTTCTTGACTGCTTCCCAGGTAAACCGCACATCGGCTGAGGTAAAGGGCTTCCCGTCGTGCCATTTGACGTTCGGACGCAGCTTGTAGGTGATGATCATGGTTTTCCCGTCCGGCGCGACCTTGATGCCTCCGTTTTTGACGGTGGGCACTTCGCGGGCCAGGACAGGCACGTACTTGGCGTTCTTGTCAGGGGCGAGCAGACCTTCGATGACAGGTGCGACGGCGTCATGCAGGAAGCCGGTGCTGTAGACGTTCAGCGTGTCGATGTCGTAGCTCAGGCCAACGGTGAGTGTTCCGCCGCGTTCTTGTGCCAGAGCAGTTCCGCACAGCAGAACGCTGGTCAATGCCAGCAGAAGACGGCTTTTTCGCGATACGGAATGCTGGCTGATCGGGCTTAACTTCATGGGAACCTCCTGAATAGGGGACACAGAGCGTTTTCGCGGCCATTTCTTAACTACAAGCGTTGTTTGCTTAGCTGTGAGTGTGAGGGTGCTGGCAGAGAAATGTCAAGCACGCAACAGGTGTTTATTCCGTCAGATAGAATAAGTTGTCTAGATATAGGTTCCACATCGTGGAATTTCTGTTTAGGATGGAGGTCAAGGAGAAACCAAATGACTACCAGTACGCCGCAGGATCACGAGATCGGACGTCGCCTCACCGCCCTCACCATAGGAATGGATCATTTGGAACGCCGCCTTTCGCGGGGTCACGGCGTGCTGGACAGTGAAGGGCTGGTGCCGATCTACCTGGGCGACGCGTTGGTGCCCGCAGCCCCCCTCGAAGACTGGGACGCGGTGCAGCACGAACTCAGCTCGCTGGAGCAGGCAGCGTCAGGCCTGCAAGCCGGACCCAGACGGGCCTTTTTGGATGACATGTTCCGTTCGTTGCGCACTGCTGCCCGCCTCTTTGAAGGTGAAGAGCTGAGCTTCAAAGAAAAACTGGAAGGGTTGGTAGGTGTCCCGGCACGGGCCGTCGACACCGAGCAGGTCGAAAGCATGAAATTGGATGTAGACCGGGTGCTGCTGGACGCTGGATACCGTCAGGGCACGGTCGCAGAGCGAGTGGCCCGCTGGGAAGAGGAACAGGCCATTCCACCCGAGCGCCTGGAAGCCGAATTTAAGCTGTTGATGGACGATGCACAGGCCCGCACAGACCGCCTGATCTACGCCACCGGCGATTATCAGATGCAGCTCAACACCCTGCGCGGCGTTCCCTTCACCGCCCGCTGCAACTTCAATGAAGGCCAGATGGACTTGAATGTGGATCTCAGCTTTACCCGCAGCGCCCTGAAACATCTGGTGGCGCATGAGGTGTTCCCCGGCCACTCGACCCAACTGCTGCTGACCCGCGACTGGGCCGAGCAGGGCAAGAGCACCGCCGATGTGCTGCTGTGTACCACCAACGCGGTGACTGGGTGCGTGCAGGAGGGCATCGGAGATCAGGGTGTTCATCTGATCGACTGGATCGAAGACGAGGGCGATCTGCTTCACCGGGCGCTGCGGCGGGTGCGCAGCGCCACCGCCACCAGCGCCGCCTGGTACCAGATGGGCGAGGGCTGGTCCGAAGCCCGCGTGATCGAGTATCTGGAACAGCACAGCTTTGGTCAGCGGCCCTGGATCGAAGGGCGCGTGCGCTTTGCCAGCTATCCCTTCCGTGGCCCCTTCATTGCCAGTTACTGGTTTGGTGACGAAGCGGTGCGGGAAGTCCGGGAACGCACACGGCCCGAAGACCGGGCAGCCTTTGTGGAATACCTTTATGGTCAGATGCACTCACCCCGGAGCCTCCTGATGTTTGACCCCCAACGACTTGCAACCACATGAGCGAAAATGTTCAGAGCGTTGAGCGTGCCCTCGACATTGTGGGAACCATCGTTGCCGCACACCGTCCCCTGAGCATTGCCGAACTGTCTCAACAGATGCAGCTGCCCCCCAGCACCATTCACCGCATTTTGCAGACGCTGTCGGCCAAGGGGTATGTTCATCAGGACACCCTCAGCAAGCGCTACGACATTGGTCCCGAAATCGTAGAGATCTCACGGTCTCTGTACCTGCGCTACGACCTGGTGCGCCGGGTGCGGCCCTACCTGCAGGAGTTGGTGGACTGCACGGGTGAAACCGCGCACCTGGCCGAGCTGTACGGTACGACGGCCATGTACTTGAGCCAGCTGGAGCCCCTGACTATGATGCGAATGTTTACCACCCCCGGCAGCATTACGCCGCTCACCTGCTCTGATGTGGGCAAACTGTTTTTGGCGGATCTGCCGCCCAGCAGCGTAAAACGAATTGTGGACAAGGTGGGGCTGATTCCGCGCACGCCCCATACCCTGATCAGCTGGGAGCACCTTCAAGACGAACTCCAGACGGTGCGCGATCAGGGCTACGCCGAAGACAACGAGGAGCGTGAGTTGGGGGTGCGCTGCCTGTCGGCCCCACTGACCAACGGAGCGGGCAAAGTCATCGCCGCTCTAGGCATTGCCGGGCCCTCGGGACGGCTCACCAGAGCGCGCGTTCCGGAACTGAGCGAGAAGATTCGCGCCATTGCCCGCCGGGCCGCCCACGACCTGATGCTGGTCACCAGCCCAGTCCTTGAGCCTGTTCCCCTGGAGGCGCTGCCCTCATGACCACCACCCTCCGGCTTGAAATTCAGCCTGCCGAGTACCGCGCCCGCCGGGAAAAGTTGGCGGA
Source organism: Deinococcus sp. QL22 (assembly GCF_023370075.1). Lineage (NCBI taxonomy): Bacteria > Thermotogati > Deinococcota > Deinococci > Deinococcales > Deinococcaceae > Deinococcus > Deinococcus sp. QL22. The sequence goes on from NZ_CP097151.1 coordinate 237,678, forward strand.
GGCGCTGCAGCAGCACGGCTACGACCTGATGTGCGTGTTTGGACCCACGCGGGTGGCGTACCTCACCGGATTTTTCTTTGCGGCCACCGAGCGTCCCGTGGCAGCCATCATTACCGATGACGGCGAGTGCAGCCTCCTCATTCCGCAACTGGAAACCGATCATGTGCGGCAACAGTGTCCAGAACTGGTCAACTTTGCGGTCTATCCAGAGTACCCGGGGGGGGGCAGCGGCCAGCATCCGCTCCTGACGCTGGCGGCGCATCTGCGAACCCTGAAACCAGTGGCGCGGGCCGTGGCTGCTGATCTGGACGGCTACGAACACCGCTGGGGCTACCGGGGCCCCAGGCTCAGTCAGGTTCTGGAAGTTCCCATTCACGAGCGGCTGGATTTGATTGACGACGCACGGGCCATTAAAAGTCCAGCTGAAATCGCGTTGATCCGGGAAGCCTGTGTGTGGGGAGATCACGCCCACCGACTGATGCAGGACGCCATCAGCCAGGGCAGCGATGAGCTTTTGGTCTCGCACGGAGCGAGCTTGCAGGCCACCCGCACCATGCTGGCCAGTTTGGGTGACCGCTACGTGCCCAAATCGCGTGAGGGTCTGCCCGCCAACGCCATGTTTATCCGGGGGCACAATACCGCCAATCCACACGGACTTCATCAGCAGGGAGGGGTTCAGGCTGGCGACACGTTGGTGACCGGGGCATACGGCGTGGTGGGCGGCTATGAGAGCGAATTGGAACGAACCATGTTCGTTGGGGAGCCCTCATCCGAACAAATCAAGTATTTTCAAGCCATGCTGGACGCACAGGACACAGGCTTCGCGGCACTGAAACCCGGTCGGCGTTGTTCAGAGGTAGAGCAAGAGGTGCGCCACCTGCTGGAGGAGCGCGGCGTTTTGGCCCTCACCCGTCACCATACCGGGCACGCCTTCGGCCTGGAGGGGCATGAACATCCGTTTCTGGATCTTGACGATCACACCGAATTGGCTGCCGGCATGATTTTTTCCATCGAGCCAGGATTATATGTGCCTGGGCTCGGCGGGTTCCGGCACTCCGATACCCTGGTGATCACTTCTGACGGAGCCGAGCGGCTCAGCCTCTACCCACGCGATTTGGAGAGTTTATTGATTGGGCTGGTCTAAATTCCAGAAAGGCACGCTCGTCAACGCACACAGTAATCAAATTGCCCAAGACAATGCAGTCAAGGTCTTGCATCCGGAAAGCGGGAGACATCGACCTGTGGGTGCGGAGCATGGAAGCCGCCGGGAAATCCCCCGTCTCTATCGGCGCCCTACTTGCCGGATCACGCGCCCTCTACGCCGCCCTGCGGTGGAGCCGGGCCACTCAGAACCTCTCCGGAAGATCTGTTCTACTGAAGTCAAGTGACAACGCAACCCCATCAAGACCAGATCAGTCACCAGGACACGCTTTGGGAGGTCTTGGACGACCTCTGGATCCGCCTCGTCCCTGTCCTGGTGATCGACAAGCCCAGGAAATAAGAGTGGGCGTCCCGCGTGGGACGCCCACTCCATGTTCGATGGACTGATCTGGCTGGCCCGAACCGGCCGTCAGTGGAATCAACTTCCCCGCTGATACGGCCCAACATCGACCGTCCACGAGCGGTTGAGTGCTTGGGTGGAACACGGATGGTCCCGTGCGGCGTGGGCCATCGTGCTCGAAGAGTACGATCAGGCAGTCGGGATCAACTGGGCATGGCAAGCCGCCGACGCAAGCATGGTGAAAGCCCCCCTGGGGAATAAGGAGGGCGCCGGTGCGCCGGAAGCCACGGGCAGCAACCCCACCGACCGAGGGACAGCCGGATGTCAACGCACGCTGCTGACCGATGCCAAGGGCATTCCGCTCTCGGTGGTGCGGTGTGGGGCCAATCGCCATAACAGCAAGATGCTCATGGATGTCTTGGATGCCGTCGTCGTCTCTATTCCTGCTCTTGTGGAGCAGGAATAGAGACATCTGCTGCTCGATCGTGGGTAAGACACGCCCGCGGGTCGTCAACGGGCCGTGGATGAAGGCCTGGTCGCGCATATCCCTAAGAAAGCGAAGGAGGAACAGCCCATTCCTGCCCCAAGCCAACCGGAACGCCATCCAGCCCGGCAGTGGGTCGCCCTCGGTGGGTCACAGTTGGTTCAATCGCTTCCGCCGCCTCCAGACCCGCTGGGAAAAGCGTCAAGACCTGTCTCTGGGGTTTGTCGAGTTGACTGCTTGCCTCATCATCTGGCGCAAACTTGTGCCCGTCGCCGTACTCCGAAGACCTTCCGGATAGGCTCTTAGTGGACAGGCTTGCTCTGCGAGTCTTCTTTCCTGGTTAGAACCCGGTCACGATACGCCTGTGGGGTCATGCCCGTGACCGTACGGAACTTGCGGGTAAAGGCGCTGTGGTCAGCGTAGCCGCAGGCGTGGGCAATTTCAGAGATAGACAGTCCAGGCTTGCGAAGGAGTTCTACAGCGGCATTGAGCCGCGCCTTGATCAGGAATTGCTGCGGCGTTACCTGGCACACCCGCCATATCAACCGCTCAAAGGTATCTTCCGATAAGCCAATATGGGTAGCCAGAACCGGGATCCGCAAGGGCTGATCGTAATGCACCTGCATATAGCTGAGAGCCTCTGCGATCCGCGCGAAGTCCGCATGCCTCTCCATGGGAACGGGGACGTCCCGCGAGACTCCTGCTAACCCCACCACCTCACCCGCCGCATTTCGCACGGGGATCTTATGCGTCAGGCACCAGATTGGTTCGCCCCGTGGGCCGAAATACATTTCCAGCACGTCCCGCAGTTCCTGGCCCTCCCGCAACGTCCGTACGTCTTGCTCATTGAAACGCTGTCCGGGGTCGCCCATGAAAACCTCGGCAGCAGTGCGGCCCAGCACATCGCGCTTATGCAGTACTCCAGTGCGCTGCCGTAGGGTGTCATTCACACTGACATAGCGGCCTTGAAGATCCTTTACAAAAAAGATCAAATTGGGCACGCCGTCCAGCAGGGTCTCTATAGGCCAGCTTCCATCTGGTGCGGGGCGCAGCCAAGCCCTGGGATCGTCCATAGGCATAGTCTGTCATACGACCCTTTCCTAAAAATATGCTGACTTCCGCGGGGGAAGTCATGGGATCAATCAAGACGGCTGTGTTGCCTTCACTTGGCGTACGGCAGCAGGGGGAGCCCAGGGGTGGCCTGATCCTCAGGCCACCCCTGCCGCAACCATTCCCCCTGTCTGGAATGCATGCTTCTGATTGTTTCTTCTGGTGGGGGCGGAAACGCCCCTTCGGGAGGGATGGTGACGATTCTCAATTCGGGCGTGCAGACTCAGACATTCCTGCGCGCGTTTCGCCGTGTTGAACGATGTTCTTGCTTAACCATGTGGTTGCATCGGGCGTTACGAATCACCTGGTGGTCAACGTTCACCCGGCTCAGAACCTCTTGAATTGCGGCTCCCTCGCTCCGCAGCCCATCCGTCTGTGTGACCTCCGAAACAGCGTCTTCACCAAACAACCTCGTCAGAACGGTCTGTGCAGCGTCGGGAGCGCGGTGGCTTTGACGGAGGGTATCCTGCACGAAGCCGTGCTCGTCCACGGTCCTCCAGAGCCAGGGGTAAATCCCATCAGCGGTGGTACAGACCTCATCCAGAGGCCACCCCGAACCCCGACGGGGTTCAGGGTGACGCAGTTCCTCTGCAAAGAGGGGGCCGAACTGGACGCACCACTCGCGGAGGGTCTCATGACTGACCTGTTGGGCCACGGTGGTGGGTGAATTTTTGAATGTCCCAATCACTGAGCGGAAAGCGGTGGGAGCGCCAAACCGCGTACCCGATGATGGCCAGCGGGAACCGATGACGATACGGTTTTGGGTCAGTCCTGGAGAGTCAGCCAACCCCAAACCAGTTAAGGCAACACAACCGTTGGGACAGCCTCTCCCCTGCGGGGCTGCAGCGCAACGGCCTCGGTCGGTCGCAGAATCAAGTCGCGGTAGATCTCCCCCATGCGCTCCGGCCCATACGGCATGCCGTGACCCAGCCACCACTCAATCAGGCTCAAGAACGAGCGGATGAAGTGGTAGGCCACGATGTCCACGGGCACTTGGGCCGCTGGCCGGGCCTCGTAGGTCTGGAGCAGACCCTGCACACCGATCTCGACAATCTGATCGAGAAGCCCCAGCGAACGATCGGCACTCAGCAACAGTCGGTAGAGCCCAGGATGATCCCGGACGTGCTGGAAGACCAGCGCACCGGCCTGTTCGGGCACCTGACCAGCCAGTGGAGGCAGCAACGTGAACAGATCGCTGCGTAAATCGTCGACAGCACCCCGGAGCAACTCTTCAATGCTGGTGTAATGCCGGAAGAAGGTGGCATAGCCCACCTCGGCACGTCCGGTCAGGTCGCGCACCGTGATGGATTCAAGCGGCTGCTCGTGACTCAGATCAATCAGGGCCTGGGTCAGCAGACGGCGAGTTCGCCGGATCCGCAGATCAGTCTGGGGAAGGGGAGGCGGGATCAAGTCTGACATGGGGAGATCCCTCAGTCTAAGCCATTCTATCTCATGAGACTTCGTCACTCATATGATACATAGTGGATCATAAGTCTGCTCAAGGAGATCAACCATGACTGCTGAACCTGTCGCCCACTGCCCCTTCCATGCGCCTGAACGCAAGACCGGTTTCGGTCACGACCATCTCGCCCCTGAGATTGAGCTTCAGGGAGACGTCTGGCATTTGCGCTCTTACGCTGCAGTCAAGCAAGTCCTGCGCGATAGTGAACGTGTCCGCCAAGGGGCCACCACCGACAACGTGCTGGTCACCCGTCTACGGCCAGCCGTGATTTTTCAAGATGGCGAGGAACACCGCGAGCAGCGTACGGCCATCGCGCGCTTCTTTACGCCCAAGACGGTGCAGGACGCCCACCATCCGTTCATCGAGGCTCTGACAGAGCGTTTAATTGGCCAGCTGGAACAGGCGGGTGGGGCGGATCTCAGCGCACTGAGCATGCAATTGTCGGTTGACGTGGCTGCGCGAGTGGTAGGGCTCACGAACTCGTCAAAGCCGGGCATGGATCGCCGCATTGATGAATTGTTGTCGGACGGAGAGATCAATACGGGAGGCAGCACGGGGATGGTCGCGCGTCTTCAGGGTGTACTGACGCAATCTAAGGGCTTGCTTCGGATGTCGAAGTTTTACCGTGTAGACGTGCGCCCTGCTATTCAGGCCCGGCGCCGGAAACCGCAGGAGGACGTGATCACCCACCTGATTGGCAAGGGCTACAACGACTTAGAAATCCTGGTGGAGTGCCTCACATACGCTACGGCCGGCATGGTCACCACGCGCGAATTCATCAGCGTGGCTACCTGGCACCTGCTCGAAAACCCGGAGATACGTGAGGCGTATCTTGCCAGCGACCGCAACGAACGTCACCGCTTGCTGCATGAAATCCTGCGCCTTGAACCCGTGGCCTCGACCCTCTGGCGGCGAGCGGAACATGACATCACACTGGAACAGGGCGGCGTTGTCCACGCGATCCCGGCAGGGGCACGGATGATCCTAGACATCCGCACGGCCAATGCCGATTCAGCCGCTGTGGGGGCCGAGCCACTCAGTCTCTGCCTGGGCCGTTCTTTACCGAGCGGCGTGCAGGCGCAGGCAATGAGTTTTGGGGACGGCGCACACCGCTGTCCGGGAGCCTTTCTGGCGATTCACGAGAGCGATGTTTTTCTGCAGCGCCTGCTGAGCTTGCCCCTGCGCATTGCGGGTTCCCCACAGCTAACCTTCAACGAGATGCTGATGAGCTATGAGATCCGCGAGTTCAAGATAAAACTTGAGCGGCCTGCCGAACGGGAACTGCCGAATGTGTTCTAGAGCAGCAGAGTGAAGTGCTAAAGAGCGTGACGTAACGGTTGAAAGGGTTGTGTTGCCTTAACCAGACCGGGATAGGCTGACCGTCCGTGACCGATGCCAAGCCCTACCGCCACCGTTTTCCCATGACCATCATCCAGCAGGTGGTTTGGCTGTGCCGCCGAGTTTCAGTGGGCCATCAGGATGGTTGTGTTGCCCCAACTGCCGGGAACCTGGACAGGTTCTGTCGTATAAGGGGCTGAATTTCTACACAAGCGCATGTATATTTATACGATGACAGTCCTCACCAACACCCAGCGCTGGCTGGACAGCGAGCACCGCTATGACAGCGGTGTCTTCAACAAGCACCCGCTCGTTCTCGTGCGTGGTCAGAACACCACGGTCTGGGACGCCGAAGGCCGCGCCTACCTGGACTGCGCTACAGGCGCCGGCGTCGCCTCCGTCGGCCATTGCAACCCAGACGTGGTCCGCGCCATCCAGCAACAGGCCGCAACGCTCCTGACCGTCGCTCAAACCATTCCCAATGACAAGCGCGCTGAGTTCCTTGAGGTCCTCACCAGCCTGCTCCCCGATCCTCTCCACCGTGTATTCCTATGCAGTAGCGGCACAGAAGCCATGGAAGCCGCGAAGAAGTTTGCGGTCACTGCTACACGCCGCAGCAAATTCATCGCCATGAAACGGGGCTTTTCAGGACGCAGCCTGGGTGCCCTCGCCTTTACCTGGGAACCCGCGTACCGTGAACCCTTCGGCGCCATTCTTGACAGTGCAAACGTCGAATTTATCGCGTACGGTGATACGGAGGCCCTGCAAGCGGCTCTTGACGACTCGGTTGCTGCCGTGATCCTCGAACCTGTACAGGGGGAGGGCGGCGTCCGCCCCGCGGACCTCACCTTCATGCAGGTCGCGCGTGACCTGACCCGTCAACACGGCGCGTTGTTGATTCTCGACGAAATTCAGACCGGGTTCGGCCGCACAGGCAAGATGTTTGCCATGGAGCATTTTGGAATCGTTCCAGACGGCATTACACTCGCCAAAGCGATGGGAGGCGGCATTCCTATCGGCGCCTTTGTCACGACGGCGGACGTGGCGTCCCGCATGCCGAAGGGCGGGCACGGTGGGACGTTCGGTGGCAACCCCCTGGCCATGGCAGCCGGTACGGCCGCAATGCGGTTTACGGCACGGGAACACTTGCCGGAGCAGGCCGCAGAGAAGGGGGCGTATTTCCTGCAGCAACTGCGCGCCATCACCAGCCCTAAAATTCGCGAGGTGCGTGGGCTGGGCTTGATGATAGGCGTAGAACTCAAGCAAAAGAGCGCGCCCATCATCGCTGCCTTGGAACAAGATGAGGGGGTGCTGGCTCTGCCGGCGACCTCGCTGGTGGTTCGATTTCTCCCCCCTCTGACCATCACGCATGACGAAATTGATCAGGTGGTGACAGCATTTGAGCGGGTCTTGCAACGAAGCTGAGCCCAGCTGCACGTTGTGCAGTGGCCAGCAGATTCGCATTGAAAGTGTCTTCCTGTCGGCCGAGCACTTATGACGGAAGGCATGGGCAGGTGCAGCAACTCAGTAGGGTTGCGGCCTCTACGAATGACAGTCCAGTACGCTTGGGACGGCCCATCACGCCGTCCTTTTGGTGTTTTTTTCCTCTGGTGGAACGACACTGCAGGCGATGAGCCGGCCAGATTGAAACACGTGGAGCAACCCCTGACGGCCTGAACCTGGTATGTCAATTCGGCTGAGAAAAAGATCCTAAGAGGGGGCTGGGCGGAGGCCGTCAACATGGCTGGTCTGCAATGTTCGGTATAACTCCCAAGCCAAGTGAGTCTTGAGCGCGCGAAGTGCAGCCCGTTTCGTTTTTCCTTCTTGCTCCTTCTTCGTCACGAATGTTCTGGTGCGCTCTTCACACCTCAACCGGGTGAGCGCCATCAGGTGAAGCACTCTATTGAGTTGCCGATTGCCGCTGATATTGACGCACCAGCGCGTGTTCTTTCCGCTCCCCCGCTCCACTGGTGCAGCGCCGCAATCACTGGCGAAGTGATGGACATTCTCAAACCGCTTGACATCACCGACTTCAGCCAACACGGTGCCTGCGAGCACCACGCCGATCCCCCGTAACGTCAATAGGGCGGGAGCAACCTGGGCCACCAATGCCGCCATGGCTTGCTCCAGTTCCTTCAGCGCTGCTTCCAACGATGTCAGCACGGCCTGAAGGGCAGTGCGGAGCGCGTCTGTCGTTGTGTCTGGAAGAGCTTCAAGCATCATTTGGTTGGCCTTGCGCTGCGGGACAATTCCTGCAACCGGGTGCGCTGCTGACACGGCCGGTAGGGCGGAAGTTGCGGGTTGGCCAACAGCACCCGAGCGACGTTCTCGGCATCGACCAAGTCGTTCTTCTTCTTCCCCCGACGCGCTCGGTATTGGCTGGTCAGGCTGGGATGGATGTGATACACCGATGCGTCCCTGGCCAAGAGCAACGCCAGTAGGGGAGCCACATCACGGTTGCCTGCGCCTTCAATCGCCCAGCAAGGCTGTTTAAAACGACCCGACCAGAGCCACAACTGGTGGAGACCGTCGGCGTCGTTTTGGACGCTGAGGCTGTCGAGAATGACGCCACGCGAGTCGAGAGCAATGGCGGTGTGAGTTGTTGGGTGGGGATCAAGTCCAAGAATGATCATGACGCCCTCCAGCAGATGTTCGGCGTTTCACCACCACCCGCGCAGGTCTGTTCTGGATTGGGCCCTGGGGCAGCCTGATATCAAGCGAAGAGCGATGGTGGAGCGCCGTTGAGGAAGAGAACGCGCCATTCAGGCCGAGGCGATTTCCGCAGACACAAAGAGGACGACGTTCTCTCCTCACCTCATTCTGGACATACAGACACAATGTATGAGGGAGAGCGGAATCTCAGCACACACCCAACAAGAAACCCGCCCTGTTCAGAGCGGGGCGCCGTGGCGTTTGGGGAGACTTGCTCCCGCCGAAGCGTGTGGGGAAGATAGCAGACTGGCCTGAGTCCGTGCTCTCACCCACGCTGATGCGTGGGCCAAGGCTTTTCATGGGTAGGTCAGAGCCGTTCTCTGGGCCTTACTCCCTACCAACAAGCCCAACACACCAGACTGCATTACACAGTCCAACGGCCGAACCAAGGCTTCCGGTAAGACCGCCAAACGCCAGAAGCCTCAGCCCGCCGTGACGCCAGTTAAGGCAACACAACCGCCACACCCCCTTGCCCCACCACTAAAACATCAATGCCCCGAAGTATCAGGTGCTGAGGGAACAGATTCTATGCCCGGATCAAGTTAGTCCAGTTCAGTTTGAAAGAGCCTGCTGGTTGACCAACGCGCGAGGAGCGGCGGCGTGAGCCGCATCCCCACATCCCGGAGCCTCCGCAATCCGTCTGCTTCCAGTTGGCCGACGCGCCCCAGGAAGTGAGAAGCGGTTTGAACTTGGTTCACCCGGCGCCGCCGGAGGGCCTCATACCGTGCCAACGCTGCAGGCACGTTCGGAGCAGCCTTCAGTTGTTGACCCAGAACCCAGGCGTCCTCCAAGCTCATGGCGGCACCTTGGCCGAGGTTGGGCGTCATGGCGTGGGCGGCGTCGCCCAACAGAGCGACGCGGCCCTGCACCCAGCGGGGCAAGTGCACCTCATGAATGTCAGTTCGAATCACTGGGATGTCCGTCTGAAGGGATGACAGCAGTTCGGGGCCAACGCCCCCGAACTCGGTGCAGCGCGCCCGCACCTCCGCGGCGCGGTTCAGGGAGTCGCCAGATTGCCCTTCCAGGGCGTTGGCCGTGACGTACCCGTAGGTTTGCCCGCCTCCAAGGGGAACCAGCCCCAGTCGACAGCCCCGGCCCCACATTTCAACTGCGTGCTGGGGGCCAGAGGAGCTGACCACAAAGCGCCAGCTGGTGTAGCCTGCGTACTGCTTCGGCAAGTCCCCAAATACAAGGTGCCGGACGGCCGAGTGGAGGCCGTCGGCCCCCACCACAACGTCAAACTGATGTGCCGATTCGTCACTGAGGGTGACGTCCACACCCTCAGTGGTCTGATGCAGCGCCTGCAGTGTGGTCGCGAAGTAAATCTGTTCTGTCAGACCCTGGCTCAATACCGCCTGCAGGTCGGCACGGCGCAAGGCAACAGCACCCCCAGAGGCCCCATACGAGATGGTCTGAAGGAGTCGGCCCCCCGCGTCTGTGAGCGAGGCGGCCGCGAGTGGATGGCCGACCTGCATGAGCGATTCGGACAGTCCCAGCCGGTTCATGACCCGCAGGGCATTGCCACTGAGAATCAGGCCAGCGCCCACCGGCCGCCAGCAGGCCACCTTTTCGATGATTTTGACCTGCATTCCAGTACGAATCAGCGCCTGAGCCAGTCCCAGCCCTCCAATACCAGCACCCACAATCAGAACACGGGGTGTCATGGTGTTCCTGCACCGGGGTGTAGTGCCCGAACCTGCAGCTGCAGCAGCGCCTCCAGTTGATGCCGGGTGTCAATCAGCGTGGCTCCACCGCTCAACCAGTTCACCAGACAGGCCTGATACAGCGAAAAGACCGCGACGGCTGCGATGTGGGGGTCGACATCGGCCGAAACCTCGCCCCCCTGTTGCCGCTGCTTGAGCAGTTCGGCCAACTGCTGCACAAAAGCCTGGCCCTGCTTTATTTCCCGAGTACGCCACGGACTCTGGTGAAAGAGCACCAGGCGAAGAAAATCACTGGCCAGGACCTGACGCGTCTCGTAAAATGCAAAAAAAGGATCGAACACTTGGGGAAGCACTTGCATCAGCGGTCCCTCCAGGCGGCCCGGGTGCAGGGCTAACTTGATCGTCTGGGCAATAACATCATGGAAGACCATGAGCAGCAGATCGGCCTTATCGGAGGCGTACCGGAAGACAGTCCCGGTGGCGACATCCGCTTCTGCAGCAATCTGACGTACGGTGGTGGCCTCGTAACCCTGCTGGGTGAAAAGCGCTAGTGCTGCGGCGTGGATCCGCTCCAGTTTGTCTTGCTTATGACGTTCACGGCGGCTCAAGTGCTGCGGATCAGGCGGGCGCGTCACTGGGTTGCCTGATCCGCGCAGACGCCCCTGGCTGGAACGTCACCGGACATCAGCAGCAAAGCAGGAATGAAGTTGACCCAAAATCCACTGAGCGGAGCCAGAGTGACCTGAACGGCCGTCAAGACCAGCAATGCCAGTCCGGTGCCTCTGGGAAACCGGTGTCCCGCTCGGGCTGTGGACATGATCCAGATGCCCCATAACAGCTGTGTGCCAGCAAAACTTCCGAGTGAACTCCAGAAGGCGGCCTGTCGGTCCAAGTGTGGCGGGTGCCAGGGCGCGCCTATGACGCCCAGGAGTCCGTCTGGTGCCAGGACGGCCAGATGAGGAATGACGCTGGCCAAGGCCAGGCACAGGTGGATCAAAGCCACGCCGATCAAGAGACGTCCTGCCCATAGGTACATGCTCAGCTCCTTTTGAATGTGTTCGATAATGAACGTGTTCATTATCATGGTCTGAACCAAGAGCAGCAAGGAACAAAGTCCCTTACCCGGATGGACTGCGCGCAAGGCGTCTGGTGACGCTCATGAACAACCCCATTTTGGTTCGAGAAGAATGCATCCGGTTGCTCCTCATCTGAACGCTTCACCTCTGAACTTGCCCACTGAATCATAAGGATGAGGCAGAGAGGGAGAGCCGTCTGCTCGTTGCCTTCTAGCGCTTCCATATGCTGAATGCTCATCCTCCTGGTGAACCAGCTTAAGACGCCTTGAAGGTTGCCAAATAGAGCAAGCATGTCTCAGACGCATACTTTCGATGCGAAGGGAAGCGTCCACCTTCTGAAAAACGGACGTGCGAGTGGGGCGGAAGCAGGCCCTCACACTGGTTCGAGCCCAGTGACCCACACCCTCACAGGCGGCCCAAGCGGTCGCCTTCTCCTTTGCCTCGGCCAGTTGGATTGAAGAAAAGTTCAGCTGTTCAGCTCACTGAGGGCGGATGATGGCGTTCCTCTTGGACAACAGGAATCCCTCTTCAGCGCCTGTCCTGATCACTGATCAGTTACGAAGTGACGAGGCTGCGATTCGGGAGATCTCGAGCCTGAAGGGCGTCGACTACCGGCAGGTGATCTCCACAACGCGGTGCAACAACTTGGTCGGACAGTCTCACCGTCCCGCACGACGTCAAGAGCGATATCAACTTGGAGTCAAACGGTGAAGACGAGCGCAGGAATTTCTGAGCCTGCACGCCCGTCTTGAAAAGTTCCGGTGCCGTTACGCTTCAGCGAAGAGGAACCGGTAAGCCTGTGGATTCCTCAGAGTGCAGAGCGTTGCCGTGGGCCGCATGTACCGCATCCGCCGCACGACCTTCCCCATCGGCAGAGCAGTCGAAGTCCCTCGCTACCAGATTGAAGCTGCTCCGGGCAACAAGCTGGAATTGATCCAGGAAGTGCGCCGTCTGCGGGTGGATTTTGCCACCTTCGGTGCCCGCGCTGTCGCCTGTGCCACGGACATTCAGCCGGAAGGCTGGGAGATTCGGGGCCTCATCGCCGTGGATGCCGTCGCCTTTGAACACGCGCTTCAGCAGGCGATGATCAATCACACCTCGCGCAAGTTCGGGGCCGTCATCGGAAACGAGTGATATCTGATGGCCCCCATTGAATGGCACGCGCCCCCACGGGCGGGACAATTCGTGGTGGTGGGCCTGTACCGCTAGCCCCGCGCCCCGCTGGTGCAGCAATTCCTGAACGTTCCGGTAGCTTAGTGGGAAGCGGTGATACAGCCAGACGGCATACTGAATGATGTTCATGGAGAAACGGTGGCGATCTGTTTTGGGTCAGTCACAGTGGGCGAGCCTCCCCAGCCCGGTGAAGGCAACACAACCGCGTGATGCCCTCACGCGCTCTACACTCAACGCATCAACGCCAGAAATGTGTCGACGGTCTCTGGACAAAACTGCCGTCCCCGTTGCGCCTCAATCTCAGCCAAGGCCGCCTCACGACTCCAGGCCGCTTTATACGGGCGCTCACTCACCAAAGCATCAAACACATCACAGACCGCAAATAGGCGACCCAACAACGGAATCTGCTCGCCCACCAAGCCCGTGGGGTACCCGGTTCCATCCCAGCGTTCATGATGCGACGCAATGAGTTCCAGCACAGCCAAAGGCAACCCGGGCAGGCGGGCTGCCAGTTCTGTTCCCTTGACGACATGGGTTTCCATGACCTGCCGTTCCTTGGGCGTCAAGTGGCCAGGTTTGAGCAAGATGGCGTCTGGAATCATCAACTTGCCCAGGTCATGCAGGTAGCTTCCTTGCCGCAAGTGGTGTAAGTCCTCTTCAGAAAGGCCGGTGGCTTGTCCCAGGCGGGTAGCCCAGGTGGCCACCCGCTGGGTGTGGCCATGGGTCTCAAGATCCCGGGCTTCCAGCGCGGTTCCCAAGGCCAGCATTCCGGCTTCTAAGGTGGCGCGCAGTTGGGTCACGACCCGCTGAAGTTCGAGGGCGTGTCCCAGGCGCAACGCAGCCAATTCCAGCAATTGCTGAACCTGGGGGGTAATGGCACGCCAGCGGTGCAGCGTCACCAAGTTCAGGATGCCGACCATCTGCCCTTGGTGCCACACCGGCGTCAGAACGACGCTCTTGATCCCGGCCTGCACGAGTTCAGGAATCGGGTTGACGGTCGTGGGATAATCCGTGGCAAAAACCGTTTGACGCTGCTGCGCAATCGCGTCCGAAAGGCCGCCTTGTGGGAGAGTACCCGTGACGGGAGCAACCGAACGCAAGCTACTCAGGTCCATCCCAGGCTTGCTCATCACCGTCAAGCCGACAACTTCTCCATCGTGCAGAGGAATATACGATGCCAGATCAAAGTCCAGCAGATTCATCAATCGGTGCAGACTGCCCTCAAGCACGTCCGTCGGTGGGCCCAGCGTTTCGAGATAGCGTGAAAACTCCCCAATTTCCAGAGCCACTTGGGCGTCTTGCCTTGGATTGCGCTGGCGGTGTTTGGCTGTGTGCAACTGTTCATCAGCGACTGCGAAGGCCTGTTCAAAAGGAGTCTGGCGAGTTTCGAGCCTGGCCAGTCCAAACTCAAAGGCAGCCATCTCTGAATTGTTGAGCATCTGCAACATGACCGGTTGAAGGTCTTGCTTGAGTTGGGCCAGGCCAAGAGCGAGGGGGTCGGTCGTCTCGCCTGGGGTGACCAGCACGAACTCATCGCCTCCCCACCGGCACAGCAAGCTACCAGGTGGCAGGTGCGCCCGCAAAGCTTGGACGAAGGCGCGGAGGTGGCGGTCACCGCCCACATGGCCATGCAATTCATTGATGGCTTTCAAATGATTGAGATCGACGACGGCGACGGCTGCGGGCCGAGACAGGTGAGCCAGGGCCTCCAGAAATGGGGAGCGCAGCAGAGCGCCCGTCAAGGCATCCTGCTGGTTGGCCCGGGAAGGGAGCAGGCGGTCATGTTGCTGAACCCGGATCAATACGCCTTCGGGGTGGGGATAGAAACAAAGGCGGATCCAGAGCTTGTTCTGGTGTGCGGATGCTTCCAGTTCTGTCGGAGCGGTGGTGGCCATGGCTAGGCGCAGAGGGGGCAGGAACTCATCGAGCTGCGGCGCAGAGAGCAGGTCAAACAAGGACATTCCGAGAACGTCCCGGGCTTCTCGTCGGAGGAACCGGAGGGCGGCAGCGTTGGCAAAAGTGACCTGCAACTGTCGGTTCAGCCCGTAGATGGCTTCAGAAAAATCTTCCAACACCTGTTGGGGGATGGACGGGGCAGATCCGGGCACGAACACTCCTTGTCAAACCCACATGGCTGGGGATGAGCGCCATCTTACGGTGAGGCGCACTGCCCGGGCGGCGCACTTCTGGGGGAACAACCTTCACACGTTGGAGGGGATGAGGAGCTGTGGGCCGGAGTTGAAGTGCAGGTGATGACACCGAGCCAGTGGCAGATCTGGATCATCCGTCTGGCAGGAGAATGCAGGAGATCGTCAGGTGGAAGCACCGATGTGCACAGGGTGGGTTCTGGCAACTTTGTGTGTTGAGCCGAGCCGTGGGAAGCTTGGTTCGTCACTCCCACTCGAGCCGACAAGCCTGCTGGCAACTTTGGTCATCCGAGACCGTGAGTTAAGTGCACCGCATCTAGCATCTAGACAAACTTTGCTCCAAGAATCTTCAGCCCAGTCACGAATGCGGCCCGGAGTTCAGTCACGGAGTTGTAACAACGACGAGGCATGAGGAGGCCCTTGAGCTTCCGCCACACCTGCTCGATAAGGTTAAAAAGGGCACATAGGGGGTCGTGGCTTCAACGTAATGACGCGTTGTCGCGGTGAATGAACATCCAGATCAGGAGTTCGAGATGCTCTTGTGTGCGGCTCAAGGACAGGCTCTTGCGTACCAAATGAGCGATACGGAGCCGCAACGTGGCATTGAACCGTTCGATATGTTGTGTCCCACCGATGACGTGCAGCGCACCGAACACCACGCCTTTATAGGCGCTGAGGCCGTCGGTATGACACACCGCATCGAGATAAGGGGCAGGGAGGCTCTGCCACAACCCGAAAGCTCCAGCGGCATCTCGGTTTCCGATAAAACAGCCGACGATCTGGCGGGTGGTGCGGTTCATGGCGAGCCAAATCCAGATGTTCTTCGTCTGCTGCGCCACAAAGGTGCATCGCTCGTCGCACTTTTTTTGCGACAGGTGATTCGAGCTCGATGGTGTGTGGCACGGTCTTAATCAGGGAGTGGAGGTGGCGGCGGAACCAGCTTCGACTGACCCCGACGACGCGGCAAATGCCCCGGTGAGACAGGCGTTCGGACAGCAAACGGTCAACCAGGGTCACGGTTTGGGGCGAAACCGGCGTTCGGGTATGGTTCAGGGTGAACTGATGTCGGCATACACGGCACAGATACCGCTGTTTGCCGGTATGGGCGTGACCGTTTTTGACGATATAGACGCCCTCGCACGCTGGACACGTCAGGTCGTTCATGCTTTATTAAACGGCAATTATTCCTAAGAAGCCACAACCACCCGATGCATATTGGGAACCGGACAAAACTCAACGCGCGCCTAAAAGGCGATCCAGCACATCGTTTCCAGAGACTTCCTGTCCCCCTTGCCGGGTGGTCTGGGTGGTGAGGTATGCAGCCGCCAGCCGCTGCAAGCCGAGGAGGAGGGTTTTCTTGCCAGGTGGGCGGTTCTGATGAGGACATCGCCGCCCAGATGGGCGAGCAATCGAAGTTCTGGCGCGTCTAGCGTTTCACCCAGCGTGAAGACGTCAGAAGCCACCACCCAGCTCATCGCCACCAGGGTGCGCAGGGCCTGGACATCGTGAATGCGCACGTCCTCCCAGCCTAGGGACGTCTTTGTCCACGCAAAAACGTCCTCAATGGACCAGCGGCGCAAGTACAGGCGCACCACCTGCCCGGCGTCCACGCCGGGCGACACCGGCAGGCTGGTGAGCAGCACCCAGCCCTCCTCATCCCCTTTGGGACGCGTGGGAAAGCTCAAGTGCACGGCCTGAACGGGCAGCCGGCCCTCGTCCAGCCAGACCTGCTGCGCACGCAGTTCTGTGCGCGTCGGGCGCCAGATCAGCCGCCGACCCTGCTTGACCGGCCGAGCCAGTTCAAAGACATGACGGACAGGAGCACGGTGCAGCGCACCGTGCAGCGGTTCCCCCTCACCGGTTGGACGAAGGCGCGTCTGGCGATCCAGATGGCGTGCACGGATCACGAAATCAACGTGCAATCTCCGTAAACGGCGCAGAATCCGGAGGCTGTCGAACCCGCGATCCAGCACGAAAATGATCCGCAGCACCCCCGCTGCCCGCAGGGCGCGGGTGATCTGGGCGAGTGCCTGGAGGACGACCGTGTTCTCACTGGTGAATCCTGGTGCCAGAGCGCTGTACAGCGTGTGATACAGCAGGGTTTGACGTCCATCACAGGTCAGGCCAATGGCGTTGAGGGTGCGGTAGCCCGCGACCGGCTGGCCGTTCAGATCCCGCACCGTGTCCAGATATTCCAGCGTCTGGCTGTGCGGCTTGCGGAGGTCAGAGCCGTCCAGAATGACGATCACCTCATCCGACCCGGCAACCCGCGCCCTGCCCTGCGCTTGAATGTGGTCCAGCAGGGTGTCGGCGCTGAGGTCACTTCGCCGATGCTCATGGTGCACCAGTCGTCTCAGTCGGCGTTCCGCCTGCGGGCACGCCCCCGTACCGGGGGCGACGCGCGCCATCTGTGCCAGACGCGTCGTGCCGCTCGCCAGGATGCCGCTCAGCGCCGCCTGAAACGCCCTGAAGAGGCGCCGATCTTGGAACAGCGTGTGGTACGGCTGCACGAATTCGCTCAGGCCACCGATATTCACTGTCGCTGAGGGCGTCATCCCCTGAATATGCAGACTTTTGTCCGGATTTCAATGGGTCGTGGCTTCAACGTAATGACGCGTTGTAGCGGTGAATGAACATCCAGATCAAGAGTTCGAGATGCTCTGGTTTGCGGCTAAAGGAGAGGCTCTTGCGTACCAAATGGGCGCCTCGGAGCCGCAAGGTGGCATTGAAGCGTTCGATGTGTTGGGTGCCGCCAATGACGTGCAGTGCGCCAAAAACAACGCCTTTGTAGGCACTCAGGCCATCGGTGTGACACACGGCATCGAGATACGGGGTGGGGAGGCTCTGCCACAGACCAAAGGCTCCAGCGGCATCTCGATTTCCAATGAAACAGCCCACGATCTGGCGGGAGGCGCGGTTCATAGCCAGCCAGATCCAACGGGTGTTTGTCTGCCGTGTCACAAAAGTGCATAACTCGTCACACTCCAGCACCAGTGGGGCTGGTGCTGGAGTGTTCACGCTTTTTTTACGACAGGTGATTCGAGCTCGATGGTGTGTGGCACGGTCTTGATCAGAGATTGGAGGTGGCGACGGAACCAACTTCGGCTGACCCCGACGACGCGGCAAATGCCTCGGTGAGAGAGGCGTTCGGAGAGCAACCGGTCAACCAAGGTCACGGTTTCGGGCGAAACCGGCGTTCGGGTGTGATTCAGGGTGAATTGGTGGCGACAGACCCGGCACAGATAGCGCTGTTTGCCGGTGTGGGCGTGACCGTTTTTGACGATGTAGACGCCCTCGCACGCTGGACACGTCAGACCGTTCATGCTGTATTAAACTGCAATCATTCCTGAGAAGCCACGACCTTTCAATGCATACCCTAGACATGGGCTGCATACCGCGCTATACTGAAGAAATCAAAGGCGACCCCCACGGATCGCCTTTCTTCATTAGGACATGTTGGGTGTTCAATTAGGGCAACGTACTTTAGTTGCAGCGAAAAGCCCGACCTCACCCATAGGCTGGACTCCATTCCAAAGCCTCCCCGACTGACTGCCTAATTAACCCTTATAAGAGGGCGGTGCAATTGGGGGGGTCACGGTATCGTGCCCCATGCCTGACCCTGCCCCGCCTGCCGGACGCGAGTCACTCAGCGAGCGGCTGCAAAGCGTGACGGAATCACTCGCGGCAGCCACCAGTCCCGCCGCAGTGTTTCAGATTGTGTTAGAGCCTGCCCTGCAAGCCCTCGGCGCGATTGCTGGGGCGGTGCTGTTGGTCAAGGAGAATGAACAGGGGTTGCAGGTGGCCGCCACGCAGGGGTACGCCGAAGGTGAACAGACACTCTGGCAAGACGGCACGCTGGACGCGTTCTCCCCAGTTCAAGATTGCCTCCAGCAGCGGACGGCCCTCTATTTCGAGCATCAAGACGCGTTCTTGACTGCTTACCCCCAGCTCACGGCACCGCCGCTTGGGGTCACGGTGGTCGCCAACGCGGTGGTGCCGGTGCTGCTGATCGACCGGCCCCTCGGGGTCATCGTTTTGGTCTTCGGTGAACCCCATCACTTCAGGGCTGAAGAGCGCCGCTTTCTGCGTATTCTCGCGGCCCAATCCGCCCTGGCGCTTGACCGCCTCACCCTGAGCACGCGGCTGCACCAACAAGCTGAAGCTTTGAACGCGTTCGCAGCTTTTACGGAAGCCGTGGGTCTCGATACCGACCTCGAAACCCTGACCCGGCGGGCCAGAGAGGTGCTGCAGGCCAGCTGCCCCGACCTGCTCCTGTCCTACTACGTGCTGGAGGGCGGGTTGTGGCGAACCGCCTGGTTGGATGATGTCCCCGACGACCTCGAACGCCTGCTGGTCGCCGGGCTGCCGCTGGACACACCCGCCTATCTCCAAGCCGTCCAGACGGGGGCACCCGTTTTCATCGAACACTGGGACGGGGAGGTGCAGCGGATTCCGCATACGGAATCCTTCCGTGCGGGCGCGTTTGCGCCCTACTTCCACCAAGGGCAACCAGCGGGAATGTTGGTGGCAGGCTCGCAACACCAGCCCCTGTGGACGCCGCAGCACCGGGCCGTGTTCACCGCGCTGTGGCGCAGCTTGGGCGGCGCGCTCGACCGGGCGGAGCAGGCGCGGCAACTCGAGGGCCGGGCTGCTCTGGACGCCTTCGTGGCCCTGACCGAGGCCATCGGGGTGGAAACGGATCTGAGTGTTCTTGCCCTCCGGGCCATCGGGGTGATGCAGGCGGCCCAACCCGAGATGGGCGTGATCTATTACGAGTTGGCAGGCGCGCTGTGGAAACCCAGGGTGATGTCTGAAGAGATCCCACCCGA
The DNA here is from genome assembly GCF_023370075.1 of Deinococcus sp. QL22. NCBI lineage: Bacteria > Thermotogati > Deinococcota > Deinococci > Deinococcales > Deinococcaceae > Deinococcus > Deinococcus sp. QL22. The sequence continues at coordinate 257,174 of NZ_CP097151.1, forward strand.
GGTCGCTGCCGTCCTGCGCGCCGGGCTGCCGCTGGAGACCCCCAGTCTTCTGGCCGCCATCCAGACCCGTGGGCCGACCTTCATGGAAGGCTGGGACGCAGAGACGGAGGGTGTGGCGCAGACCGAGTCTTACGGGGCTGGAGCCTTCTACCCCTATTTCAGCCAGGGGCAACCCATCAGCCTGTTCTGCATTGGAACGCAGCAGTCCCGAACCTGGACGACGCGCGACCGAGCACTGTTTACGGCGGTGGGCCGCAGTCTGGGGCTGGCCCTGGAACGGGCCGAGGGCGTGGCCCAACTTGCGGCGCATGCCCAGGAGCTGGAGCGCAGCAATGCCAAATTGGAAGCGGCCAACGAGGAACTCGAGGCCTTTGCCTACAGTGTCTCCCACGACCTGCGGACGCCCGTGCGGCACATCAAAAGCTTCAACGATCTGCTGAGGAAAAAGCTTGACCCACACGCGCAATCGGATGCCCAGATCACCCGGTACCTCAGCATCGTGGACACCGCCGCCACGCAGATGAACACCCTGATCGACGCGATGCTCGACCTGTCGCGCACTTCCCGTCAACCGCTGCTCATTCAGCTGGTGGATCTAGAGAACCTGGTCATGGCAGCGCGGTCAGAACTGGAACCGGAAACGCCTGAGCAGCGGGTGGTGTGGACGGTGCAGCCCCTCCCACTGGTCGAGGCCGACCACATCACTCTGCGGCAGGTGATGGTCAACTTGCTGTCCAACGCGCTGAAATACAGCCGGACCCGCCCGGAGGCTCAGATTGAGATCTGGGCGGAGGAACGTCCACAGGAATGGGCGGTGTTTGTGCGCGACAACGGGGTGGGCTTTGACCCCCGGTACGTAGACAAGGTCTTCGGCGTGTTTCAACGCTTGCACCGTCAGGAAGAATTCGAGGGCACCGGAATCGGGCTGGCGAATGTGCGCCGGATCATCACCCGGCACGGCGGCACAGTGTTTGCCCAGGGGAGCTTAGGCGAGGGCGCGACCTTCGGCTTCACCTTGCCCCGCTCACCTTGAACCGGGTCTGGGCGGTGCCGCAGTCCGAAGTGGCCGGAGCGGGTCTCGTTCCAATCGCCGACTCCGCCTTTCGAGAAGCGGTTGTTTCCAACAGGCGGGGAAGACGTGAGTTGGCCCAGGGTCAGGGAAGCGGTCGTTGATATCCAAAGGGGGTCAGATTCGTAGTGTTCTGACGCGGCCTGTTGCGCCGCTCTGATCTCGAGTGGATAGGCACGTCTGGAAGCGAGAAACTCTGTTCCGACTCTGGTGCGACCTCGTGTCTTGTGCAGGTGGCGGAATGTACGCCTGCGACGGGAGAGCGATGAGTGACGCTCGGTCGTGCAAAAGCCTTCCGATTCTGCTGGCGAATTCCCAGGGGAGAGCGCACCATGCGCAATGTTGCGTCCCACCGCAATTCCAGAGAATCCAGCCTAAACGACTCGCATTGCCCGCGCGGTGTTTCCCAAGGGTGCGCCATTTCTTCGCCTCCGCGACGAACTCGGCGTCTACCTCACGGATCAAGATTTCATCGACCTGTATCCCCGGCGGGGGCAGCCTGCGGCTGCCCCGTTGCTGACCTTAGAACGCTGTTGGCAACGTCAATTCACTGGTCTGGATGGCGCGGTTCGTTTCCGGCTCCGGGACGAATGGGTCAAAGATCGAGAGCTGCAGTTGGAGTCGCCTGATGATCCCGAAGCACGCTACAGCACGAAACGGGGGCAAGCATGGTCAGGCGACAAAGTGCACGTCCCGGAAACCTGCGATGACGACTTGCCCCACCTCATCCCCAGGTCTCGACCACAACAGCAGAAGTCCATGACGCCCCACTAGGACAACCCCCATTCAGGCAGATCTGTTTCGGCGTGATCTCCAGCCCACCCAACATGGGGTCGATGCGGGCGACAACGCTGCAGAGCTGATCGTGCGGGCAAAGGAGCAGTATGGACGGAAATCATTGGGCCGGTCCAGCCCAATACTTCCCAGGCCCACCGAACGCCTGGTGCATTCACGTTGCGCGACTTTCAGATTGATTGAGACAGACAAGCCATCTGCCCACAGGGCCAGGAGAGTGAGCGTTGGCAGGCAACGAAGCGGAAAACTGGCCAGCCCATGATCACCACGTTTGCGGAGAAGACGTGTCAGCAGTGTCCAGTCCGGAGAGAGTGCGTGAAAGTTGAAACCAGACCCAAATTGTTGACGTTTCAGCCCCAAGCCCAGCAAGACGCGCTGCATGCGGCCCGAGATGCGTTGGTTGATCCAGACGCGCAGCGCCGATATCAGCGGCGCGCAGGCATTGAGGGCACCCTTTCACACGGGGTTCGAGCCTTCGGACTGAGGCATTGTCGGTATCGGGGAGTGCAAAAAACGTCTCTCCAGCATGTGTTGACTGCCCTGGCAATCAATGTGGTTCGGCTCTGTGCCTGGCTGGATGGGGATCAGCCCGTCAGAACAAGGCGCTCGCGCTTCGCTCCACTGCGTGCCGCCTGAATTCGCCAGCAGAATCCCTTCCCTTTTGCACCAAGTTAAGGGTCTGACAACAGCCACCAAAGCCCCACCCGGTATGTTGACGCATGATCTCGCTGCCCGGGGCCGACCTCGGCCCCTTCGCCTATTTGGCCCAGAACCTTCAGGAGATCACTGAAGCGCTGGCCGCAACCACCACCCAGCGCGAGGTGATCGAGATCGTCCTGACGCCTACTGTCCAAGCCATCGGTGCCAGTGCCGGGATCGTGCTGCTGGTCAATCAGACCGACCAGCAACTGAAGATCGCCGGCAGTCAGGGCTACGAAGATGGCCCCCCTACCCTGTGGCAGGAAGGGCCGATCAACGACCATGTGCTGATCGCTGACATCCTGCGCATGCGTGAGGCGCTGTACTTCGAGGATGCGGGCGCGCTGAAAGCGGCCTACCCGGAGCTCGAGCGCCGAACCGGCGGGTTGCTCCCGGTCGCCAATGCGACGCTGCCGATGTTTCTGGACGGCCAGCCGCTCGGCGTAATCGTGCTGGACTTCACGGAACCGCACCACTTCACCCTCGCGGAACGGCGCTTCCTGAAGATCCTATCCGCCCAGTGCGCGGTCGCTCTGGGGCGTGCGGAGGCGACCGTCCAGCTCGAGGCACGAGTCGAGGAGCGCACGCGGCAGCTCAAGGACGAGCAGACGGCTCAGGCCGCCTTCGTGACCTTCACGGAGGCGGTGGGCAGTGAGACCGACCTGCCCACACTGATCCAGCAGGCGATCACCCTGCTTCAGCGACGCTTTCCAGGAGCGAGCATCGTCTATTACGAGCAGGAGGGGAAGCTCTGGAGGGCGCGCGTCTGGAGCGAGGACATGCGCCCTGAACTCGTGGCGGTGATCACGGCCGGACTTCCGGTGGAAACCCCGCTGTTCGCGGAAGTGGCTCACACCCGGCAACCGGTGTTCACGGACGTGTGGGACGCTGAACGGGAGGGCGTGGCAGCAAGCGAGGAGTACAGCGCCGCTGCTAACTATCCGCTTGTACTGGAAGGTAAACTGCACCGCTTGTTGTCCATCGGTCTCCGAGACACTCGAACTTGGAGCGAGGCGGACAAAGTGCTGCTGCGGTCGGTTGGGCGAAGCCTGAACCTCGCACTGGAACGTACGGAGACCACCCGTCAGCTGGCGCTGCAGAACACCGAATTGCAGGCCCGCACCCGGGCGCTTGAAGCCTTCGCAGAACTGACCCGTGACCTGGCGCTCACCACCGACCCACTCCTGCTGATCCGGCGCGCCCAGGAAGTGGTGGTTTCGATGCTCGCGGACGGCGCAGCGCTGTATTACGTTCCTGAAGGCGACCAGTGGTACAACCGGGTGCAGCACGGCGCGCTCCGCTCACCCGAGTTGCAGGCCACGATCGATGGCGGCCTGCCCTATGCTGAAACCCACAACCTGTTGATCCCCTGGACGACGGGGCAACCGTACTATCAGGATGTTTATGACCAGGACACCGACAACCTGCCCTCACTCACGGGCCACATCGGTGCGACCGCCGCGCTGCCTCTGCGAGTAGAAGGAACGCTGACCGGGATCCTAGTCTTCGCCCTGTTCGACCAGCGCCGCTGGTCGAACGTGGATCAGGTGGTGCTGGAAGCCGTCGTTCAGAGTCTAGAATTAGCACTCAGGCGTGCAGAAAGCGTTGCTGAACTGGAGATGCGCTCGCGGGAGGTCACCGAGTGGCGTGAGCGTTATGAAGTAGCGGTGCAGGGCTCGGGCGACCTGCTCTACGACTGGGATCCAGCGACAGATGTCATCCTCTACGGCGGCGCAGTCGAGCAGATCACTGGGTATGCAGTGCAGGAGTTGAAGGGCAACCTCGCAGACTGGACAGAGCGCTTAATCCATCCGGACGACCGCGAGCCCTTCGCTCAAGAGATTGCGCGGGCGGTCGCGTCAAGCGGTGAAGCGCATATGGCCTTCCGCCTGCTGCATAAAGACGGCAGTATCCGTGAAGTCGAGGATGACGGCTATTTCAAGCGCGATGCCCAGGGGGAGGTGACCCAGATGGTGGGCTTCGTCAAGGACGTCACCGAACGCAAGCAAGCGGAACGGGCCCTGCTGCGGCTCAACGAGGAACTGCGGCGCAGCAACAAGGAACTCGAGCAGTTTGCCTATATCGCGTCGCATGACCTGCAGGCGCCGATCCGGGCAGTGACGAGTTTTGCGGGGCTGATCGGCAAGCGTTACGGGGACAAGCTCGATGAGCGCGGCCAACTGTATTTGCAGCAGATCGTGGACGGCGGAGAGCACATGAAGCGTCTGGTGGATGATCTGCTGACCTTTTCGCGGGTGCATACCGAGCAGCGCCCACCTGTGCCGACAGACACGGAGAGGGTCTTTGACACTGTAGCAAGCCGCCTCCAAGCCCAGAGTCCAGGGGGAGCCATCACTCGGGGCGAGTTGCCGGTGGTGCAGGCGGATGCGCAGCAACTGGATCAACTGCTGCAAAATCTGATCAGCAATGGACTGAAATACCGCCGAGCGGACGTGACGCCCGAAGTGCAGGTGTCCGCCGAGCGTGACGGTGAGTTGTGGCGCTTTGCCGTATCAGACAACGGAATTGGGGTTGAACCGCAGTACTTCGAACGTATCTTTGAGATTTTTCAGCGGCTGCATGGTCGGGAAAGCTTCGAGGGGACAGGGATCGGGCTGGCGGTGTGCAAGAAGATCGTGGAGCGGCATGGTGGGCAGCTGTGGTTGGAAAGCAGCCCAGGACTGGGCAGTACGTTCTTCTTCACCCTTCCCAACGGAGAAGGGTAACCGCCGCCGGATCACAGGGGAAGATTGGGTAAGCCCAATGTCCGCTTTTTGGTCAGGCTCCACTATGCGTGTAAATGGGAAGCGATTCTGCTGGCGAATTCAAAAATCTTTCCAGTTCATCGGTAAGTGCAAACAGCCCAGTCGCAAAAAACGCTGTTTTGGATACCCTGATCTAAATTCGCCAGCAGAATCGGAAGCCTTTTGCACAAGAGGTGAGGCTTTGATAGACACGACCTTTTCTTGTTGCAAAACTCCATTGCTTTTGTGATTATTTTTTCCATAGGGATTCGCAATGAGCCTCGTCGCTTTTGCTCACGCCTCCACGGATGATCAACCAATGGCATTTCAACTCAGTGAAAAGCAGGGGTTCTGCAAATCGTTGAAGAGGAGGCGAATGGACAACGTTGGGATCGCCCCAGATGACACGCGATATTCGCCTCCCTGCGGGCAGGCCACGACGATAAAAACAACGATCCAAAGCCGGGTGACGAGATGCGAAAGCGAATGACATCCCATCCGAGCAAGTGGAGGATTGAAAACTGCGGTACGCAACAAAGCGCGCTATGTCCTTCTCACGTCCCTTTCCCTGTGCCAGAAAAGTGGTCGTCTGAAATTCAGACGACCACTTGGCTCACGGGTCTCTCCCGAGCTTGACCCGTTCAGCGGGCGAGGAAATCGAGCAGTAGCGTATTAAACATCTCGGTATGCGTGGCGTTCAGGCCGTGTGGCGCGCCCTTCATCACGTGCAGTTCTGCGTTCGGCTGATACTGAGCCACACGCTGTCCACTGGCCTCCAGCGGCACGATCCGGTCACTGTCGCCGTGAACGACCAGCAGTGGCACCGTCAACTTGGCCAGATCCGCGCGGAAATCGGTCATCCCGAACGCCCGCACACATTCCTGTGTGGCCACTGGAGACGCCTGGAAATACAAGGACGCCGTGAAGTCCAAAAACTCATCTCCGAGTTTCTGCGCCGTATCCCCTTGATCCCAGTTCAGGAAGGTCTTCGTGAATCCAGCCAGAAACTGCGGGCGGTTCTGGGCGACTTGCTGCACCATGCCTTCTACGTCACCTTCGGTCAACCCGCCACCAGGGTTATCAGCCGTCTTCAGCAGGTAAGGAGCAATGGAAGAGATCAGCGCCGCGCTGCGGAGATACTGCGTTCCAAACAGCCCGGCGTAGCGGCTGACTTCTCCACCGCCCATCGAGAAGCCCACGACCGTCACGTCGTTCAAGCCCAGACCCTCGATCAGGTCGTGCAGATCAGCCGCGAATACGTCGTAGGTATATCCAGTCGCGGTCTTGCCAGACTGCCCAAAGCCGCGTCGGTCATAGGCGATGACCTGATATCCGGCGTGCCGCAGGGCATCGATCTGGGGTTCCCACATGCGGCCCGACAGAGGCCAGCCGTGAATCAGGACGACAGGGCGGCCCTGACCGTAGCTTTCGTAGTACAGCTCGGTCTGGGGGGCGTGGGCATGTTTCGTTTGAATGGTCGGCATGGCAACCTCCTGAGGGAAAGGGCAAAGAACAGCTTTGGTCTTTAATTCAGTGCGCGGGTTGTGGCGGGCAGGGTGCCGCCCTGCAGCAGACCCACTGCAGCGTCTTGCAGAGCGGTCAGGGCGACACGTTGGGTAAAGGGCCCAGTCGAGACACGCGCCACCCCCAACGCTTGCAGGTCACGGGCCGGGAGACTGCCCCCAGGGACGCTGATCAGCGTGAGCTTCCGCGCTCCGAGAGCGTCACTGACCTCCCGAATTTCTTCGCGCACCAGCAGTCCGGGCACGAAGACGATGGGGGCCCCGGCTTCCAGGAACGCCTTGCCCCGCAGGATGACCTCGGCGATGATGTTTGAGCGGCTTTGGTCTGGCTTGGCACGCACCACGGCGTCGGTGCGGGCATTGAGCACGAAGTCCAGGCCCGCTTCACGCCCCGCCGCCATCACGGCTTCCACGGCTGCCACGGCCTCACCGAGGGGCTTCATCTGATCTTCCAAGTTGCCGCCGACGACCCCCATCTCGATGGCCCGGCGGACGGTGTCTCCAGGGTTGCCGTAGCCCGCTTCAAAATCCATCGAGACGGGGAGGGACACCGCGGCGACGATGCGGCGCACCATATCGAGGTGCAGCTCCAAGGGGATCTGTTCTCCGTCTGGATAGCCGAAGGTGGAAGCGATGGAATGGCTGGCGGTCGCCAGCGCCTGGACACCCGGTGTCGCCGCGATGACCTGGGCAGACACCACGTCCCAGACATTGGGGAGAATCAGGATGTCGGGGGCCGTGTGGAGGTCTAACAGGCGGCGGGCCAGGTCAGCGCGGGTGGTGGGCGTCATCCTGGTCTCCTTGAGGGCGACGATGTCTTAACGATGTGGCAAACAGCCATCAGCGGAAGGTCTTGGCCCAGTTGATGATGGCGGTGTTGGCTGCCGCCGCCTTCTCAAAAATGGCGGCGTGGGCGGCACCAGGAATAATGACCAGCTGAGAGCCGGGGATGTTCTGCTGCATTTTCAGGCTGAACTCAGGCGGATACACCGTATCCTCCCGGCCTTCTAGGATCAGAGTCGGCACCGTGATGGTCTTGAGGGTCGGGAGGGAATCCGGACGGGTCGCCAGCACGTTTGCTCCGGCCACATCGCCCGCCACGCTGGCCTGCTTCACGATATTCGTCAGAAAAGCGGCGTCGGCAGGTCGCTCGGCCCGTGTTTGGCCGGTCAACATGTCTTTCAGCAGTTCGGGGGCCAGCGACTGCGGCCCAAACGTCACGGCTTTCTGGGCCATGCCCTTCCAGATGTTCTGCTCGACGATGCCAGCTGGGTTGGCCAGAGTATTGATCAAGATCAGGCCGAGGAAGCGTTCCGGTGCGGTGCGGTACATCTCGAAGGCGATGGGGCCGCCCATCGACATACCGCCGATGATGGCTTTGGGAACGTTAAGTTGATCCATAACGGCCAAGGCGTCTTGGGCATAGGTTGCCAAGCTCCCGGAATCGCTGGCAGGGGCAGTGCTCTGCCCATAGCCTCGGTGATCAATGGTGATGACGCGGTACCCGGCTGCGGACAACGCGTCACGGTTGCGGGCGAAGAGCTCACCGGAGAGAGGATAGCCGTGGAGCAGCAACATGGGCGTGCCGCTTCCCTGAGAAACGTAATGGATTTGCGCGCCATTGACGCTCAGCATCCCTTCCTGACGGCCTTCACTGCCCCCAGCGAGAGCAAATGTGGTCAGCAAGCCTAAGGTCAACCCCGCAATTCTCAGTGCATTCATAGAACTCCTTTAAGATCCATTCTGAATCTTCTCCAATCTTAGTTGGATTTCTGACTTATACTAATGGCAGCGCTGCAGACGAACGTGTACCTGCGCTTCATGGCATCTTGGGAGCTTTGAAAACGGAGGGGAGATGCGCGGCAAACGGATTCAGATCATCAACGCGGCCCTGAAGCGGTTTCGAGGCTTTGGAATAGGCGGCACCACCCTCCAGGATGTTGCTGAAGCTTCTCAGGTGCCTTTGGGGAATTTGTATTACTACTTCAAAAGTCGGGATGATCTGATCCTAGCTGTCCTTGAGGAGTGTGAACGGGAGCTGACGGCGCTGTTGACCCAACTTGCCCCTCTGCCCTCAGCGGCTTGGCTGGCTGCTTACTTTGATTGGCTGCTGGCTGATCCTGAAGCTGCGATTCAGTTGGGGTGCCCCTTTGGTTCACTGGCCACCGAGCTGCGAGCCCTGGGTCACCCGGCGGCTCCACGTGCCGCAGAGACCGTGCAGACCTATCTAATGGCGGTGAAAACCCAGGTCGAAAGTCTTCCTCTGCCTGCAGGAACAGGTGAAGATGTGTTTCTCACGGTGCAGGGCGCATATGTCGTATCGCGGGTGTCCGCAGACACCACTCTGTTCCGAACCAGTATCGAGCGCCTTCGGTGGCGCACCCTGGGGAGTTGAGTACAGCGAACAGATTGATTTCGAGCAGCAGAACTCTATCTCAGGGGGTTTTGACTGGCCACCCATGAAGTGAGGCCTTGATAAATACGGGCAACTCCGAAACCACCGCTGTGGGCAGAGACTAGGCAGATGCCTCTCTTCCCGCTTGCCAACACTGCTCAAGAGGAAGCATTGTCCAGCTTGGCACAGGGGAAGCGTCAGGCGATGCAGACCTGTATCCAGGTGTTTGCACCGCTGCTCTTCACATTGGCGGAGCGTGCTCAGGTCACGGATCAGGAAGCGGCGGTGGCCGCGGTGTTACAGAAGCTTCAACTTCATCATCAGGGGTGGCGCCGTTCTGGATTGTCCGCGCAGGTGTGGGTCACAGGCATGGCTCAACGGCACTTCCACATCTGGGAGCGATCACAGCTAGGCACGGATGGACTGTTTTAGACCCTCTGAACTCCTGTGGAAAATGGCGGAAGTCAGCATCAATGGGGATGGGGGAGAAGCAGGGTGATCGAAACTGACCTCGACCCTTTGCCGCGAGCCTGAATCATCCCAGGCAGCTGCAGGGGGCGTGTTACGCCAATATTTACATTCCATTGCTTTTAAAGAGTCTTCAACGAGAGTTCAAGCGCTCTTAGGCATCAATCGGGCCTCTTATAACGTCTCTCGATCGTTTGATCAAGAGCTGTTCATTGGCTGAGCAAAATCTGTGTTGGCTTGTATAGAGGAAAAAGAACTGCTCTCAGATGCATACATTAGGCGCCTCTGCTCTTGATGTGCTCCACAGCCGGGACGGCAGCAGGAAACTTGGCAAGTACCGTTTCCATTTACAAATTCGGCATTTCATGGGGCTGTGACCGTTGAGCTCTCAGGCATCTTTCGCAGCTTCCAAATCGGCGCGAAGAAGAGGGGTAGGAAACAGAGGAGCCCACCGATGCACAAGAGGATCAGCGACCGCCTGAGGCCGAGTCCCGTCGCCAATACTCCGCCGAACACGGCCCCCAGGGCCTGGGCTCCGTCGATAAGGAAGCGGTTGCTGGCGGAGACGCGCCCCCGCAGGTGTTCCGGCGTCACGATCTGCCGCAAGCTCCACTGCTGCACGTTCGCTACCGTGAACGTCAGTCCACTCACCACCCTTGCCAGCGCGAGCACGCCCACGACAACTCCCAGCGGCCCACTCGCCAGGGGCACCACCAGCAGGCTCAGCACCCACACAAGCGTGCCAAGGATGATGGTCGGGCCGACGGGAAGCCACTGGGCCACCCTGGTCGTCAGGAACGCGGCAGGCAGGGCAGCGACGCCCCCGGCCGCCGCGATCAAGCCGATCCAGCCGGCGTTCAAATTCAGTTCGCGCGTGGCATAGAGGATGTACTGGGCCTCGAAAGCCCCGGTAAAGAAGACGATGGCCGTGCCGCACATGGCCCAAGCCCCCAACAGGCGTTGACGTAGCAGCGCGGAGAGCCCTTCCCGCACGTCCTTCACAACGCCCTGTGGTGGGAAATTGCGTAAAGGCGGTGCCTCTGCACGAATCCTGAGGAGGAAGAACGCCGAGGCGAGGTAGGTCAGCGCGTCGAAGATCAGGGCAAACGGCGCCGTGAGCCACTGCACGATCAATCCCCCGAGTCCAGGGCCAGCCGAACTGGCGGCGGAGTGGCTGACCTGTAACTTACTGTTCCCGTCCAGAATCTGTGAGTCGGGCAGGATGACAGGCACGTAGGCGTAGTGGGCGACCTCGAAGAACACCGTCAGAGTGCCGAGCAGGAAAGCCACCACGTAGAGCTGGGGCAGGGTGAGGACACCCAGGATGGCTGCCAGGGGAACGGAGAGCAGCAACACTGCCCGGAGCACGTCCATCCAGATCATCAGGAGACGTTTGCGCCCGATACGGTCCACCCAGACGCCGGTAAACAGGCTGAAGAGCAGCGAGGGGAAGCGTTCGGCCGCAGCCAGGTAGCCCATTTGCAGCGGGGTGGCATTCAGGGTGAGGGCGGCAAGCAGGGGAACGGCGAGTGAGGTGATCTGTGAGCCGATCAGGGACACGCTCAAGGCAGACCAGACGTTCCTGAAGTTCGGATTGGCCCAGGCAGATTGGGGTGGCGCACTCTCCTGAACGTTCATACAGCCTCGGCCTCCTCCAGTCTTACCTTCAAACTGAAATTTGAAGGTAAGACACTCTCGAACCTTACCATGCAGGCATACCATGACGGTAAGGACGTGAGATGACGAAGCTAAAGCTCAACCAGCAGACCCGAGCCCACGGCAGATTGACAGGACTCCCACGTCTGCTTGGGGGTCGGCTCTGCCTTGATTTCGTTAACACGATTGAGGGCCGCATCAGCTCGCAGCCCGAGGAATTCCTGACCGACTCTTCCGGCCTGATCCGGTGGGCCTACCACGTCGGTCTGGTCTCGGAAGAGGCACGAGAAGACTTGTTGGAACAGGCTAGGCAACAGCCCGACCGGGCTGCTGCCCGGCACCGAGAGGCCGTCGCGCTCAGGGAGGCGATTTACCGCGTCTTCCTGGCCTCAGCTCAAGGACAACGCCCCTTACCCGAGGATTTGAATGTTCTCCAGGAGGTCTACGTTGAAGGGCTGAGTCGCGCTGAGCTCAGCGCGAGCGAAGCGGGCGTCGAGTGGATCTGGGCGACCACCCGGGAGTTGGCGGGGGTAAATTGGACCGTTGCCCGGTCAGCGGTGGAAGTGCTCACCTCCCTGGACGCCCGGCGCGTCAAGCGGTGCCCGGGGTGTGGGGACTGTGGCTGGCTCTTTTTCGACGCGACCAAGAGCGGAACCCGGCAGTGGTGCAGCATGGAGGGGTGCGGCAGCCGAGCGAAAATGCGGCGTCAGTATCAGCGTCATCATGGGCTGGGAGGAGCGTAGGACCAACGCTGCTCGTGAATCTGCTCATTTTGCCTCTGGTATCAGCTTCCTTAAACCTCCCCCGGTCAGGGTATCTTCCGGGCGCTGGTTCCGGAAGCCTACGGACGCCGCTGCGCCAGCACTGGGGAAAAGACCCTCCCGGTGCTGGAAGCCGCTCACGTTCAGCCGTACGCCAGGGGTGGCCTACACGAGGTGAGCACTGGCCTGTTGCTGCGCAGTGATCTGCACCGTCTCTACGACCGGGGCTACATCACGGTCGACCCAGACGGCGCTTGCGGGAGGAGTTTGACAATGGGCGTCATTCCTACGCGTTGGAAGGCCAGCCCTTGGCAGATCCGCAGCAGACCTTCTCCCCCATCACTCGGGAGCGTCTGCTGTACCATGCCAACAACGTGTTCCGTGGCTGAGGGCCAGAGGCTGCTGGCGACCGTGCTGCGCCACGAGTACAAGACCAACGCCTACAAGTTCGCCCTGATCCGTACCCTGAACGACCTTCTAAACTTGGCAAGCGTGCAATCAGAGCAAGCCGTGATGATGGATGGCCACCGAACAGGCTGCGAAGTACGTGAGCGCCGAGCAATGGCGATCAGCGTCGGCTACTCTGGGTGTGCTTTCACTCTGGCCTTAAACCTTGACGAACTCCTGCACACCCATCACGAACATGACCGCGCCGCCTACGGGCACTTCCACTGGGTCACTGACCAGGCCCTCGTTCCGTTCGCCCATCGGCATGCCGGGGGTCACGAGGCGGGTGCGGGCGCGGCAGGTCTGCTGGACATGCCGTTTCAACTCGGCCAGCCGTTCATCGGTCACGCCGATCATGAGGGTGGTATTGCCTTCGCGCAGGAAGCCGCCGGTGCTGGCGAGTTTCGTGACGTCAAACGCGTTCGCGGTCAGCACCCGAACCAGCGCAGAGGCGTCTGCATCTTGAATCACGGCCAGCACGAGCTTCATGAGGCGCAGGATACCAGAGCGGCGGTGAGGGCGGCGTCAGGGGCACGGGACTGTGGGTGATATGGCTGGGGCATCTCTTGGTCGTCCGTTGACTGAGTCTGGCGAACGAGTCAGAGGCCTTGTTCATTGCCGAGGTCAATCGATCCAAGCTGCCAAGGACAACGTGCTTCTGGGAGCCTCAAGACCACTCAACGGACGACCAATAACGCAACCAAGCTCGAAACTCCGACGTGGCCTGCCGTTCACCAACCTGCGAGTGCGTCCTCTAGGGCTTGGTCACTCCATTTGGCGTAGACGCGGGTGGTTTCGATGCTGCTGTGGCCGAGATGGCGGGCGGTGTACTCGAGGCTGCCGGTCTGCCGAACGGGGCGGGAGCCCGCGTAATAGCGGAAGGCGTGCCCCGGTAACGGGTTTCGGCCCGGTTGGCGATGACCTGGAGGCGCCGCCGGGCGGCAGTCTGGGTGCCACCAAAGACCGTCCCCTTTCGGGGCAAGGCCTGCAGAGCAGCGATCAAGGTGCGAGTCAAGGTCACGCGGCGGCTTGTACTGCCTTAGCCGTGACGAACGATCAGAACGCCGCCGGGCAGGTCGTCAAGCTCGTTCCAGGTTAACTGCAGTGCTTCCTTGATGCGGAGGCCCCTATGGGCGCAGAGAAGAATCAAGGCGCGGTCGAAGCGTTCGGAGAGCAAACAGTCGACTCAGGTCACGGTTTCGGAAGCAACGGGGTTCGGGTGTGATTCAGGGTGAACTGATGCCGACAGACCCGGCACAGATCCCGCTGTGTCCCTGGAGAGGCATGACCGTTGTTGACCATGTAGACCCCCTTGCACGCTGGACACGTCAGGCTGTTCATGCGTTATTGAACTGCGATCATTTCAAGAATCCACAACACCCAGAGCATGAGAAAGCTAGAATCTCATCATGCTCACTGCAGTGTTATGGGGCTTGGCGGGTGGAAGTTCTCTGGTGGTCGGTGCCCTGTTAGGCTTATTCGCGCCGATCAAGAAGAAGATTGTCGCGCTGATTATGGCCCTTGGGGCTGGTGTACTGATCAGTAGTGTCGCCTTCGAATTGATGGACGAGGCCTTCAAGCAGGGCGGATTTGACGCTGCAGCGACCGGATTATTATTGGGAGCAGTCACATTTTTTTTAGGCGACCTGGCGATCAACCGTGCAGGTGGAAAGCACCGCAAGCGGAGCGAAGGTCAACAGGAAGAAGGCAATGCTTCCGCCATCGTCCTCGGGACATTGATGGATGGAATACCCGAATCTGTTGCGATCGGCGTCAGCCTCTTGGCCGGGGGAACAGTCAGCTGGGTCTTCCTCGCTGCAGTGTGCATGAGCAACATCCCAGAAAGTTTGAGTGCCACGGTTGGATTAACACGTGCAGGCCATCGACCGCTCCGAATTATGCTGATGTGGACGGCCATCGCGCTCCTCAGTGGGGCCGCATCCGGGTTGGGCTACATGCTGTTGAACAACGCCGATGCGAACTTGACGGCTGGAATTCAGGCGTTTGCTGCTGGGGCGATTCTGACCATGCTCTCGTCGACGATGCTTCCAGAAGCCTACGCGGAGGGTGGAGCCATGATTGGATTGGCGACCACGTGCGGGTTTTTGGCAGCGTTCGTTCTTGGACATTTGTAGTGGCCAACGAAGGTGGTTGTGGGCAGTGGACTGAGGATGAGATAAGGGGGCTGACGGCCTGACACAGAGTATGAGAAAGCGTCCCCGGTAGGGGACACTTTCTGTTTGTGAAGACTGAAGATGTCACCGGGGACGCGCCCCGACTGTACCAAGCTCTCCTGCCCCACCTCCACCCCGCCCTATGGAACGACGTCCGCAACACCCGTACGCTGGCGTGGAGGGTCAGCGGCCTAGTGCTGTCCCAGAGCGTTTCCATCCCCTCTTGGCTGCCGCACATCTACTCCCAGGCCACGGTCGCTCAGACTACCGAACGTCGCTGCCGACGGTGGCTGGAGAATCCAGCCATCGACCCTGGCAGCGTGGATGGCCCCCTCATCACCCAAGCCCTGCGGGATTGGGGCCCGCATTCCCTGACGCTGGCTCTGGACACCAGCATCTTGTTCGGACGTTTCTGTCTGATCCGCGTGGCCGTCGTCCCCCGCGTCCTTGAGCATGCCAGCGCTCAGGTCAGTCCCGAACAACTCCTGCCTGTCCTCGCCGAGGCTAAAGGCTTGCTGGATTTCCTCGGGCTGCACGATGTTCGACTCTTGGCGGATCGGGGCTGTTGCGACACGGCACTGATGGGCTGGCTGCGGGTCTGTGGCTGGCACTTCCGCATCCGCATCAAATCGAACCTGATTCTGGCCGCTCCAGACGGGCAACGAGTCTGCACCATCGGGGAAATCAAACTTGCAGTGCGCGAAACGCGCTTCTTCCACAACGTCACCCTCACTGGATACCGATTCGGGCCGGTGCATGTCGCTCTGGGCCGTCTCACGGACGGCCCAGAGCAGTGGCAGGTGGTGAGCGATGAACCCACCGGTCTTGGAACGTTTGCTGCGTCCGGCGAACGCCTCCAAATGGAGGAAGGATTCTTGGATGACAAAAGCGGCCTCTTCGGTCTGGAGAATGCCAAACGGCGTGATGCCGCCAGTCTCGAACGCTTGATCCTCGTCATTGCCGTGGCGACGCTCCTGCTCGTCTTCGAAAAACTCCACATCGTGCAGCAGGGTGGTCGCAAAACCATCGATCCCCATTGGAACCGCGCCCTGAGCTCTTTGAAGCTTGGTTTACGTGGCTGCCTCTTCGCGTTGAGCCGGGGTCGGGCAGGACTCAACCGGCTGACCCTCCAGGGGCGCCGATCCGGCGCCTCCCGGACGTCGCAAGAAATCGCAAGTCAGCCCTGTGGACGCTTTGGAAGGCGGCTGGGTGCTCAGATTTCGCTCTCCCTCATAAATTGTGTAAGGCCGTCAGGATAAGGGGGACACAGCGGGGCTGAAACGCACCCATTGCTTGGATCAGGCCACCCAGAAGGTGCAGCTTCACCAGCCTGCGAAGGCTTTATCCAGGGCTTAGTCGCTCCATTTGGCGTAGACGCGGGTGGTTTCGATGCTGCTGTGGCCGAGATGGTGGGCGGCGTACTTGAGGCTACCAGTTTGCCGAACGAGGCGGGTTCCGGCGGAGTGACGGAAGGCATGCCAGCCTCGGTAACGGGTCTCGGCCCCTCGCACCGGCTGCGCTGGTGCTGGAGTGCGACGAGTGATGCACCTTTGTGGCACAGCAGACAAAGAACATCTGGATTTGACTCGCTATGAACCGCGCCACCCGCCAGATCGTCGGCTGTTTCATCGGAAACCGAAATGCTGCTGGAGCCTCCCTGCTTTGGCAAAGCCTCCCTACCCCTTGTCTCGATGCCGTGTGCCATACCGACGGCCTGAGTGCCTCCACGGGCGTGGTGTTCGGTGCGCTGCACGTCATCGGCGGGACACAACGTCTCGAACGGTTCAACGCCACGTTGCGGCTCCGGATCGCTCATTTGGTACGCAAGAGCTTGTCCTTGAGCCGCAAACAAGAGCATCTTGAACTCCTGATCTGGTTGTTCATCCACCGCGACAACGCGTCATGACGTCGAAGCCACGACCTATCGCACGCTCGTGTGACCCCTTGCAATCCTTGCATTTCCAGTGCTTAGAAATCCTCCTGATATTGTCCCTTTGTGCGCACAAGAGCTGTCTCACCTCACCTATGAGTTCTGAGTTCCTGCTTGTCAGCGGTGTGGTGGCGTTGAGCGCCGTGATTCAGGGCGTAGCAGGAATGGGATTTGCACTGCTCTGTGCACCGTTCCTCATTCAGGTTTTTGGGCCGACGGAGGGGGTCAAACAAGTGGTCTTGCTCTCCCTTGTTCTCAACGCGGTGTATTTCGGACGTGAAGTGAAGGGCGCACGCCTCAAAGACGCGTTAAGTCTCCTGTTGCCGTCCTTACTGGTGGCCCCCCTCTTGGCTTCTTGGTTTAGGAAGTTCAGTCCGGATGTATTGCTGGTGATCGCAGGGACAATCACGATTATTAGTGCGATCCTCCTGGCCTTCGGTGTCCGGACGACCCAACTTGAGGGCAGGGCAGGTGCGCTTGGTGCAGGCGTGATGAGTGCTGCCATGAACGTGGCAGGGGGGCTCTCTGGGCCTGCTGTGGCAATGTATGCCGTCAGCGCCAGATGGCCTGTGACAA
Source organism: Deinococcus sp. QL22 (assembly GCF_023370075.1). Taxonomy (NCBI): domain Bacteria; kingdom Thermotogati; phylum Deinococcota; class Deinococci; order Deinococcales; family Deinococcaceae; genus Deinococcus; species Deinococcus sp. QL22. Next base: position 274,411 of record NZ_CP097151.1, read on the forward strand.
GCATTCGACCGACGCTTCAACTCTTTGGCATCGGGGTCAATACCGTGACGCTGTTAAGTTTGGGCAGTCCAAATATGCAGCACCTGCCGTGGATTGGCTTGATGCTTGGTGTAGTGGGAGGATTCATCCTCGCTCCTAAGATTTCCTCAGAACGAATTCGGCCTCTGATCCTGAGTCTGGCGTTCATAGGAGGGGGTTGGATCGTACTTAAAGGCTTGTGGTGAGGCGCGAAATCAAAGGCTGGCAGCCAGCACAGCCCACGCCACATCCTCATTCGGCATCGGGTGTTGAGCTAAGTACTTGAGCAGGTTACTCAACACTTCACCGGGTGGTCTGCCCTGCTTCACAGCGGCTTCAGCCGCGGCGTAGGCAAAGGGCACGAAGGCAGGGGGGCAAGCCGTCAGCAGCGCGATGCCCGCTTCTGCCGCCGTGCAAAAGCCCGTGTCTACGGCGTCCAGTATCCTGAAATAGCGCCGATGCTGCGCTCGTTCGCTGGGCTGCTGGAAGACATAGTTACCGCAGGCATTACAGCGGCGTACCCGTTGGCCGTCAAGCGCAAGGAATACCGGACAGCTCCGGCAAGCTTGACGCCCTCTGTGAGCCTCAACACTCAAGACCGCTTTACGGGGTTTGCATCCTCTGACAAGGTGAACAGAGGACAATCGAAGTCTCAGAGGAAATCAAATTCCAGAGGAGGTGACAGATGACGCGTCATGACGAAGAAGAGCAGCGTACAAAGACCCGTCCGCCTGAAGCGGTGCCGGAAGAGCACGGTCAACCTGAGCCCACAGATCACCAAGGTCAGGAACGCCCGAATCCCAGCACAGGGCCGGGCACGCATGGTCGGCCTTCAGACGATGCAGATCCCGGCCACAGCTGAGTACCGGTCTCCTCTAGCGAATCCGCCCCCGCTTCGTGTGCGCGGGGGCATTTTTGCTTGACCCTCGTCCCATGCATCGCGTGCCCTCACGCCTGTCGAACTCGCCGGTTCGGACGCTGCTGGGCACTGAGTATGCTTCAACCCCACACGCTTACTCCGACCACCAGTGGATGTTCAGACGCTCATCTGCATAAACACATCGGCCCGGGCAAACCGTGGAAACGGCCATTCGTCAGGGCTCAAGCGTTCAAACCCCACCGATTCGTACAAGCCAATGGCGGAGACTAGGCTGCGGCTGCTGGCCAGGAAGAGCTTGCATGCGCCCAATGCCCTGGCCTCTTCAACCGCATGCATCATTAGTTGCCGGCCGATTCCCCGCCCACGGTACTCGGGCGTTACGGCCATCTTCGCGATCTTGTAAGTGCCTGAGCCGTACGCCATCAGAGCGACACCCCCCACCGTCTTGCCCTCACAGTGAGCCAGGTACACCTGCCCACCGGGCTCGATCACCACACGCTCGGGGTCGTTCAGCAGATCCAGATCGCTCTGCTCCAACTCAAAATAGGCCGTGATCCATTCGACATTCAGATCACGGAACGCCTGTGCCTCAGAGGCACCGCTCATCGGGGCAATCATGACGGCCTCACGGAGGTGTTGGTCTCTCCCTCTGATACTGTTGCTGGTCATTTTTGGTTCCTCCAAGGGGCACAATAGAAAAATCTGGTGCCACAAAATAGAACCAGTCTTGATACGATGGCACCATGACCCAGCGCAAAATTGCTGCGACCGTATTAGCGCAGCTCCTTGGCGGCTGGACTGGCCGAGGCCCGGCTTACCTCAACCTTGCCCACAGTCTTCAGCACCTGATTCTCGACGGACGCCTTCCCCTGGCGGCGTACCTTCCCAGCGAACGCACGCTCGCCGAAGCCTTAGGGCTCAGCCGCAACACCATCAAAGCTTCGTACAACGTCCTTCAAGACGAAGGATTCCTGTACCTCCGCCCAGGCGTACGCGGAGTCATCCGCCTTCCTGCAGGTGCCAGCACACCCGGTGTCCCGCTTCCTCCCCTGACCCATCCCCACCTGCTTGATTTCGCTTCTGCCGCTCTCCCGGCGCCGGAAGGCCTGATCCATGAGGCGTATACCCACGCCCTGACGGCTCTGCCGACCTATCTCCCGACCCATGGCTACCTGCCACTTGGCCTGCCGGCGCTGCGCAGTGCAGTTGCGGCGCGGTATGCAGCCCGCGGTCTACCCACCACGGCCGAACAGGTCGTGATCACCTTCGGCGCGCAGCACGCCCTCAGTCTGATCGTCCGGGTGTTCACCAGTCCGGGAGACCGGGTGCTTGTTGATCAACCCACCTACCCGCACGCGCTCGATGCGTTGAGGGGGGCGAGCTGCCGAATTGTGCCCGTCGCCCTGACGCCCGAGGGGTGGGATCCTGACGCGTGGGCTGCGGCCGCGCGGCAGACCTCCCCCCGTCTCGCGTACCTCATTCCCGACTTCCACAACCCCACCGGGCATCTGATGCCTGACGCAGTCCGGACGCAGATCACCCGGCTGTGTCGTGAAACGCGCACCCTCCTCGTGGTGGACGAAACGCTCACCGATCTCGCCCTGGACGTCCCGGTGCCGTCGCCTTTCGCCGGCAATGACCGATATGACACGGTGGTGAGCATCGGTTCGATGAGCAAGTCGTTCTGGGGGGGTTTGCGCCTGGGGTGGATCCGCGCGCCGCGGGACGTCGCCGAACGTCTGGGGGCGGCGCGCTCGTCCGTTGATCTGGGCACACCAGTCGTGGAGCAGCTGGCGGGGGCCTGGCTCCTGCAAGACCCGGGCCCATTCTTGGAGCGGCGCCAACAGCAACTCCGCGAACAACGGGAGGTGCTGACCGAGCAACTGAACCTGCAGCTGCCCGAGTGGATCTACCGCCTTCCCGAAGGAGGGCTCTCGCTGTGGGTCACGCTCCCGCAGCCGATTGGACCAGCCCTCGTGGCGCAGGCCACTCGTTTTGGCCTGCGCCTGACCGCTGGAGAGCGTTTCGCTCACGACGGCCTCCTCGCACGCCAGTTGCGTCTGCCGTTTACCCGTCCGGCGGCCGAATTGCACGAGGGGGTCACGCGGCTCGCTACCCTGTACCGGGAACTTGTGAGCGATGATTCCCGGCGCAACGATCCAAGAGTCAATGTCCAGCTCGACATGTATTGAGATCAGTCTAAGTGGTTGTGTTGCCTTCACTGTCCCAACCCGCTGGTCTTAAGCCATGCACTCTAGGGCGGTGTTGCCTTCACGCGGTTGGGGTCAGGTGACCGTCCGTGAACGACGCCAAACCTCACCGCCACCGATGCCCGACGAGCATCATCGGGGACACCCTTTGGTTGTCCCACCGCTTGCCGTTGAGCGACCGAGACGTCCAAGAAGTGCTCCACGGGCGCGGCACCCTGGTCAGCCATGAGACCTTACGCGAATGGTGCATCCCGCCCATTCAGCTCTCTGTTCACTCAGGACCTGCGTCACCCTGAACCCCGGCGGGGTTCGGGGTGGCATTTGATTGAGGTCTACACCACGGTGGACGGCAGCGGACACTGGCGCTGGAGAGCGGTGGATGAGGACGGGATTGTGCAGGGCATCGTGCTTGGGCAGCACCGAGACCGAGGAGCCGCGAAGACCTTCCTGACCAAGCTGTTCAGTGAAGATGACGTCCCAGGGGTCATCCACACCGGGTCAGCTCTGGAGCTATGGGGCAGCGATCCGGGAACTCCCGAGCGTGAGGGGCGTCAATCACCAGCCGGTGGTCGCCACGGCACGCGGCAATAACCGAGTTGGACAATCACACCGTCCCACACGGCGCCAAGAGCGAGGTCAACAGGGGATGGGGCGGAAGAAACGCGCGCAGGAGGTGTCGAAGCTGCACGCCCGAGTGGCAAACCTTCATCACCACCCCCCAAGGGGCGCTGCCGCGACACACAGACGAAGCACTCAACAACACGCGTTCCCGACGTGGTCAATGCTCTCGGCAGGGGTGGCCTGAACTTCAGGCCACCCCTGCCCTCCGTCTGCTACAGGTCAAGTGAAGGCAACACAACCCCGGGGCCTGATGGCCTTCGCGCACGGGCAGTGACAGGCTTAAAAGCCACACGTGAGGCGGCCCCAGGAACACTCCTGGGGCCGCCTTTGAGATTCGTTTAGTAGCGGTAGGTCGTGGTTTCGCTGACGTTGACGCGCACGGTGCGGTTGGCACCACGGTCCACGGTCAGGGTGACGGTGCTGCTGCCGCGAACCAGGGTACCGGTGAAGCCGCTCCCCGTGGCGCGGGTCTGCTGCACCGCGTAGCCGTCAGCCTGAAATTCACGAACCTTCTGGTCGTAGGCGCTGCGGGCAGGGTCCTGCATAGTGTTGCCGGCTATGGCGCCCAGCAGATTGCCGATGAAGTCCAGCACAGGGCTGCCGGTGCTCACGGGGCCGGTGTTGACCGGACTGGGAGCAGGCACGACCGTCAGGGGCCGGGCAAACTCCACGTTCAGGTTGGTGGTGCCGCCTGCACGGATGGCGATGGTGGTGCTGTAGTCCGAGTAGCCAGGAGCCTGCACAAGCACGGGGTAGGTGCCAGCGCGCAGAGTGCTGTAGGTGATGTTCGCGCCGCCCAGTCGCTGCCCATTGAGCAGCACGGTGGCGTTATTGACGTTGGTGCCCACAAACAGGCTGCCGGTCGTCACGGGAGTCTGCGCCGCCACGGTGTAGAAGGCGGTATCGCTGACCCAGCTGTTCTGGGGCAGTGGATTGACCACGATGCTCAGGGCCTGGGCCAGACCGGCCTGTCCGCCCTGGGTGTTGACGGTAGCGAACTGATCCTGGGTGCCCCGGAACGAGCTGATCTGGTCCAGGTTCAGAGGGGTCAGGCTGGCCAGCGCCAGCACCTTGTTCTGGCCGATGGGGCCGTCCACCGAGTAGGTGAAGTTGTCGCCGGGCGCAGGAAAGCTCTTGGTGGTGTTCGCCTTGACGAAGTTCTCGCCGCTCAGGCGGTTAGGCAGCACCTGATCCACAGTGCCGTCGGGGTTGACGTTGAACAGGTAGACGTAGGCGTCGCGGTTGACGCTGGCGCTCACCATGATGTTCTCACCAGTGCGGTAGGCGGGGTTCTGGGCACCGCTGGCGTCCTTGTCCACCCGCACGCTGACCTGAAGGTCAGACTGGATGGGATTGACGATGATGCTCTGGGCGCTGATTTTGGCCTGGGCACCAGCGACGCTGAGGGTCGTGGCGGTACCGAGGGCCAGCAGGGCAGTCAGGGTGGATTTGGCTTTCATGACTGGCAGTGTGCCGCGCGTCCATGACCGCGCGCTGATGTCACCTGACGGCAGTGTTCACAGTTCAGAGGCTGTCTGGAAGGTTGTGTTGCCTTCACTGTCCCAACCCGCTGGTCTTCAGCCATGCACTGGAGTGCGAGTCTTTCAGATGCTGGAACGGATCAGGCCACCGGGTAGCGTTGAGCAGTGCGCGGGAGTCGGTCAGGAAGTCATACGGTCAGTCGGCTGACGGTATATCTGGTGTGGGCGACAACGTACCGGTATCACGTCTTAGTCGGTGAAGTGAACCTTCGATGCCGCGAACTCCTGATTCACATTGGCGGTGCGGAAGACGTTGGCATGTTGAAGGGCGTCGTGAGGTGCGATCCGGTGCAGCTGCACTTGGAAGATCCACCTGCGCGGTCGGGGAGTGCTCTGGTGAAGCGGCTCAAGGGGCGCACTTCCCGGGTGCTCCAGAAAGAATTCCCCCATCTCGTTTTTCGAGATGGGGGACGACACTGTTGGGGCGTGGGATACGGAGCATGGAGTCCGGGGAACATCACCGAGGGGCTGGGGCAGGATGATCTCGAACATCACCAGAGCGGTTCCAATCAAGCGCAAGACACGTTCCTGCTCTCAGATGGAAGGCGACCCCCGTCGCTCCCAAACCCCTGCACTGAAAGTGCAGGGTCGTTTAGTGGTTTGTGGGGTAGGCTGACTCTCCAGAACTGACCCAAAACCGTATCGTCATCGGTTCCCGATGGCCATCACGCAGTACGCGGTTTGGCTCTCCCACCGCTTTCCGCTCAGTGACTAGTACAGCGTTTTGCAATTTAGTAGAGTTAGTTATGCCTCGCCCTCTGCTGTACAAAGTGGAATTGAGCCCTGAGCAGGAACAGACTCTCAAAGCCATCACAACGAAAGGGACCCACAAGGCGCGGGTCATGACCCGCGCTCAGATCTTGCTGATGGCCCATCGGCAGATGGGTGATCTCGCGATCAAGGAAGCCCTGGGGATCAGTGTGCAGATGGCGCAGTCGATCCGAAAACACTTCGTGCTCGGAGGGCTGGACGCGGCGCTCTATGATGCCCCACATACGGGTCGACCCGCGAAATTCACTGGCCAGGATCGGGCGGCGATCACGGCACTGGCGTGCCGTGAGGCTCCCACAGGCCATGCCCAGTGGAGCGTTCGCCTGCTCGCCGAAAAAGCCGTGGAATTGAACGTGGTAGACGGCATTGCGCCGTCCACGGTGTTCTACATCCTGAAAAAAACGCGCTCCAGCCGCACCGCAAAAGGCAGTGGTGCATCGCGCAACTGACGGCAAAGTTCCTGTGTGAGATGGAGCGTGTCCTGGACGTGTATGCCCGGCCCTATGATGAACGCTTCCCCGTGTTGTGCTTCGATGAGCAGCCTTGTTTCCTGATCGGCGACGTGATGGCCCCGGTTCCGATGGAACCGGGACGAGTCGCCAAGCAAGACTATGAATACGAGCGATTTGGAAGTGGCGCGGTGCTGCTCGCGGTTGAACCCCAGACTGGTCGTCGGTTTGTGAACGTGTGCCCGACGAACGGCCGAGGAATACACGGCATTCATGGAGGAGCTGGAACGGGCCTACCCAGCAGCGGTACAGATCACCCTGGTGCAGGACAACCTCAATACCCATCATGGGGGCAGCTTCTACAAGTGGATGTCCCCAGAACAGGCCCACCGGTTGGTGGGCCGATTCGAGTGGATCTACACGCCGAAACACGCCTCTTGGTTAAACATGGCGGAGTTGGAATTCAGCGCTCTTCAGCGGCAGTGTTGACATCGGCGGATTCCTTCGCTGGAACGACTTCGTTCCGAAGTCGAGGCCTGGGTGGCCGCGCGTTCACGCGCGGCCATCACACTCAACTGGCAGTTCTCGACTCAGGCCGCCCGACGAACCCTCGGACGCCACTATGAAACCATTCGTATTAATTGAACGCTGTACTAGGACGTTCAAGAATTCACCCACCACGGTGGCACCCTGGTCAGTCATGAGACCCTCCGCGAGTGGTGCATCAAGTTCGAACCCCTCTTTGCAGAGGAACTGCGTCACCCTGAACCCCGTCGGGGTTCGGGGTGGCCTCCGGATGAGGTCTGTACCACCGTTGATGGGATTTGCCCCTGGCTCTGGAGGGCCGTGGACGAGCACGGCTTCGTGCAGGCTTCCCTCCTTCAACGCCACCGCTCTACCGACGCTGCACAAACCGTTCTGACGAGGTTGCTGGGTGAAGACGCTGTCCCAGAGGTCATTCAGACGGATGGGCTGCGGAGCGAGGGAGCCGCAATTCAAGAGGTTCCGAGCCGGGTGAACGTTGACCACCAAGAGGTGATTCGTGACGCCGGATGCAACCACATGGTTGAGCAAGAACATCGTTCAACACGGCGACACGAGCGACGTCAGCAAGGATTGGGGCGGCGAAAACGCGCACAGGAATGTCTGAGTCTGCACGCCCGAACTGAGAATCGTCACTGGAGTGACACCCTCTGACAGGACCATAGACCAAGACACTTCGCCCCAGTCAGCGGATACGCTGATTGCATCGCGAAGGAGATCGTATGCCCGGACGGAACCACAGCCGCGAATTCAAACTTGAGGTCGTCAGCCAGATCAACAGCGGCCAACAGACGACCGCCCAGCTCAGTCGCACCCACTCCCTGGCACCGGGTCTGATGTACCGATGGCGCAAAGAGGTCGAAGCACGTGGTGAAGCTGCGTTTACGGATGGGGCTACCACGGATCGCAGCGACGAACTTCGCATTGCCGAGCTGGAACGGTATTGCGGTCAGCTCGCTCTGGAGAATACGATCCTGAAAAAATCGTTAGCGACGTACCGCTTGAAAAGCGGCACCAAATGATCACGGATGCGCGCTGCGCGCATCCGACGGTGTCGGTACGTCGCTTGTGTGAGTTGCATGCGGTCAGTCGGTCTTGGTATCTGGGTCAACAGACTCGGACAAGGGTGAATCCAGATTTGGATCTCACGAAAGAGATTGAAGCCATCGTGTTGAAGTGGAATGGTTACGGCTACCGACGCGTGACCCATGAGTTGGCCCGTCGGGGACATCGAACCAACCACAAGCGCGTCTTACGGGTCATGAGGGCACAGGGGTTGTTATGTCGTCCCAAACGACGGTTTCAGGCCACCACGGACTCGACGCACAGCGAACGTCGTTTTGAAAATTTGCTGCCGACCGTGGTTCCGACTCACCCCAACCAAGTCTGGCAAGTTGATCTGACCTATGTTCGGGTGAAAGGTGGTTTTGTGTACCTGGCCTGCGTGTTGGACAGCTTCACCCGAGAAATCGTGGGCTGGGCCATGTCCAGGTGCATTGACGCGGCGCTGGCCTTGAAAGCACTCAACAACGCGCTTGGGGCGCGCTGCCCAAGCCCAGGCTTACTGCACCATTCTGACCAAGGGTCTCAATATGCAAGTCGCGTCTATGTCGATCGGCTTCGGGAGGCTGGGTTAATCCCGAGCATGTCCAGAAAGGGAAACCCATACGACAACGCCCGCATGGAAAGCTTTTACAAAACCCTGAAAACAGAAGAAGTCGATCTGCAGGACTATCTTGATTTCGACGACGCACATTGCCAGATCAACCACTTCATCGGTCGGCTGTATAACCAGGAACGTCTGCATTCCAGTTTGGGGTATGTCCCACCTGCCGAGTTCGCCACTCGGTATCATTGCGCCTAGAAGTGACTTGACTGCTGGCCCGGTACTTTGGGTTCATTCCATCACCATCCCTCCCGAAGGGGCGTTTCCGCCCCACCAGAAGAAGCAATCAGAAGCATGCATTCCAGACAGGGGGAATGGTTGCGGTAGGGATGGCCTGATCCTCAGGCCATCCCTGGGCCGTACGCCAAGTGAAGGCAACACCGCCGTTCCTAGACATCCCGGTAACTCAACGGGAAGCGGTGTCGGTAGGGCGTTGGGTCAGTCACTGTCCACCACCTTACTAGTTAACCTCAATGCTAGTAAGTTAAGAAGGTAGTGTGGCACTGGCACGCACTTTTCTTGGGTAACGGGTCATCTTAATTTTAACGACTCGAGGGTATGAGCGAGGTCGCCTGGCAGGAAGAACGAGCAATGCAATGTCGCTGGTCAGTTGCTCCAGATACTGTGGCAGACGACCAGCAGCCACCACCCGCGCGCTGAGCCATAACGTCCGGATCAGCAGCAGGCTGGTTCGGTACGAAATTCGTAAGGGACTGACCTCCAGAAGCCCCGCCACTCGGGCCATTTCCAGGCGCACCAGGTTGTACACCACGGCCAACGCGAACAGTTCCTGCTGAATTCGGTCTGGGGTTTGAGAGCGCAACGCCTCCAATCGTTCCAGGGTATGCGTGTGCAGTTCATCAAACCCCGTTTCGAGTTCCCAGCGCTGATGGTAGAGCTCAATGATCTCGGTCGCTGAGTAACGCTCGGCGTCCAACATGGACGTCAGCAGCCACTGTGGTTTGAAGCCTGGGAGCTGATAGCAGATGACACGGATCTGCATGCTGCGGGGCAGCGTGGGGTCAGACCTGCGCGCAGGTCTGCGAAAGGGAACCTCAGAGGGTGACCTGATTTGGCCCCAGGATCTCCAGCACCGTCCACACCAAGTTGTTCCTGGCCCGGACAAGCCAGTGGCGCTCCTCCCCTCGCTTCTGGTGGCGGTAAAACCGCCCGTAGTCCATCAGCCCCCGGTCGACCAGCAGCACACAGTGATCGGGCAGGTGCTCATCGAAGCTGCTGGAGAGCGATTCCTCGCTCTCCGTATACGCGCCGACCTTTAAGTCCAGCAGGAAGTGCGACCCAAGCGCCATCAGGCCGACGACCCTTGCTTGCGGATAGGCGCTCTCACGGTGGGCACCACTGGGAGGCAGACTGAAGTGCGCCCGGTTCTCATCGCTGTCCGGGACACGGATGGTCGTGCCATCAATACCCAGTACCGCCAAACCACACCAACGGTGGGCGTCAAGCTGCTCATGTCCATGACGGGTCACAACGGCATCGAACAGGTGTTTGAGAGGGGCCGTCCCCAGTCGGTCTCGCGCCTGCACCAGGGCCGCCGAACTGATGATGATCTTCCCGTTGGGATCAGGGAGAACCAGATGCAGATGGTCACACACCGCCTGAATCGATCGGTCGCGCAGGAGCGCCATGCCCAGCATCAGCCAGACGGCCCGTTCTGCAGGAAGCTTCCTGCGACGAACCGAAGCGGTTCCCGTCGCTTCAAGGGCTTGCGTCACCAACGCAGCGTCGAGGCTCGTGGCGAAGGTGCTGAGGTGATCGAGTGGCTGATCGCGGGCCGTGGTCAGCAGTGCGGTGCCAAGATTCATCCTTCATCTTGACACCTTCGACATGGCCCCTAAACCCCTTAACTTACTGGCATTGTAGTTAACCTGACAGAACCGTGTGAATTACGTCTGGCACGTCATCATTCATCAAGAGTCTTCGGAGAGAGGTCTTTGCTGCCTGGGTAGCTCGCCGAGCTTGGACAAGGAGGTCGAGAACAGCACCGGATTCGTCGATGGCCCGCCACAACCAGTGTTTCCTGCCACCGATCTCGATGCACACTTCGTCCAAGAACCACCGAGAACCCCGCCGGGGTTCCCGGTAACGCAGGTCTTCAGTCAGGAGCGGTGCGAACGGGATGTTCCACTGGTGCAGGGGCTCGTGACTGACCAGGGCGCCGCCTCCTCTTCATGCGGTGGTAAGCAGTTCACGAGGTCTCTTCAGCTGTCTACTCGGTTCACCTCAGTACACCTGACCATTGGCAAAAGTCCGGGCTGGAGGAAGATCCGTCCAGTGAATCCAGACCTGATGAGGGTCAAGCTTCAGGTGCTCCACCAATACCCCAGCGATATCGCTCATGGCTTGGCGTACAGTTTCGTCAGGTCGGGGATTGGCCATGACCGTGACCACGAGATGAGGGGTATCCACGGTGCCGTGTAAGCCCTCCTGAAGGTGAGTGAGAGGGGTAACGTGCACCCACAGCAGCTCGGGCGGTACCTTTAACCTGGGAGACAAGCGCTGTACCAGTGCGTCTGCCAGACGCTGAACCTGTTCTGAAGAGTGAAGGTCTGGCGTGTAAAGGGTCAATACAGGCATAGATCTCCTTGCAGCGGTCATCGCCAGAGCAGATGGCATCAGCAATCATCAACAGGACTGAGGAACAGGCGTGCAAGCGGGCAGTCTGGTCAGTGACTGACAGTTGCTCCGGTGTTCCACAACAAGACCGGCCGGGTGTCCAGAGTTGAGAAGGCCTCGCGAACCTGCACCAACTGCTGCGCCCGCTCTTCAGGGGTCTTGCGCACCGGGCTGAAGCTCATGACCGGCGCGAGGACGTTGTAGCCGACGAAATAGAACATGCCGTGCTGAATGTGAAACAGGATGACGTCCATCTCGCCGTCCCGCGCGCCGTGACCGAACATGTCCTCGGTGCTGCCGGTGGTGAAAAGCAACATCGCCCGTCGGCCCTGGAAGCCACCCGTTTCGAAACGGCCGACACTTCCCCCATAGGCTACGCCCATTGCGAACACGCGGTCTACCCAGCCTTTGAGCAGGGCCGGCAGGGAGAACCACCACATCGGGAAGGAGAAGACCAACAGATCTGCGCGCTGCACCTTCTCGATTTCTGCCGCGACGTCCGGGGCGAACGTGCTGTGATTCACGGCTTTGACCTGTTCAACCTGGGGTTTGAAGTGTCCGACCAGTTCATGCTCAAAATCGTTCCGGCCAAGTTCTGGGTTCCAATCCATCTGGTAGAGGTCACTGATCTCGACCGTATAGCCCTGGGCTTCAAGGGATCTGGCGGCCTCCCACATCTGAGCAGAGCAAAAGGATTCAGCTTCTGGATGGGCATGAACGATCAGTGCATGTGGCATGAATGTCTCTCCTAGGAAGCGAAGGTGAATGCTCTGGATGCGGGGCTGAGGAGAGGCGGCTGAGGGCAGCCCCGAGCGGACACTCTGCCCAGGCAAAGGCGCTCACCTCAGCCCAGAGGTAGGCGCATTATTTCGTTCACCGTGCTGGGTGTCTTGAACAGATCCTGGCTTCAGGCTGCGGAAATCAGCACAGGAACCCATCTCCTGTCTGACCAGACCAAATAGCCGCAGCGATTGAACCCATATTGCGGCACAAATTCTCCTGTTGGTCGGCCCCTGGCTCCCTCACCGTGCAGGTGATGCCGAGTCTCGTGCGATATCCGGACGCACAGAATTCAAATTCACGCGACCAGTGTCTTGCCCACCGCCTGTGCCAATTTCCGCAGGAGATACGGGTGAAACGCTCAAGACACTTCGCCGGAACTGGAGGACAATGAACAGCAATTCAACATTGAAGGAGAACCGAGTGACCCACGCTGGAACCAGTGCCGTCCTCGCCGCATTCATGGCGAGTCCTCCCTTTATTCCGGATTCCGTTCTTGAGGATGCCCGCCGGAGCGTCCTCGACGGGCTCGGCTCTCTGCTCGCCGGTTCGCTGGAACCCCCTGCCCGCATTGTCCAGGACCTCGTACGCGGTCTCGGACAGGCTGACGACGCCACTGTCTTTAGTGCTGGACGGGCCAGTGCCGCGGGAGCCGCCCTTGCCAACGGCGTCGCTACGCACATCCTCGAGCTCGACGACATTCACAAGGGCTCCACCGTTCATGCCGCTGCGCCCATCATCCCTGCCGCCCTTGCCGTGGCCGAACGTGAACATCAGAGCGGCGCCGCTTTTCTGCGGGCCGTCGTGCTGGGTTACGAAGCCGCGCTGCGTATCGGGGAAGCCGTCAACCCCAGCCACTACCGCCACTGGCACCCCACCGGCACAGTCGCCACCTTTGGCGCGGCGGTTGCGGCCGGCACCCTGATGGGCCTTGACGAGCGCCAGATGCTTGACGCGCTGGGTACCGCCGGCACTCAGGCGGCTGGCCTGTGGGAATTCAATGCGAGCGGCGCCATGAGCAAAACCCTGCATCCTGGCAAGGCTGCCATGAACGGCGTGATGGCCGCGGATCTGGCCCGGCGCGGCTTCACCGGCGCACCGACCATCCTGGAGGGGCCACGCGGGTTTTTTGCGGCGACCAGCGCCGTCCATGACGCCGAGCGGGTGACCACCGACCTGGGTGAGCTGTGGAAGGTCAGCGAGAACGGCTACAAACTGTACTCGTGCTGCGGCCACACCCACACGGCCATCGACGCGGCTCTCGCGCTGCGCCAAGCCCACGGGTGGACGGCCGAGTGGGTACTGAACCAGGTTCGTGAGGTGCGCGTCGCCACGTACGGCCCGGGCTGGGAGATCGTGAGTGAACGCAATCCCCACACGCCGTACCAGGCCAAGTTCAGCCTGTCATATGTGGTCAGCGCGGCCTTGCTGGAAGGCGCGGTCGGCCTGACCCAGTTCAGTGAGAACCGTTTTGGCCCTTCCGGAGTGACGGAGGAAATGTTGGCCCGCCTGCTGCCGCGGGTCCAACCAGCCGTCTCTGCGGAGCTGACCGCCATGTACCCGGCGGCCTGGCCTGCCCGTGTGGAAGTGGAATTGATTGACGGTCAGGTGCTGCGAGCCGGGGGTGACTTTCCCCGGGGGAATCAGGAGAACCCCGTCAGCACCGCCGAGCTGGAAGCCAAATTCCGCGCCCTCGTTGAGCCCCGCTTCAGTGAGGCAGTGAGTGAACGGGCGCTGGCGCTGGTCCGTCATATCGAAGCGGTCCCCGACCTCGCGGTGGCCAGCGCGGAACTCAACACCCTCTGCCAAGGAGCGCGACATGAGTGAACCCGTTTCAACTTTTCAGAATCCTGCCGGGACATGGTCCCAGGCGGTCTATGACGTCCTCAAAGCGCAGAACGTCCGGCTGGTGCCGTTTGTGCCGGATGGAGGGCACCGTGGCCTGATTGAGCACTGTCAGGCCGACCCGGACATGCGCGCTGTGACGCTCACCACCGAGGAAGAAGGCGTCGCCCTGGCAGCTGGTGCCTGGGTGGGCGGCGTGCGGTCCGTGCTGCTCATGCAGTCGAGCGGCGTTGGCAACTGCATCAACATGCTCTCGCTCCTCAAGACCTGCCAGATGCCCCTCGTCACCTTGGTCACCATGCGCGGCGAGTGGGGGGAGTTCAACCCCTGGCAAGTCCCCATGGGTCAGGCCACTCCGGACGTACTGCGGGCCATGGGCGTTCTGGTCCAGCGGGTGGATGATCCGGAGCTCCTGCCTGGGGAGGTGGACGCGGCCCTGCGGCTGGCGTACAGCACCTACAGTCCGGTCGCGGTGCTGCTCTCGCAAAAGCTGCTGGGCGCCAAGACGTTTGGGAGGAGCAAATGAACGCGCCCCGACTGGAACGCCGGGCGGTCATGGCGCAGTTGCTCGAGGAGCGCGCAGGCCTGCTGGTCGTCACCGGCCTGGGGGCCACCGCCTGGGACCTTGCCTCCCTGTCCGACAGCCCATACGACTTCCCATTGTGGGGCGCGATGGGCGGCGCAGCCATGTTCGGGCTGGGCCTCGCCCTCGCCCAACCGGACCGACCGGTGGTGGTCTTCACGGGGGACGGTGAAATGCTGATGGGCCTCGGCGCCCTGTCGACCATCGCCACCACGCGGCCTTCCAACCTGAGTGTGGTCGTGCTGGACAACGAACGCTACGGGGAGACTGGCTCCCAGCACACCCACACTGCGGCCGGAGTCGACCTCGCCGCTGTGGCGCGCGCCTGCGGGTTCGAGCGGACCACGACCGTCCGGGAGGCGAGCGGCATTCCGGCCTTGCGGGCCGACCTGCACGCCGGTGGGAATCCCCTCCTGGCTGTGGTGAAAGTGGCCCTCACGGCAGACCCCATGACCCTCCCGCCCCGGGACGGCACCTACCTGAAAAACCGCATGCGGGCCGCGCTGCTGGGCCCAACGGCCATCTACGAGTGAGGGGCAGATGTTCGTCGACCTGAATGCCGACGTGGGCGAAAGCTTTGGAGCGTGGACGCTTGGGCACGACGAGGCGCTTTTCCCCTTCCTGTCTTCTGCCAACGTGGCCTGCGGCGTTCATGCCGGGGATCCCGTTACCATGCACGCCACCCTCAAGCTTGCCCGGCAGTTCAACGTGGGGGTCGGGGCTCACCCCGGCTTCCCCGACCGAGTCGGATTCGGGCGGCGCATTCTGGAGGCGAGCCCCGGGGAAGTGTACGCAGACGTGCTGTACCAAGTGTCTGCCCTGGCTGGCATGGCGGCATCGGTCGGCGTGCCTCTCCGGCACGTGAAGGCGCACGGCGCCCTCTCCACCCGCGCCTGGACCCATGCCCCAACCGCCCAAGCCATTGCTCAAGCCGTCTACGACGTGCATCCCACTCTTCCCCTCTTGGTGCTGCCCACCACCTTGCTGGAGACCGAAGCGCGGAAGTTGAGCGTCCCCGTCGTGTTGGAACTCTTCCCGGAACGGGCGTACCTGCATGACGGGCGCCTGGCCCCGCGGAGCCTGCCAGGCTCCAGCATCCACGACCCGCACGAGGCAGCCTGCCGCGCCGTCACGATGGTGAAGGAAGGGCGGACTCAGACCCTGGACGGCGGCTTCTTCAAGTTTAAGGCAGACACCTTATGCATTCATGGCGACAACCCTAACGCCGTAGAGATCGCCCGCGCCATCCGCGCTGCCTTGGAGGCAGAAGGGATCGAAATTCGGGCCTTTGCCGTTCCCCCCCTGTTCCCCCCTGAGGTATCTGCATGACCCTGACCTATCCTGAACTCCGCGAACCGGTTCGTGATCTCTGCGCCCGCTTCGACACCCAGTACTGGCTGGACGCTGAACGCGCCGGCTATCCCGAAGCGTTCGTCGACGCCCTGACCCAGGCCGGCTGGCTCGCGGCCCTGATTCCCGAGGAGTACGGCGGCGCGGGCCTGGGGTTGACCGAAGCCAGCGTCATCCTTGAGGAAATCAACCGGTCCGGCGCGAATTCCGGTGCCTGCCATGCCCAGATGTACATCATGGGCACCCTGCTGCGCCACGGGTCAGATGAGCAGAAAGCGCAGTACCTGCCACGCATCGCCAGCGGAGAACTGCGCCTCCAGTCCTTCGGGGTGACCGAGCCCACCACAGGTTCCGATACCACCCGGCTCAAGACCACCGCAGTGCGCCGGGGTGACACCTATGTGATCAATGGGCAAAAGGTCTGGACCTCCCGCCTTCAGCATTCCGACCTGTTGTTGCTGCTGGCCCGGACCACGCCCCTGGCAGACGTCCGCAAGAAAACAGAAGGCCTGTCCACCTTCCTGGTGGACCTCAGGACCATTGACCGCAGCCGCATGACCGTGCGGCCCATCCAGAACATGGTGGGACACGAGACCAACGAAGTGTTCTTCGATGACCTGGAAATCCCAGACAGCAGCCTGGTCGGGCAGGAAGGGCAGGGGTTCCGATACGTGCTTGACGGCATGAACGCCGAGCGGATCCTGATCGCGGCGGAGTGCGTGGGGGACGGGTATTGGTTTACCGAGCGCTCCAGCCGCTACGCCGGCGAGCGAGTGGTGTTCGACCGGCCAATCGGGCAGAACCAGGGGGTTCAATTTCCGATTGCCCGCGCTTACGTGAATGTGCGCGCAGCGGACCTGATGCGGTATGAGGCGGCGGCCATGTTCGATGCGGGGCAACCCTGCGGCGCCGAAGCCAACATGGCCAAGCTGCTGGCCGCAGACGCGTCCTGGGAGGCTGCGAACGCCTGTCTCCAGACGCACGGGGGCTTCGGCTTCGCCGCTGAGTACGACATCGAACGCAAGTTTCGCGAAACGCGGCTCTATCAGGTCGCGCCGATCAGCACCAACCTGATCTTGTCGTTTGTCGGCGAGAAGGTGCTGGGTATGCCGAGGTCGTACTAGATGCTGCCCCTGGAAGGTCTGCGGGTGGTCGCGCTGGAGCAGGCGGTCGCCGGGCCGTTCTGCTCGCGCCAGCTGGCGGATCTGGGGGCGGATGTCATCAAGGTGGAGCGCCCCGGCGAAGGAGACCTGGCGCGCGGGTATGACGGTGCACTCGGTGGAGTCTCGGCGTACTTTGCCTGGCTCAACCGTGGCAAGCGCAGCGTGGTGCTGGATCTGAAAAGCCCGGATGGAGCAGCGACCCTGGAAAAATTGCTGGGCGGCGCAGACGTATTTGTCCACAATCTCCTGCCCGGGGCGGTCGAGCGTCTGGGCTTCGGGTGGGAGACGGTCCGCGAGCGCTTTCCACGCCTGATCTGGGTGTCCATCTCTGGCTACGGCTTGTCCGGTCCATACGCACACAAAAAGGCCTACGACATGCTGATCCAGGCCGAAGCGGGGGTGATCGCCCTGACCGGCAGCGTGGAGGAGGCCGCCAAAGTTGGCATCTCTGTGGCGGATATCGCCAGCGGGCTGTACGCCCATTCCAGCATTCTCGCGGCCCTGCTGGTCCGTGGGCGCACCGGGCGGGGGGAGCGCATCGAGATCTCCATGTTTGAGGCCCTGACCGAATGGATGATGCCGCCCATGTACAGCCTGATCGGTCAGGGGCGTGCACCAGGCCGCGCGGGGCTGCGGCACAACATGATCGTGCCTTACGGCGCTTACCGCTGTGCAGACGGCCAGGTCATGTTTGCCGTTCAGAACGAGCGTGAATGGGTGAACTTTTGCGCCGACGTCTTGGAGCGCCCTGACCTGACCGACGATGAACGGTTCGCGACCAATGCCCAGCGACTCGCGCACCGCGTCCCACTGGAAGACACCATCGAAGCGGCCTTCGCGGGCCTGAGCCGGGATGAGGTGAGTGCTCGTCTGGAACAGGCTGGGATTGCCAGTGCCCGAGTCAATAGCGTGCAGGAGGTGGTGAACCACCCGCAGTTGCAGGAGCGTCAGCGCTGGACGCAGGTGCAGACGCCCGTGGGCACCATCCCGGCCCTGCTTCCACCTCACAACCTTGGAAGTGAGCGCCCACGCATGGGCCGTGTCCCTGCCCTGGGGGAGCACACCGCCGAGGTTCTGGCCGAACTGGAGCGCGCGCTATGATTCCCGCGCGACTGGAACGCAGCCAGCTGTACGTTCCTGCTCACCGCTGGCACATGATTGAGAAGGCCGTGACGAGCCCAGCAGATGCGGTGGTTCTGGACCTTGAGGATGCTGTACCGCTGGAGGAGAAGATCAGGGCACGGGCGAACGTCATCCGTGCCCTGACCGGGCTGGAGTTCGGAGGGCGGCTGCGGGTGGTTCGCATGAACGGCCTGGACACCCCCTTCGCCTACCGCGACCTGACCGAGGTGATGGAGGCTGCCGGTGAGAGACTGGATCTTCTCATGCTGCCCAAGGCAAACGCTGCCCGGGACGTGCAGTTCGTCGAGACCTTGCTGACGCAGGTGGAAGCGGCTCAGGGCTCCTCACAGGCCACCGGCGTGGAAGTTCAGATTGAAACGGTTGCTGGTGTTCTGAACGTCCGCGAGATTGCCGCGGCCTCTCCCCGTCTCGAAGCCCTGATCTTCGGGCCGGGCGACTTCGCAGCAAGTGCTCAAATGCCCATCGAACACATCGGAGAACGCGGCGCTTACGACGCTGATTATCCCGGTGACCGCTGGCACCACGCCATGCAGTCGATCGTCCTGGCCGCCCGCGCCCACGGGCTGCGCTGCCTGGATGGCCCGTACGCTCCGCTGGACAACCCGGACGGCCTGGCCCGCATGACCCGAATTGCGCGCGGGCTGGGGTTCGACGGCAAGCAGTGCATCCATCCCAGGCAACTGGACGTGGTGAACGCAGCGTTTTCTCAGACGCCAGAGGAGGTGGCGCACGCTCAGGCGGTGGTTGCGGCGCTGCACGAAGCCGAGGAAACAGGCCGCGGCGCCGTCAGCCTGGAAGGCCGAATGGTAGACGCCGCAAACATCCGCATGGCGCAGGTGACCCTGCACCGTTACGCTCAGGAAAGGAGAACCCTGTGACCACCCCCACCAGCAGCGGTCGCTGCTTCGAGGATTTCGAGCCCGGCCAGGTCATCGAACATCCCCTCGGCCGGACCGTGACCCAGAACGACAACATCTGGTTTACTCTCCTGACCAACAACACCAACCCCATCCACTTCGACGCACATTACGCCGCGCACACAGAGTTCGGGCGGCCCCTGGTCAACAGTGCGTTCACCATCGCGCTCGTCACGGGTCTGTCAGTCTCAGACATGTCGCAAAACGCCGTGAACCTCGGCTGGGACGAAGTGCGCCTCCCACACCCGCTGTTCGAGGGGGACACGGTGTATGCCCGCAGCGAAGTGCTCTCACTGCGTGAGTCCCGCTCGCGGCCCCACCAGGGGGTGCTGACGTTTAAGACCTCCGGGTACAACCAGCACGGCACGGTCATCCTAGAGTTCAAACGCACTGTTCTGGTCTACCGGCGCGGTCAGGTGCCCAGCGTGACCTCGAGGCCCAGCATGAAGGAGACCCCATGACGCTGCCCGAGTACCCGCTGTACATTGGCGGCCAGTTCGTCCCCGCTCAGTCCGGCGCATTGGTCGACACCGTCAATCCCTACACCGGGAAGGCCTGGGCGCGCGTCCCGGAGGCTGGGGCGGAAGATGTGAATACCGCCGTGCGTGCGGCCCGCGCCGCACTGGACGACGGTCCCTGGAGCCGCCTGACCGGAAGGCAACGCTCGAAATTGATTCACGGGCTTGCCCAGATCTTGGAACGTGACGCCGACCTGCTGGGAGAGATCGAGACGCGTGATAACGGCAAGCTGCTGCGGGAGATGCAGGGTCAGTGCCGGATGCTGCCCGAGTGGTACGAATACTACGCGGGAGCAGCCGACAAACTGCATGGTGAGACGATCCCCAGCGACAAACCGAACTATTTTATCTACACCCGCCGCGAGCCGGTCGGCGTGGTGGCCGCGATTGTGCCTTGGAACTCTCCACTGCTGCTGCTCACCTGGAAGTTGGCTCCGCTGCTCGCAGCAGGCTGCACGGTGGTGGTCAAACCGGCCGACCAGACGCCGGTGTCGGCGCTGGAATTCGCCCGGCGGGTGGAGGAGGCCGGGTTTCCACCGGGCGTGTTCAATGTGGTGACCGGCGGCGCGGCTGTGGGCGCGGCCCTGGTGGCCCACCCAGGCGTGGACAAGGTGGCCTTCACGGGCAGCACTGAAGTTGGCATCAAGGTCGGGCAGGCCGCGATGGGGCACCTCGCCAAGGTCAGTCTTGAATTGGGGGGGAAGAGCCCCAACATCGTCTTTGAGGACGCCGACCTGGATGCTGCGGCCAACGGCGTGATCGCGGGGATCTTTGCGGCGGGTGGTCAGACCTGCATCGCCGGATCTCGGTTGCTGGTCCATGACTCCATCCACGATGAGTTGGTTTCCCGTGTGGTTAAACGGGCGCAAACCATCACACTGGGGGATCCGCTTGATCCGGCGACTGAGATGGGCCCAGTGGCCTTCCGGGCGCATCTGGACAACATCCTGCGCCGCTGTGAGGCTGGAAAGCAGGAAGGCGCCACGTTGGTGACGGGTGGACGGCGTGCCTCGGGCGGTGACCTGGACGCCGGGTTCTTTGTGGAGCCAACGATCTTTACGGGTGTTCACAGCCGTATGAGTCTGGCAACTGAGGAGATCTTTGGCCCCGTGCTGTCCGTGCTGACCTTCAGAGATGAGGCCGAAGCGGTGCAACTGGCGAATGACTCCCGCTACGCACTGGCAGCGGGTGTCTGGACCCGGGATGTGCAGCGCGCCCACCGTGCGGCACACGCGATCAAGGCCGGCACCGTCTGGGTCAACGCCTACCGCGCGGTGAGTTACAACGCACCGTTCGGGGGGTTTAAGCACAGCGGCTTCGGCCGGGAGAATTCTCTGGAGGCGGTACACGAATACCTCGACACGAAGACCGTCTGGTTGGAACTGAGCGGCGCCACCCGCGATCCGTTCACGATCGGCTGACCTGTGCGGCGTCTCGAAGGCTTCTACGTCGTGTTCAGTGCTGAGCTGAACCGCAGTGACAATGGCCGCCTGCACGCCCTCCACCGGGTGCTGCGGGACGACCTGATCCTAGGTGTGACGGATCTCTATACCCGGTGAGGAGACCGAATGGGCATCCGGCTTGAGGGGCCAGATGTGCCGGGGGGCAGGTGATCAGTGAAGCCACGCCACACCGCGCGGTGCAGGTCACACCTGCTGGGCAGCCCACCTTGCTGCTCGGTGACCGGGGCCGCATCAGTGGGTACCAGAAGCCTACCGTCATTCACCCACAAGACCTCCCCCTGGCTGCCCAATCAACTTGTTCATTTTCGGCCCTACGTGTCTGGCCAGGCTGAGAGTTGGCCGCGCCGCCGGTTCATACCTGCATGAGGTTTAAGGAGATACATATGACAAACGCTGTTTCTAACCGCTTTGACAACCGTGTGGTACTGGTGACGGGCGCTGCTGGCGGGATCGGCCGCGCTGTGGCGGAGCGTTTTGCCCGTGAAGGCGCCCAGGTGGCTGTGAATGACTTGAGTGAAGACGCGGTGCGAACAGTTGTGGACAGCATCACGGCGGCGGGTGGACGCGCCCTGGCAGTGCCAGCGGATGTCTCGGACGCGGTGCAGGTGGACGCCATGTTCACACTCGTCGAAGCAGCCTTCGGTTACGTGGACGTGCTGTACAACAACGCAGGGCTGATCGACACTAACCGGCATTTTCTGGAGGGTGACGAGAGCTGGTGGGACCGGATCATCCAGGTGAACCTGAAAAGCGTGTTCTTGTGTTCGCACCGGGCCGCCCGGGTTATGGCGCGGCGTCGCAGGGGCGTCATCATCAGCACGTCGTCTGGCGGCGCGACCCGCGCCCACCGTGGGAATGTTGCTTACGACGCCACGAAGGGCGGGATTGAAGCCATGACACGTGCCATGGCCCTGGACTTGGCGCCTTACGGCATCCGGGTCAACGGAGTGGTGCCGGGATTTATCAACACGTACGGCCTAACGGAGGAGCAGCTCCGGGTGCGTGAGAAGACCGTGCCACTGGGGCGTTATGGCGTGGCAGAGGATATGACAGGGGCCGCACTGTTTCTGGCGTCGGATGACGCAGCATATGTGACTGGGCAGTTCGTTTCGGTGGACGGCGGCGTACTGGTGCAGCAGCGCTCAGCGAACGTCGACACCTTTCCTGTGGAGGGCTTTCCTGTGGTCGAGGCTGACCTCACATGACGACCGGCATGAGCTGGGACGTGGCGGTGATCGGGGCAGGCATCATTGGGGCAGCCTGCGCGTGGCGTCTGGCCGAGCGGGGTTTAAAGGTCGTGGTGCTGGAGCAGGGCAGTCCGGCGGGCGGGTCGACCGGCAAGAGCGCGGCGGGTGTCCGTGCCCAGTTCACGTCGGAAACCAATATCCTCCTGTCGAAGCACAGCATTGAGGAGTACGCCAGCATGCCAGAGGCCGGGTACCACCCAGGCGGCTACCTGCTGCTGGTGCCTGAGGCGCAGTGGCCCAGCTATCAACTGGGGGTGGATCTTCAGCACAGGTTAGGCGTGCCGACCGAGCGCCTGACCCCCACAGGAGCTCAGGTGCATGCCGAATTTCTGCCGGATGGGTTGGGAGGATGCACGTATTGCGGCACAGATGGCCACGTGGACGCCCACGGGCTGACGATGGCGTATGTGAACCGCGCCCGGGAGCGTGGTGCACGCTTTCTATTGGACACCAGGGTGACTGGCATTCAGCGGTTCGGCGAGATCTGGCGGCTGACCACGTCAGCGGGAACGGTGCAGGCTCCATTGCTGGTCAATTCGAGTGGAGCCTGGTCGGGGGAGGTGGGCGCGTTGGCAGGTCTGGAAATTCCAGTTCAGCCGGCGCGGCGGATGGTGTTTACTACTGCGCCGCTGAAGTTGCCCCGACCGCTGCCGATGATCTTCGACCTGGAGAGCGGTGTATGGCTGCGCTCAGAGGGGAACCGGATTATCCTGGGGCGTGCGAACCCAGCAGACGTGGGGTGGCGGGAAGGCATGGAGTGGGACTGGCTGGAGCCCACGCTGGAAGCAGCCATGACGCGCTTTCCGTGGCTGGAGATGGCTTCGCTGGATCGGCATGCCAGCTGGTGGGGGTATTACGAAGTGACCCCTGATCATCAGGCCATCGTGGGCCAGATGCCGGGCGTACAGGGGTGGCTGAATGCCTGTGGCTTCTCAGGGCACGGGGTAATGCATGCGGCGGCCATCGCCCGTGTGATCGCGCAGGAGGCTCTGGGGGAGACGCCCTTCATTGACCTCTCACCACTCCGGTACGAACGGTTCAAACGGATGCCGGGGGGCCTGACCGATATTCAAGTCTGAAAACTTTTATCTACCCGTTCGCGCGGAGGTCGCAGGTTGGTTGCCCTACATGCACCATCTTCTGGTGAACGAGGCAGCAGTGTCTGGCCAGCTGACCCTGAAGCGGCAGTGCGGCAGCTGGCTCAGCACATGCCACTCGGGAGCACTGTCGTAGTGACACAGGGAGAGCAAGGTGCTCTGGCCTTACAGAACGGCACGCTGTTGCAGGTGCCAGCCCCGGAAGTTCTAGTCGTGGATCCCGTGGGGGCTGGGGATACCTTCAATGCGGCCTATCTCGATGCCGTGCTTCAGGGACATAACCAACGTTTGTCGCTGACGTTTGGTGTGCAGGGGGCGGCTTCCCATGCAGTGTTTAGCGAGAGGCGCCACGTTCTCCCTGTGGCCTTACGCAACCCTACCTGATTTCAACTCAATTGGGACGAGTTCGCAGGACCAGCCGAGACCAGACGACTCAACCAGAAACGAGCGTTCCAGACGTGGGCTGCAGTCGCAGCAGGGGAGTCTAAGGGTCAGGCTACCCCTGCCCTCAGCTTGCCAGGAGCCGAGTTGAGGCAACACAACCTGTCTGAGCCAAGAAGAGTCGTATTCCGCAGAACATGCCAGCGTCTATGTAGAAGGTCGACGAGCGTTCTATAACGCCCACAGGCTACATTCTTCACTGTCCTCCCAAACGCTCGAACTCGTGTGGTGTCAAGTCGTTCAGGGTTGAGTGCCGTCGGCGTCGATTGTAGAAGACCTCCATGTATTCGAAGATGGCTTGCCGTGCTACAGCTCGGCTGTCGAAAGGAGCTGTTTCCAGCAGTTCCCGTTTCAGGGAACTGAAAAAGCTTTCCAGAACGCTGTTATCCCAACAATTGCCCGTACGACTCATGCGCCCCTGCGCACCCATGCGCGTCAGTTCAGCCTGAAAAATTTTACTGGCGTATGGACTGCCTTAGGTCGCTGTGATGGAGCAGGCCAGGCGGAGGTTTCCTTGTCCCCCCCGCCATTTGCAAGGCTGTGAGGGGCAAGGTGGCTGGCATGTGCGCTTCCATGGCATGACCCACTCCGGCCCGTGAATGCAAGTCGAGTGTCACCGCCAAGGACAACCAGCCCTCTTGGGTGGGAATGAACGTCAGATCAGAGGCCCACACCGTGTTAGCGTGCTGAACGGCAAATTTTCGGTCAAGCACATGGGGACAGACCGCACAGCTCTGTTCGCTATCGGTCGTTCGCACGAATCGTCGCTTTCCCTTGGCCTGCAGACCCCCAGCCCGCCAGGGGCGCAAAATCCGCTTTCGAGAAATTCATTGTCCTTCCGCGCAGATCGGCTTGAAGACGTGGTGCACCGGAGCGCCCTTTGCTGGCCTGATGAAGCTCACGGAGGCGCTGCTCCAGCAGCGCCATGAAGCTGTGCGTGTGGTGACGATGGCCTTCTTTGCCAGCTGTAAAACGCGCTGCTGGACACGTCCAGCACCCGGCATAACATCTTCACCGGGGATGCACTGCGCCATGCGTAGACAAACGCGTATTTCAACGTGGGGTCCCTCTGGCAAAGAAGCGGGCAGGCGTGCTCAAGCGCGTCCGTTCTGCCCAAGACAGGCCGCGGCTTTTTTTTATCTCACGCTCCTGACGCAGGATTTCGTTTTCTTTCCGCAGGCGCTTGAGTTCCCCCTGTTCAGGTGTCAAGCACTGACGACCTTGACCAGGAAACGCTTGATCACCGTTGTGCTGGTCGGCCTTCATCCACGTTCTCAAGGCAGATCATCCAATCCCGAGGTCACGAGCGGTGCCTGCGATGTTCTCGGCCAGTTGGGCGCGAGCCAAGCGTCTCGCTTGAACTCGGCAGTAGATGTTTTGCGCTGGGTCATGGGGTGCCTCCGCGTGAATCGGGGCTGAACTCCATGGGTGCAAAACTGACTCACCTTCAGGACGAGTTCGCTGCGCTGTGGCTGGCTCAATCGGCTTCACCTTCTGTACCCTCTATCTGAGCCGAGTCTCTACTCGAAGTCGTCCATACTTTGGGGGCCAGCCTAGGGTGTTTGGCTTCCGGCCAACCGCTCTATCAGGGGCCAGTCGAGGCTAGACTTCACCCGCGCGGCAACAGCGTCTAAGCGGGCATCTAGACTCTCCAGAGCCGTGGGGGTCGTCAGGCCTGCCCAACCCAGAAAGCGTTCGAGATATGCA